>DATLBY010000061.1:0-5411 GCA_035526665.1 Bryobacteraceae bacterium
CCAAATCGTCGGCCAGCACATAGATGATGTTTGGCAGGCGGTCTTGCGGCCAAGCGAGACCAGCGACGCTGCCAAGAGCAGCGGTTTGGCAGAATTGCCGGCGGGTGATCGGGGTCACGCCTTGGTAACCGGAGCGCTGCCCAGCAGGCCGCGGACTCTGGCCTCGACGTTAGACTTCACCTTGTCCTCCGGCATGAATCGTTTCAGCAAACCAGGCAACTCGCATTCAATGGTCACGTCTTTTTCGGTCACCAGAACGGTGCCGGAAAGAGGAGCTTTGAAGAACCCCATCTTCCCAGTGACCGAAAAGGTCATCGTCGAGCCGTTCCATGACTTCTGCTTATCCACAATCTCGATGGGACCCGCGGGGATGCCTTTAAACAGATCATCTGAGGATTGATCGACGATGCGCATCGCTTCCTTGAGGCCCTTATTATGAGACACAGTGATTTTCATGACCGGTCGTATGCTCCATTCAGTGGACGCACAAAAGCGCTCTGAGTGTACCTCTATTTCGAGTAGTCTGAGTACAATTTGGCTATGCCGGCGCTCTCCGGAGTGCCCGGATGGATCACCACGCGATACCGGAATTTCAACTGTTCACCTGGCTTGAGTGTCATGCTGCCGTCCTTGGCCTTCTCATTGCCCAGATCGCTGACGGCAAAAATATTAGCGGCAAACATGCCGTAGCCACGGGTATGCCAGTACGTGGGATGCCTCGGATTGGAGGGATGATCCAGGATGGCAATGCCCAGCTTCTCTCCCTTATATTCTCCCGAATAATCGGCCCAATTGGCGCGCTTGCCCCTCACCTGTGCTTCGGTCTCCAGGCCTTCAGAATTCAGGATCCTGCCGGTACGCTTGGGCTCCGTGGGCCTGACATCTTCTTTGGACGCCTTGGGGACATACTTGGGCGCCGGCTCCTCCAACCACGAGGCCACACGGACTCCGAAGGAGCCCTCATGCGTATCGCCGAATCTGGCGGTCTCGAGGGCAGTTAACACGATGTCGTAATCGAAGGTGCGCAACGCCGGCTGCGAATAGAAAGTGATGGTGCGCCGGTCGGACAGGATAGCAGTCCCCTTGGCGTCCAGCCATTTGAAGGAGGCTTGGAGACTTCCCTTTTTCCGGCCGCTTTGCAGGCGCTCGACCTTATCCAGAACGATCTTGCCCTTCGCCCCGGGGTTGAAGGCTTCATTCGCCCAAAAGTTACTTCCGTTCACGTCTGCGTGAGCGAAGTTCAGACCGCGGTGATGCGGATGATCCTTACTGTCGCCGGGCAACTCGTCCAGCGGAAAGCCGCGAGTCACGAGAGTTCCGGACGCCGCACGCAACGGGAAAAGATAGGGCTTGGCGGCATCGGGTCCGATGAACATCTGCGTGAACGGCTTGCCATCGATCTCGACCGTGATGCGATCGGCCGAACGGGTCACACTCACCTGGGCGGCCGCCGGCAGCGCCAGGCAGATAAATGCAAGAGAAAGTGATTTCATGGTTACCGGTAAGTCTTGTCGTCCAGTTTGCTGAAGTCCACGCCGTCGTTCATGACGCCGATCGTCACAATGGCGAAGGTAAAGACAGGCGTGCCGGGCTCCAGGTGCCCGCCGAACGCCTTGTCCGGCGTAGCCAGGGTCATGTGCGCGTGGATTTTTCCGTTGATGATGTACCCGTTCATGCTGACGACGTCAGCCGGCTCAGTGGGATTTTTCACAAACATGTTCTTTGATGGAAAATCCCGGTTACTGACCTGGTGGATATGATAGCCACGGACCGACCCGGCGCCGGCCAAAATGACGGCGTTGCGAATCTTCTCCTGCTTGACCATCTTCTCGAGACCCGCCAGCAGATCGGTATTGAACTTGAATCGAAGCGTGATGACGCGTTCGAACTGTCCTTTGACGGCATAGACGTCGGGCACGGCGTCGCTGTTGGGCTTCGCGTCCTGCGCGGGCGTGGGCGCCGCATTCACGATTTCGCGCCGGCTCTCCTGAGCGGCCAGAATTCCAGTTAGTGCGATAAGTGCAATGGTTGTTTTGATCATAAAATCTGTTCGGCTCGTCTACCAGATGATCTTCGCCGCCAGCTGAATGACGCGGCCCGGCTGGGCGGTCAGAATCCGTCCGAAGCTGCTCGAAGAGGCCTGGACATTCGGCGCATCGAAGTTAACCTGGTTGAAGGCATTGAAAAACTCGCCGCGAAGCTCAATCCGGAACGGCTCGCGCACGGCGATTGCCTTCATCAATGCCACATCGGTGTTGGCGAAAGCAGGACCGTTGATAATGTTGCGGCCGGCGTTGCCATAGATGCCGCGCGGCAGCTGCGCCACCGGGACAAAGGCGGCGGTGTTGAAGAAGCGGCTCACGAAAGCGTTTCTATCGGGATGTTCGATGGAGATCTGGTCATAGGTGATGCCGGGAACCAACTGCGCGTGCTGCAGATTCTGCTGTCCCGTTCCGTCGAGCGCGACATCGGTGCCCATCACGAAGTTCAAGGGCGCGCCGCTCTGCAGGATGTGGATTGCCCCGATGCTCCAGCCGTCGAACACGCGCTTCCATACGGGCTGATTGAAATGCAGCTGCGGACTCCACAACCAGCTGGCGGAAACGACGTGGCGGCGATCGTAGTTGCCCCGGCCTTTCTCAAGCTTCAGGTTGAACGGATTTCCCACGCCTCCGGTCAACCCGGGATCGGGACTGATCACGTTGTCCAATCCTTTGGATAGAACATAGGAGCCGAGAAAGCTCAAGCCGCGGCTGAAGCGCTTGTTTACTCGGAATTGCGCGCTGTGATAGCCGGAACGATAATCATTCCCCAGGAAACGCGACTGGGTGTTGAAGAGCCCGCGCGTCTGCGGATACAGCACCCGGTTGTTCACGTTTTGCGCGGTCGGCGGCTGGCCGGTCAGCGGATCCGGAGCATACACGGCGGGATTCCAGTGGCGATGCCCCTCGAGCTTCTGCGAAAGCTTGCCCGCGTAGCTGACCTCAATGGCCAGGTCGCTGCGAAGCTGACGCTCCACGGTGAGGCTCATCGATTGGGTATAGGGGACCACCAGGCGAATATCGGTGGTCACCAGGTTGGCCGGCAGGGGGAAGGCGCATTGCACGCCCGGGAAGGCGGCGATGGGAACACATCCAAAGTCGCCGGATAAGATTCCCAGGGGCGGCAGCACACGCCCCAACGAACGGTAGGGGTCATCCATCTGGCCCTGCCTCAACACATCGGTTCCCGCGAACGGCGCTTCGGAGGTGTGCACCACGTTGGCGCTGAGCTGATCGAAGAAGATGCCGTAGCCGCCGCGAACACTGGTGCGGCCGTTGCCGAAAACGTCCCAGGCAAAGCCGATTCTGGGTCCGACATTGTTCAGATCGTCATAGCTCAGCTTGCCATTGCCGGGCAGGCCCGGATCCCCGGGAAACCGGACGTAAGGGAGGGCGTCGGGATGCACCTTGGAGCGCGCCGTAAAGTTGGGAACGTCGGTCGAGGTTTGCCGGTGATACTTCTGGTCCCAGGCAAAATAGGGCTCCCAGCGGGCGCCATACGTCAGCGTAAATCGGGGAGAGATTTTGAACTCATCCTGGAGGAAGAAGTTATGCTTCCAGTCCACCGGATTGCTGCCAGGCTGGCCGAAACCGACACTGAGCTGATCGAAAGAGCCCAACAGGAAGTCGGCCATGGCGCTGCCGGTGCGTACGCCGGTGAAGGTCATGCTGCGCGACTGGGTGAACCTGCTGTTGAGTGTGAAATCGATCTTATAAAGCTCGTAGCCCCACTTGGTGGTGTGGCGCCCATGAATCCAGCTCATGCTGTCGCGGAAGTGCCAGTTGATATAGTCCTGCGCGTTGGGATTGACGGGGGCGAGATTGAAGCGGCCCTGGACGGAGATGCCGATTCCCTCCCCGCTGGCGCCCGCCGGCACGTTGATGCCAAGGGCGGACGGCGCATAGTACTTATCCGGATCGTCCGACGAAGAGGCCCGCATATAGTCGAGGGTGGCCTCATTCAGCAGCGTGGGCCTGAAGGTGTAGGTGCTGCTGGCCGAGTAGTCCCTGGTACGCACGTTTCGGGAGCCGGTAGTGTAGGGCTGCAAATCTCCAGCGGTAAATGTCTGGTGATAGGAATCGTCAAAGAAATGGCCGAAGACATTGTGCTTCGCCGACTGCAGGTAGTCGACGCGGCCCATGTAACTGTAGTTGCCCGAGGGCTGTGCAATGAAGGAGACATACGTACCGCTGGCCGTCTGGGGAACGAACTGATTCAGGATCTTGCTGGCCGCTGGGCTGATACACCCTGGATTCACGGTCTTGCCGGTTACGCACGGCTGGCCCGCGGCGTTCATCAATGGCTGGCCGGCAGCATCTGTAGGGTTTTTAAGAGTGGCGCTAAAGGCGGAGAAGTCCCCCGCCCGCTCAGCCGCCGTGGGAACCAGGTCCACGGTGGATCCGACTTCCGGCCGGTTCCACAGCTTTTGGAAATACCCGAAGAAGAAGAGTTTGTCCTTCCTGACCGGTCCGCCGGCCGCGACACCGGTCTGATTCTGGCGGCTGGTGGGACGGCGGGGCTGAAAGAAGCTGCGGGCGTTGAGCTTGTCGTTACGTAAAAACTCCCAGGCACTTCCGTGGAAGGCATTGGACCCGGCCTTGGAGGTGACGCTGACCTGGCTGCCGGAGTTATTGCCGTACTCACTGCCAAAATTGTGTGTCTGAATCCGGATCTCCTGCACCGCATCCGGAGGCGGGTAGTTCATGCCGGTGGTCTGTCCGAAGTGGGTGAAATTGGCGCCATTGAACATGAAGTTGTTGTTCACCGCCCGACCGCCATTCACGCTCATTGTGGGACCTGAGCGGGTATTGGTCATCTCCTGCGGCGCGTTGATTTGGGTAACGCCGGGTAGGATTTTCGACAGTCCCAATACGTTGCGGCCGTTCAGGGGCAGGTCCTGCACGCGGCGATCGTCCACCAGCCCGGCGAGCGTCTGGTTGGTGGTATTGACGAGTGTAGCCGTGCTCGATACAGTCACCTCCGAGCGGACAGCACCCAGGCGCATGGCTACGTCCAGGCGCAGGCTCTCACCCTGTGCGAGCTGCACGTTGGTCTGTACCTGCTTGTCGAAACCCGGGGCTTCAACCGCGACTTCATAGACGCCCGGCGGGATCGCCAGCAGGCTGAAATACCCCGTGCTATCCGACTTGGCGGTGCGTGTGAGCTGCTGTTCCACCGACACCGCCGTCACAGTGGCATCCGAAAGGACAGCGCCTGAAGGGTCGCGGACAAAACCGCTAATACGGCCGGCGACCTGGCCATGCAGCAGAGCGGCGGAGGCAGCACACAGACAGAGTGCGATGGTTCGTGTCATGGATGACGGGTGGTCTAGGATTTATATACCAGGACGTGTACTGTGTCAAATTTCA
>DATLBY010000062.1:0-7173 GCA_035526665.1 Bryobacteraceae bacterium
TTCGGTTGCATTGGTGTTTTGCACCAGCAGCTTGAGGTTCCCGGCGGGAGTGAAGGCGAATCCAGCCAATGAACCGGCAGTCGCAATCACGCGGTTCAAAACCACTTGGCCGCGGGCCGACAAGATTTTCGCGATCGCAAGTTGCGGACCGCTATCGTGGGCTTCCGGTCGAACGAGCTGATAGGCTGCCCAGAAATCTCCTCCGCCGGCTGGCAGCAGTCGAACGTCATTGAATCGGGCATCCTCAAACCCGGCCGGTGCGTCAATGGTGACCAATGGTCCTTGCTGTTTACCGCTCGCATCCACGACACCGACAGCTAGTCGAAAGCTGGAAACCAAAGGATTAGCTGACGCGAAATAGAGGTTGGAGATCGCGTCAAATGCAATGCTCGTCACTGGCGAATCAAACCGCAGTGAAAAAACGAATCGATTTTCGCCAGGGTTCCACCGGACTAGATAGCCGCGCCTCTCAGCCAAACTCGAATCGCCTGTCTGAATTCCGCCGCCCACCGCCAGCTCGCGCCCGGAATCCGACATTTGCTGTAACGGCCATGCCACGCCTTCGATGCCTAGATAGGTGGCGTTCAACAACCGTCCGGACTCTCGGTTGAAAAAAGCGAGGAAGACATCCCGCGTGGAACTCAGTTTTGACCTTGGTGCAGTGGAAGTGACCGGCAAGTCACTGGAATCAGTCGTGCCTGATACCGCGACACCATCCATTGTTGGAGTTGGAAAGCTGACGAAGTCGTCCCCCGCCCCGCCAAATAGGCTCACCCAAATCGCCTTGCCGCTATCATCAAGGCGTGTCAGGATTCCATCGTGGCCCCTTCCGCCGCCAGCCGTCGAATAGAGCCTTCCATCTTCGCCAAAATCGACCGGTTGCTCCACATAGGATGCGACATAACGGTTCCCATCACTGGCCCTGGCCGGTGGAGGGGAATTGCTGAAATCATAGCCCGGAAAACTGATTTCCACTTCCGTCGGCAATGCCGGGTTTCGGCCGGGAACCTCGATGGAAAGTAGTTCCGGGGACTCGATTTTCAGACTGGAAAGGATGGCGACACGCTTGCCGCCATCAGTCTGTGTAGTCTCCGCAGTGACGTTAAAGACGCCGGGGATATTCCCACCGACAAACCAAATGCCGCTTGGCCCTTCAAACGGAATCGCTCCCGTGTTCAGAACTCGAAGCCGAAAACGCTCCAAGTCCGCACCCGGTTGAATCGTCAAAATCAGTTTTCCCCGGTCAAGCAAGCCCGGAGCAAGAGGGTTCAGCATAGGCGCTGTGAAGAGAGCAGAGACTCCCGGGTAGATGTTCGCCAAGCGCACACCGCCGAACAGACGAACGTTGGTGCGCCAGTTCGATGGATTGCTGCCTTCGTAAAAGTTATAGGCCGTGCTTGGCGCCGAGTCGCCCATGGGAACCACATCAGGATCTACGCCGGCTATTTGGAGGCGAATGCGGTTAGGTAGAACCAGGGCATCGCGTGTGACATAGATTGGATTGCCCGACGACCGGCGCACAAAACGGACAGTGGGAGGAAACTGGCCGAGGTTGGGTTCGAATCCGAATGGCGAAACACTTTGGGTGAATGCCGGGACGAGAATACATAGGAAAAGAAGAAGAGAACGCACAAGACCCCCGTGCAGAAATGTGGACGCGGGGTTATTACTGCAAGTTTTCAGTTTAGCAGGGCCAAGTGGCCTCATGTCCGAGCATCTTGTCCGATGCAAAATTAATTCGATGAGTTTTTGGCGACTCGGCACTCCGGCTGCCGTTAGGTCTAAACCATCTCCGTATCCGGGCGCTACAATAGGCGGAAATGGTCTCGCCGGGCAGGTCCACAGCGCGGCTGGTGCGGCAGTTGGGCGTCACCAGTGCCACCGCCCTGGTTGTCTCGAATATGATCGGGACGGGAATTTTCACCTCCAGCGGATTTCTGGCAGGCGACCTGGGCGATCCCAAACTCTTACTTCTCATCTGGGTGGTGGGCGCGGTCTGCGCCCTGTTCGGCTCGTTCTGCTATTCGGAGCTGGGAGTGAATTATCCGGGATCGGGCGGGGAATACGTTTACTTGACCGAAGCGTACGGCCCCACCTGGGGCTTCATGACGGGATGGGTCTCATTTTTCGCCGGCTTTTCGGCACCGATCGCCGCCGCTGCTTTGGCGTTCTCGGATTATGTCGGTTTCTTCTTCCCGTGGGTGAAGCAGGCGAGCGCAAACTTCGTTGTCGGCTCCGGCACTTTTTCCTTGAAACTGGGAGGCGCGCAACTCCTGGCTTCCGGCTTGATCGGGGTGTTCACGCTCATGAACTGCATGAACCTGAGGTTGGTGGCCCGCATTCAGAATGCCTTGACCGGCACCAAGCTGGTGGTGCTGCTCGGCTTTATTCTGCTGGCCTTTATCGCAGGCAACGGAGACTGGTCTCATTTCTCCATGATCACGGCGCGGACCTCCTCCAAGCCCATCGCGCAGCAGTTTGCCATCAGCCTGTTTTGGATCTATGTGAGCTACAGCGGATGGAATGCCGCTACCTACGTGGCCGAGGAGGTCCAGCAGCCGGCCCGCACGCTGCCCCTAGCACTCACCATTGGGACTACGCTGGTAGCGCTGCTCTACGTGGCGCTGAATGTCGTGTTTATCTACGCCGCGCCGCTGGCCGACATGAAGGGGGTGTTGGCGGTCGGCTCGCTCACCGCTTCGCGCCTGTTTGGTCCGGAAATCGCCGGCGTCTTCAGCGTACTGATGGCGGTCTCCCTGATCTCCACGGTGAATGCCATGGTCACCATCGGGCCGCGCCTGTACTATGCCATGGCGAAAAACGGCGCCTTCTTCGCGACCGCCGCCAAGGTGGACCCGAAGCGCAACACCCCCACCATTGCGATCCTCTGCCAGGGCCTGTGCGCCATGGCGATGACGCTCACGCCGTTCCCGCAGCTGGTTCTCTACATCGGGTTTCTGCTGAATTTCTTCGCGTCGATGTCGGTGGCGTCCCTCTTCGTATTCCGGCGCCGCCCCGATTGGCGCAGGCTGCGTGTAGTGAGCTTCGCATTCCCGCTAGTACCCGCCGTATTTCTGCTCGTAGGACTGTGGATGACCGTCTATGGCCTGACGCTGCAGCCACGCGTCGCGATCGTTGCAATTTTGACGGTTGCAGCGGGTGCGCTCTTGTATAGATTCCGTTTGAGGCCGGCCGCGGTACGTCCCTAGTGATTCTTCCGCGCCGCTTTTACAATCGGCCGACCATCGACGTCGCCCGCGATCTACTGGGAATGATCGTCGTCCATGGCGAGACGGCCGGCAAAATTGTCGAGACCGAAGCCTACCTGGGTGGTAATGACCTCGCCTCCCACTCCGCCCGCGGCATCACGGGGAGAACACGCGTGATCTTCGGTCCGCCGGGACATGCCTATGTCTATTTCATCTATGGCATGTACGAGTGCCTGAATCTGGTGTGTGAGGCCGAGGGGAAGGCCGGCTGCGTCCTAATCCGCGCGCTGGAGCCGGTTCGCGGCATCGAAATCATGCAGCAGCGCAGGCCCAAGGCGCGAAAATTGGAGGCTCTGGCATCGGGACCGGGCAAATTGACCCTGGCTCTGGGCATCACCCGGGCGTTGAACGGCTGCGACGTCACCCGCGTGCCGTTGCTGGTGGAGTCTCCCCCGGCATCCGGCAAATTCACCATAAAAACCACGCCGCGGATCGGGATTCGCGAGTGCGCCGACTGGCCGCTGCGATTTCTAATCGAAGGCAATCCGTTCGTGAGCAAAGGCTAAGATTGTACGTATGCTCAAATCGACTATCTTTCGCGAATACGATATTCGCGGCATTGCCGAAAGTGAACTGCAGAGCGCCGATATCGAGCAATTGGGGCGCGCCGTCGGAACCTTTCTACAGCGCAAAGCCGGCCGGAAGCTAAACCTGGGCCGGGATTGCCGGCTGAGTTCGGAAAGGCTCAGAAATGCCTTGATAAAAGGCCTGCTCGCCTCCGGATGTGAGGTCACCGATGTCGGTGTTGTGCCCACGCCGCTGCTCTACTACTCCGTCTTCCACCTGAAGGCCGATGGCGCCGTGATGATTACCGGCAGCCACAATCCAGCCGAATATAACGGGTTCAAAATCGTCTCCGGTGGAAGCACCATCCACGGCGACGACATTCAATCGGTGCGTAAGCTGATGGAGGCAGAAGACTTTGAGCAGGGGCAGGGGACCGAGAAGAGCTACGACATTGTCTCCCCCTATGTCGAGGAGATCGCCGGCCAGTTCCAGTTCAAGCGCCGCGTGAAAGTGGTGCTGGATGCGGGCAACGGGACTGCTGGACCGGCCATGCATCGCATTCTGCAAAAGCTGAACTGCGAGGCCGTCGAGATGTTCTTCGACATGGACGGGCGATTCCCCAACCATCACCCGGATCCGACCGTCGAAGCAAATCTGACCCATCTCATGAATGCCGTGAAGGAAGAGGGCGCGGAACTGGGAATCGCCTTCGACGGCGACGCGGATCGCATCGGCGCAGTCGACGAAAACGGCGTTGTGGTCTGGGGCGATTACCTGCTGCTGATCTATGCCCGGGAGATTCTGACGCGCAAGCCAGGCGCTACCTTCATCGGGGAGGTCAAGTGCTCCCAGGTGCTCTATGACGAGCTGAAGAAACTGGGCGGGAACGGCATCATGTACAAAACCGGCCACTCGCTGATCAAAGCCAAGATGAAACAGGAGCATGCCGAACTGGCGGGCGAGATGAGCGGTCACATGTTCTTTGCCGACCGTTATTACGGCTTCGACGATGCGCTCTACGCCGCCTGCCGGCTTGTCGAAATCATCGCGAACTCCGGCCGTCCCTTATCGGCGCAAATCGAGGGGCTGCCCGCCATGGTGTCCACTCCCGAGATTCGCGTGGATACGCCGGACGAGATGAAATTTGCGGTGGTGAAACAGGTGGCCGATCATTTCCGGACGGCCCGGAGCATTGTGGAAGTAGATGGAGCGCGCGTCCTGTTCCCGCGCGGCTGGGGTCTGGTGCGCGCCTCCAATACGCAGCCGGTGCTGGTGATGCGATTTGAAGCGGAAACCCGGGAACTGCTGGCTGAATACCAGAAAGAGGTAGAACAGATCGTGGAAGGCGCGAAAAAGGCGGTCAACGCCTGAACAAGGAGGCCGGCTTATGCCAGAGCCGGCCCTCACAAGGGCTGTGACACCCTCCGAAACGTGTGTCTAGCCAGACACGAGAATGCCATGATTTCCGGAAAACTAGCCCATCTTTTGCTGCGTAAAAGTACTATTCATTCAGTACTAGGAGGAGTACTCTCCACCGGCTGAAGGCCACAGATCTAGTTGCGGGCGCCAAAGGTTTCACTGCGGCCGGCCAGCGGCTTTACAATATTCCCGCCGCACACTCCCACACCGATATTCATGAAGGCATTCAGCAGGTTGTACAGAACCGCATAGATCATCTGCTCGGTGACCGGCTGCTTGCCCGGCAGCCGGAAATCGGCGGGCAGTTCTTTGGTAATCTGCAGGCGGATTGAGTTGGGGATCGTGCGCCCGGTGCGATCCTTCAAGTTCGCCACCGAGATAGGCGTTTGCAGGACGGCTCCGCTGTTCCCGTCCACATAAAACTGGCAGCGCGAGAACCAGCCGAGGTTCCCCGGATCGGCGGCGTCGAACAGGAGCAGGGGCCCCTGCCGGTCGGGCGCTGCGAGCTCCAGCGTCAGACTGCGCGGTCCGTCCGCCAATTTATGTTCGAATCCGGTCTGTTTCGCGATGTTGCTGATGAAATCCGGGTCCAGCTCGAGAAGGAGTAGTTTGTGCTGGCCCGCTTGTAATACCTGCATCTTCCTTGATTCTAGCCTGCCGGAGCGGCCAGCGCGTTTTGGTAGGCGGCCAGGGTCCGTGAATCGAAGAGTACGAAGACCACGCGGCGCAGCGTGGAGCCCCCTCGGGTCAGATGCTCGCGGACGATTTCGACGGCGATGCGGGCCGCCTGTTCCACCGGATATCCGTAGATCCCGGTGCTGATCGAAGGGAAGCTCAACGACGCCACCTCATGTTCATCGGCCTGTTGCAGGCAGGCCCGGTACGCGGAGGCCAGCAGTTCCGGCTCACCTTGCCGGCCGTTGCGAAAGATAGGTCCTACGGCGTGAAACACGTATTTTGCCGGCAGGCGTCCGGCCCCGGTGGCTACGGCACGCCCCGTAGGGCAGCCGCCGGATTTTTTTCGGATCCGGTCGAGCTCTTGCATGATTGCGGGACCGCCCACGGCGTGGATCGCGCCGTCGACGCCTCCGCCGCCGCGCAGACCGGAGTTCGCCGCATTCGCGATGGCATCCACCGGGACCCTCGTGATGTCGCCCTGCATCAGTTCGAGCTTACTGCCGTTCGGGAAACTCAGCTCCATCCCGCTATAGTAGTGGACGTGAAGGGCGAAGTGGCGCGGCCGGCCGAGGCTTTAATCCTGTTCGATATCGATGGCACGTTGATTCGGCGGGCCGGACCTCATCACCGCGAGGCGTTGATCGCCGCGGTTCGCCGGGTTACCGGCGTGGAAACAACGCTCGACAACATTCCCGTCCAGGGCATGCTCGATCCCGACATTGTGCGCGCCATGCTGCGCAACGCCGGTGTCTCCCAGCGGGTCATCGGACAAGTCATGCCGGACGTTATCAAGCATGCGCAGGCCGTTTACCTGAAGACCTGCCCCAACCTGCATGGCAAGGTGTGTCCCGGAGTTCGGTCCTTATTGCGCCGGATTCAGCGCCGCAATATTCCCGCTGCGCTGGTGACCGGCAATCTGACCAGAATTGCGTGGCGGAAGATGGAGCACGCCGGGCTGCGCGAGTTCTTCCGGTTCGGAGCCTTTGCGGAAATGGCCAAGACCCGCACTCAACTAGCCCGTATGGCGATTCAGCAGGCCCGCAAGCGGGGATGCATCGCCGATGGGGCCCGGATCTCCCTGATCGGCGATCATCCGAACGATATCCAGGCTGCTAAAATGAATAACGTTCGCTCCATTGCCGTAGCCACCGGAATTGCAACCAGGGAAGAGCTGGCAGCCTGCTCGCCCGACTTGCTGCTGGACGACCTGCGGTCGTTGAAGCTGGACATGCTGCTGTGATCCGATACCTCTTCCTTTTTCTCGCCCTCATCCTCTGCTCCTGCGGCTCTTCGGAATCGC
>DATLBY010000063.1:0-5602 GCA_035526665.1 Bryobacteraceae bacterium
GCTGGATACTACCAGCGGCTATTGCGCCACCAGCGGCAGCATTCCTCTCGACAACGCCTTCCATCATGTGGCGCTTACCTACGATGCAGCTAAATCCCAGCTCAATGCCTATATCGATGGCGTGGGCCGTCCCTATCCCACGGCCTGCTCGGGAACTGTCGCCATGCCCCAGAACGCGCTGACGATCGGCCGCTTTGCCAATGGGTCCGGCGTGCAGGCAGTTTTCGATGAGCTTCGCGTCTCGGCCGGCGTCCCACGCTCCCAGGCATGGCTCGCCACCGCTTTCAACAACCAGAAATCCCCGGCATCGTTTTACACTGTGACCGCGCCGGAGATACGCTGAATGAAAGGATTAATGTACGAAGGACAGGTGAGCCGGGATTCGCGCGTAGTATAGTATCATCCAGTGCAACCTAGAGACGAAAGCCTGCACCGCGAGCCCCTAAGTGATTTCTACGCGGAATTAAAGGAGATCGCAGGGCACTTACTGCGCGGAGAGCGCGACAACCACACTCTTCAGCGCACCGCGCTCGTCCATGAAGCTTTTTTGCGTCTCTTTGGAAAGCGCAGCATCCGGGATCTGGATCGTCAGGTATTCCTGCCGCTTGCCGCCCACCAGATGCGGCAGGTGCTGGTTGACTACGGGCGCAAACGCCGGGCACAAAAGCGGGGCGGCGGTCTCATGCGCGTTTCCGTAGGGGAGTCAGATCAGGGGTTTGTTCGTGACGAAGATTCGTTTCTAGCGCTAAACGAGGCGCTGGACGAACTGGGCAAACTCGACCCGCGCGCGCAAGCGGTAGTGGAACTGAAATTCTTCAGTGGCTGTACCAACCAGGAGGCTGCTCGAGAACTGGGCGTCTCTGATGGAACGATAGAAGCCGTGTGGCTACATGCAAGATTGTGGCTGTATCGGATGTTGAGCAGTCCCTCTGAAAAATCCCTGGAGCTTGCCTCTCAGGCCGGCGGTCAGCGAAACCCGTCGATCAGCATAATGTCCGAGTTGCCGGCATCCAGCTGACTAAAAACCAGCGAGCGCTCGTCTGGCGACAAGCTGAGTCCCCACTCAATCTGGTGCCGAAACTGCAGCAGCAGCTTGGCGGCGTTTCCCGCGAAATCCTGGAAGAACAACGCCGGATAAGGCGCGCCTGGAAATGGGGCTATGTAGAAAATTCCGTTCTTTCCAATCGCGAAAAGGTTTCGCCGGTGTAGCCTTTCCACCACGCGCGTAGCGGGCCCGCGAGGTAACGGTTGACGCCAGAGGCCTTCGCTTGCGTCTCTCTTGGCATAATAAAAGAAGAGACCGTCTAGCGATTCAAAGCCCGCCGCGCCGTCTTCGGCAATCAGCTCCGTCGTGACAGACGCGGCGAGTTGAGTACGCCAGATGCTGCGCTTCTGTCCCGTAATCTTTATCACGTAGAGCCACTTTCCGTCACGCGAGACGCTGGTTGCCATTGCTCCTTCCAGCATCCGTGTCAGTGTCGCGGGACCCTCCACTGATGCCTGATAGATCCGTTCCCCCGCATCCTTGGACCGAACGGAAACGATTACATCCTTTGAGTTGCCAGCCCAGGTGGCTGTGGTTACATCCGCGCCCTCGAAATTGGTAAGCTGACGGGCGTTTCCGCCATCCGCGTCCGCGACCCACTCCTGTAAGCTCCCGGAACGGCCCGAGGCAAGCAGCAGTTTCTGACCGTCAGGCGAAAGGTATCCTTCCCCATCTCCGTAGCCGCTGGCCACAACTTTACTCGGAGGGAAACCCCCTTCTAATCGATACTGCCAGATGTTGATGCCCGGTAACTCCCGGCTGTAGGCAATTCTCCAATCCTCGCGCGCAACTGCTAAGCTCTCAATTTGCTCGCCTTTGCGGGATACCTGGATCGGGTCGCCGCTGCCAAAGGGGTCGACACGGCAGATTGAGCCGGCGCCGAGCGGACCACCCACATACAGAACATTCTTGCTGTCAGGGGTCCATGTCACCGATGCGATACGGTCCTTTCTATTTGTCGCCCTGCGGGCTTTGCCGATGGGTTTCAAATCCCCATTGACTTTGGAAACAAAGAGATCGTCGGACCCCTGGGACCAGCGGCAGGCAAACGCCAGCAACTTTCCGTCAGGAGACAGACTCGGGTGATATAGGCCGCAATCTGGAATTCCTTGGATCTCCAGGGCCGCCACGGACTTCGTCTCGATGTCCAGTACTTGCAATTTCTGCCATCCGTTCGAAATGCCGGAGAAAACGAGACGTTTCCCGCCGGCGGCCCAGGAGTACGTATCCACGTCGACTCCGGCAGCCAGGATCTCCTGCTGACCGTTGGTCAGGTTCCTCTGAATCACCAGGGTCTTCTCGGCGCGCCTGATGAACACGAGAAATTTTCCGTCCGGCGACACTTGAGGCCATTCATCGTCGGCCGGATCGCTGATGACCGGGGAGACGTTGCCCTCCGGGATCACCTTCTTGTAAATGTCCTGCCTTCCGGCTTCGCCTACCGTGTAGTAGATCTCATGTCCATTCGGCGAGAACGCCGGCTGATGCGCAAACGCGGGCGAGGCAAGGATTGGAACCGGCCTGGAGTACTTGTGGGGTGCTTCCACGGACACGCGGTATCCGGACCATAAGTATCCAGCCGTTGCTATCACCAGCGCCGCAGCCGCGGCGTAAACCTTCCACACCTGTTTTGCAGGCGCCGCCGTCAGTTCTTTGACACACTCCGAAACGTCGGCGAAACGTTTCGATGGGACAGCCTCTAATCCTTTGACAATCGCCTGGGCGGCTCTTATTCCCAGCGCCCTTGGCAGTTGGTCCTGAATCTCCTGACCTTGACGCGGAAGACGTCCCAGGAATAGTTCAAAGGCGACCAGAGTCAATGCGTAGATATCGCACAGCGCCGACGGGCTCTCCTCCTGTTCGGGCGCCATATAGCTGGGTGAGCCCGCGACGTGCGACGCAGGCCGGAAGCTCTTCAATCGGGCAATTCCGAAATCAATCAGCGTGACCCGTTCCTCGGGCGAACCAGGCTCCGAAATGATGATGTTTTCCGGCTTGATGTCCAGATGACAGACATCGGACGCATGGACGGCGCTCAAGGCTCTTCCCAGGCCCTGCAGAATGGATCGCGCCCTGGAACTGCGCACCGGACCGCTCCGCAGCACTTCTCGCAAGGTCAGGCCGGGAACGTATTCGAGGACCAGAAACGGGATGCCGTCTTCGAGTGTCCCTATGTCGGAAATCCCGACAACGTTTGGATGCCGTAGCCGGCTGAGAGCTTCGAGTTCCGAAGCGAACACCTCTTGCAGGGCCCCGGCGTCAGAGAGTTGATCGAGTCTTTTTACAACGACGCGCTTGTTTTTCAGCAGTGCGTCAGATGCCAGATAGACGGTCGCGAAACTACTCCGGGAGAGCCTCCGCTCAATCCGGTAGCGGCCCTTGAGCAATGTTCCGGCGGCAAGTTCGAATCGGTCATCGCGATTTTCTCCCAGCAGTTCGGGCAAGGAACGATTTAGGAAATCTCCCGCTGAGCGGTAGATCTCCAGGAGCGCCTCAACTTCGGCCAGGAGCTCCTGGTCACCTGAGCATCCCGAGCGGAGAAAGGCATCGCATTCCTCTCTCGGAAGCTGCACGGCAGCCATAAGAATCGTTCGCACCCGCTCCAACTGCTGGGAAGACATCAATGCGGAAACACCTCAGAATCAAGAGCGCAAACCATCGGCAAACACCCAAGCAACTAGGGAAATGGGGAAATGCGGACAGTTGGAACTGCCCCATTTCCGCGCAATTTCACAGGTCTACCAGTCCCGTCTCAGTTCAAAATATCTCACACAATCTTCCGTGCGCTCGGGCACTTACATGCCAACCCGGGAACAAGCTACATTCAAACGGCTTTTCGGCGGCACCAACCAACACTCCGTCCCTGAACATAATATACTCACTCTATGAGTAAGCGTCTTCAGGTGTTGCTTCCGGACGCCGAAATGTCGGATATCCAGCGCCTTGCGAAGCGGGAAGATTTGACGGTGGGTGAGTGGGTCCGGCGCGTGCTTCGGGATGCGCGCGCGAGCCGGCCGGCGGTTAACCCCGAAATTAAGTTAAAGGCGATTCGGCGTGGTGCAAAGTACTCGTTCCCCACCGCTGACATCGAACAAATGCTAAGCGAAATCGAGCGAGGGTACCAGGGTTGATCTTCGTCGATTCCAACGTCCCCATGTAGATCGGAGCGGCCCATCCGCACAAGGCCGATGCACAAGTCCTCTTGGAACGCCTGATTGGAGCGGGGCAGCGCCTCGTGACTGACGCTGAAGTGTTGCAGGAGATTCTCCACCGGTACACAGCGATTGAAAAACGCGATGCCATCGGACCAGCACTCCAGGTGACGTTGGACATTGTCGACGAAGTGATCCCGTTTGGAAAAGCAGAGGTTTTGCGTGCGGGAGAGATCACCCGGAATCCCGCGTTGCTGTCGGCCCGCGACGCCGTGCACATTGCGGTTATGGAGCGGCGCGGCATTCGATCCATCCTGAGCTTCGATGGCGATTTCGATCGCTGGCCAGGTCTTCAGAGGATTTACCGGATTTGAGCGGAGCGTTCGGGAGACACCACCCTTGGTGTACCGCTTTGTATACATAAAAACACACCACATGCTATGATCATTCCGTTATGAAAGTCCCCGCCCGCACTCCCAACGTTCGGATTAGCCCGCATGCTCATGATCTCCTCCGGCGGATCGCAGCGGAGGAGCAGCGCTCCATGCAGGCGGTGCTCGATAACATAATCGAACTCTACCGTCGCCAGAAATTTTTGCACGCCGCGAACGCGGACTTCGCGGCTCTGAAGCGGGATCCAGAGAAATGGAAGGACGAACTCCGTAGCCGCGAACTTTGGGAACAGACCTTGGGTGATGGACTTGCCAGGAAATGAGCGGCTTCGAACCCGGCCGCGGCGAGGTATGGGATCTCAACTTGGACCCTACGGCAGGCCACGAGCAGGCCGGCCTCAGACCGGCGCTCATGGTGTCGGTGGATCTCTTTAACGCAGGTCCCGCGGCGCTGGTCGTCGTCATTCCAATCACACGGACCGCGAGGGGAGTTCGCTGGCATGTACCAGTGGATCCTCCGGAAGGCGGCCTTGTGGCAAAGAGTTTCGTCCAGTGTGAAAATGTGCGATCCGTCTCGAAGAGCAGGCTCAAGCGTCTACGCGGGAGAGTATCAGCAATCACGCTACAGGAAGTCGAGGATCGGTTACGGATTTTATTGGGACTTTAGACCCGCCTCTCCCTCATTCCCACTTTTCTCACACCTCAATCTCGCCCACCCTCAGCCACTTACAACCCCCGCCCCGAATTTCCTCACAAACCGCGTGCTACCCCTTTGGATAGGCTCCCCTAGAGCCTACAGGAGAATCACCATGGCCTCAGCCGCACAGATCAGGGCAAACCGCGCCAACAGCGCCCGCAGCACCGGACCCCGCACCCCGGAAGGCATCGCCGCCTGCAATGGCAATGCGCTGCGCCACGGGCTTACATCGAAACAGATCATACTCAAAGGCGAAAGCGCGGACGACTTCGAGGCGCTGGTCGCCGACCTTGCCGCCAGCTACCATCCGGCGAAC
>DATLBY010000064.1:0-7832 GCA_035526665.1 Bryobacteraceae bacterium
ATGCCAGGTGCTCGGCGGTGTGCACTTTCCGCTCAACACGCAGAATCTGTTGCGCCGTTGGAATCCGCACATTGTACATTCCCGAGGCGCGGTAATGGGCGAAGCCGGCACGCAGGCGAGCACCCGACGCGGTCATCAGCACAATGCTCCGTGTCCCACCGTGCAAATTGAGGCATAATTCCGGACGAAAACGGGCCATCGAGCGAACAGTGGGCTGCAGAATGTGGTCCACGGAGGGGTTGCCTGCAAAAAGGGGCGCGAACCGGTCCTCCACGGCCACGCCGATCTCTAAATCAGGCCTGTACTGCTTTAGAATCTCCAGGGCAGGCGTCGTCAGGACGCAGTCGCCGAGCGATCGCAGCCGGATAATCGCGATACGCGAAGACGGCGCGAAATGATCGAGCACCTTTTCCATCCGGCTGGGGGCGCTACTCCTCGATCCTCGCCTCATCGATCAGCATGACAGGGATCTCATCGCGGATCGGGTACACACGCTTACATTGCGTGCACTTGAGGCCGCTTTCGTCGGGTTTTAAGTCGAGCGTTGCCTTGCAGAGCGGGCACACCAGTATTTCGAGGAGATCTTTGCTAAGCGCCATGGCTGATTCCCAAGTTTATCAGTTCTGCCTGACCGCGGATGGAGAATCGCTCGCTTCCGGCGCTCCCCTTCATGGCTCGAACTACTTCGTTTCGGAGCGCGCCTTCTGTACCGCAGCCAAGTACTGACGCGCGCGCTCCTCAAAAACATCAAACTTGCCTTCGGATATCGTCTTAGCGTCGATCAGTTCGCTTCCCACGGCGATGGCGCAGGCTCCCGCCATCAGGAAATCGCCGGCAGTTTCCAGGTTGACGCCGCCGGTTGGGATCATTTCAATCTGAGGGAACGGCCCTTTCAACGCCTTGATATATTTGGCTCCCCCCATATTGCCGCAGGGGAAGACCTTGACTGCGTCGGCGCCGGCCTGCCAGGCTGCTAGTACTTCGGTGGGTGTCAGGGCTCCGGGAAAAATTGCTTTCGAGTAGCGCTTGGCCATCTCGATTGTGGCCAGGTTGAGACTGGGAGTCACGAAGAACTCGGCGCCGGCAAGCATGCAGGCGCGCGCTGTCTCCGGATCCAGCACGGTACCGGCTCCCAGTAGAATTTTGTCGCCAAACTGGTCGGCTACTTTCTCCAGCGCCCGGATGGCGCCCGGCACCGTCATTGTAATTTCAGCTACCCGGATACCGCCGCGATGCAGCGCCTCAATCGACCGGATCGCGCCTTCCGCGGTAGACGTCCGGACTACGGGAACAACGCCGATTTCAACCAGCGAGGAAAAGATCTTGTTGGGCATCAGATCGAGTTTACCAATGCCGTCGAATGCTCAAGCTCCGTGCTGCCGCAAGCTGGCGTCCGCTCTATCCAGCACCACGGCAATCGCATGCATCACCGAGGCAATGCGAATCGCGGCGAGGATTACCTCCTCACCCACTCCTTTTTCTTTCAGTACCTTCTCATGCGCCGTGATGCACTTTCCACAGCCATTGATCGCCGAGACCGCGATGCACCACAATTCGAAATCCGCGGGCTCAATCCCGTGCGTGCGGATGCCGTTCATACGCAGGCGGGCCGGGATGGTGGAGTACTTTTCGTTTTCGCTGAGATGAACAAAACGGTAATAGATGTTATTCATCCCCATCAGCGCCATCGCGGTCCGGGCCGCCTCGGCCGCCTGCAGGGAAAGATGCTGGGCCGCTTCGGCGGCCATCGTCTCGGAAAATTGAGAGTTGCGGCATGCCAACACGCTTGCCAGCACCGTCCCCCAGGTCTGCTGCTCTGTCAGTTCCGTCTGACGCAGGACGCTGGAAAGATTGAGCTTCAAATCTTTCGCGAACGGGGGAATGGTTTCCGCAAGCTGTTCGAATGTCATGCCGCGTTCTCCCTTAGACTACCAGCGTCGCTTCGCCCTTGTTCCAGTTGCAGGGGCATAGCTCGTCGGTCTGCAGCGCATCCAGAACCCTAAGAACTTCCTGCGGGTTCCGGCCGACGGACAGATCGTTCACCGAGACGAAGCGGATCACGTTATCCGGGTCCACGATGAAGGTGGCGCGCTGGGCAACACCCTCCTTGGGATCCAGAATGCCGAGCTCTTCGCACAACTCCCGCTTGATGTCAGCCAGCATGGGGAATGGCAGCGATTTCAGATCTTCGTGATGCTGCCGCCATGCCAGATGGACGAACTCCGAGTCTGTGCTGCCGCCGAGAACCTGCGCATCGCGGTCCGCGAAATCGTTGTTCAGTTTACCGAAGGCGGCGATTTCCGTGGGGCACACAAACGTGAAATCCTTCGGCCAGAAAAAGTAGATCTTCCACTTGCCGGCATAATCTTCGTGGGTGATGTCTTTGAAGGCTGTGTTCTTGTCCGTGCTAACGGTTGCCTTCAGGTTGAACTCCGGAAATTTCTCTCCAACTCCAAGCATAGGTATTGCTCTCCTCTTTGATGAATAAACTTATTTACTCCGCCGCGCAGTCCTGACAGAGGCCGATGACTTCGACGGAATATCGCTGGACCCGAAAACCGCCCGGCACGTCAGACTTTAGGCGAACCGGCTCCACATCGTCGTCATCCAGATCGACAATGGTCTTGCAGCGAAGACACACCAGATGATGATGCGGCTCCAGATTAGTCTCCAGTCGAGCAGAGCCGTGGTGCAAACTTACTTCCCGCAGCAGTCCGCTGTCTACGAAAGTTTTGATGTTTTTGTAAATAGTGCCCAGCGAAATCGATGGGATCTGGCGGCGCACCTTTTCATAGATGGCCTCGGGACTCGGGTGGTCCCGCATCCCCATCAGCGCATCGTAGATGACCTGCCGTTGGTGCGTCACCGATAGCCCGCGCTCGGCACAGAGTTTCTTGAACTCTTCTACTCCGTGACTGCGATATGGCATCGACAATGCCTATTAAACGATAATTATTATCAAAATGTCAAGAGGACAAAAAAGGCAGGGAGTAAGCGCGGAAGCCAAAAGAGCGGGCGGGCTTCCGTTATAGGAGTTTTGGATGAATTACCAACGCGGTTCGCGTGGTTGGCGTGCCTGTCCGCGGTAGTCGTCCTGCTGACCACCCCGGCCTCTTCCGCCACCGCCGCCACCGCCGCCGGATCCGCCCCGGTTGCCGCCGAAGCCGCCTCCGCCACCGCCGCGGGGTGGGCCGCCGCCCTCACCTTTGGGCCGCGCCTCATTCACGTTCAGAGTACGGCCCAGGTGGGTACTGCCGTTCAAAGCTGCAATTGCTGCTTCCGCTTCGTTGTCGTTCGGCATCTCAACGAACCCGAAACCGCGCGACCTGCCGGTCTCCCGGTCCATCAGGATGCTTGCCCGCTCCACGGTACCGAATTGCCCGAAGATCTCCCTCAGATCGTCTTCGGTGGCATTAAAACTGAGGCTTCCAACAAATATGTTCTTCAATGGAGTTCCCTTACGAAACCATTTCGCAATGCTGCAAAAGAAGTCGGCGCGAACGCCGACTCCGTCTTTACACGAGCGCTACTTCTTCAGCCTGGAGGCCCTTCGGACCGTTTTTCACGAGGAACTGCACCCGAGCGCCTTCGTCAAGCGAGCGGTAGCCGCTCGACTCGATCGCCGAGAAATGCACGAACACATCCTCACCGTTCTCGCGCTGAATAAAGCCAAAGCCTTTGGCCGCGTTAAACCACTTCACAACACCTGTTTCTTTCATTTACCAAATTTCCTTGTTCAAGTAGACTTCCAGCGTCTTAAAACGCTTGCCGAAGGATAGCACATGCACGAGCTGGACGTGCAGCGGGTTCAGACGGGAACCAGTGTTAAATTGAAGTTGCCACAACCGCCGCCCGGTTCCCCAACCCTACATGCCCCTGCTGATCAGTTGCCAGAACATCCATAAGTCCTTTGGCGCCCGCCCCCTCTTTGACAATCTCTCGCTGAATATCTCCGATGGCGAGCGCATTGGGTTGATAGGACCCAACGGCGCCGGCAAATCCACGCTGATGCAGATCCTGGCGGGAGAGCAGAAGCCGGATGACGGCACGGTCTCCGTCCGGAAGCTCGTGCGGCTCAGCTATGTCCCGCAGGAGGCCGCCTTCGGCGAGCAGGATACCGCCCGGTCGGTCGTGGCCGGCGCACGCATGGCCATTCGCGACGAGGGTGAGCGCACCGCATATGTCGGGGTAACGCTGGGCAAGGCTGGGTTCTCCGATTTTGACGCTAAGGCAGTATCGCTCTCGGGCGGATGGCGCAAGCGGTTGTCGATTGCGCGCGCCCTGGCGGAACAGCCGGATCTGCTGCTGCTGGACGAGCCTACCAACCACCTGGACCTGGAGGGAATTCTCTGGCTGGAAAAGCTCTTGAAGACCTCCTCATTTGCCAGCGTGGTGGTCAGCCACGACCGCTATTTTCTGGAAAACGTGGTCAGCGACATGGTGGAAATCAACCGCGTTTATCCGGATGGGCTGTTTCGCGTCAAAGGCAACTACAGTGAATTCTTGATGCGGCGGGAAGAGTCCCTGGCAGCGCAGTCAAAGCACCAGGAAGCGCTGGAAAACAGAGTAAATCGGGAAGTGGAGTGGCTGCGCCGTGGAGCCAAGGCCCGTACCAGCAAATCGAAGGCTCGGATTGACGCCGCCGGCAGACTCATCGAAGAGCTCGCCGACGTAAATGCCCGCACTGTCCGCGCCACCACGCAGATCGACTTCACCGCATCGGAACGCAAGACGAAAAAGCTTCTGGTGGCCGCCAGCGTGTGCAAACAGCTCGGCGGAAAGCGGCTCTTCCAGAACCTGCGGACCACTTTATCCCCGGGCGTGCGGCTTGGCTTGGTTGGTCCAAACGGCAGCGGGAAGACCACTCTGCTCCGGCTGTTGACTGGAGAGCTGCAGCCCGACAGCGGCACAATCGAGCGCGCCGATAATCTGCGCGTGGTGTACTTCGATCAGAATCGAGAGACTCTCGATCCCGAGTTGCCGCTGCGCAAGGCTCTCTGCCCGCATGGTGATTCAGTCATCTATCGCGATCGTCCGACACACGTCGTGTCCTGGGCCAAGCGCTTCCTCTTTCGCACGGAACAGCTTGACCTCGCGGTGGGCCGTCTGTCGGGCGGCGAAAAGGCTCGCGTTCACATAGCCCGCCTGATGCTGGAGCCCGCCGATCTGCTGTTACTCGATGAGCCGACTAACGATCTGGATATCCCCACGCTCGAAGTGCTGGAAGAGTCGCTGCTGGAGTTTACCGGGGCGCTCGTTTTGGTAACGCACGACCGGTTCATGCTGGATCGCGTCTCTACGATTGTGCTGGGACTGGATGGGCAGGGCGGCGCCGAGAACTTCGCCGACTACTCCCAGTGGGAGCAATCTCTGAGCCAGCGCCAACAAAAGCCGGTGCGTACGGAAGCTCTGGTTGTGGAGAAGGAAAGGCCTTCCGCGAAAAAGCGGCTGTCCTACATGGAGAGCCGCGAGTGGAAACAGATGGAGGATTTAATCGCTGCCGCCGAAGCGCACCTGGCCGCGTGCGAACGCGACATGCAGGATCCTATCTATGCCAGCGATCCCAGAAAATTGCACGAAAATTATGAGAAGCTGCAATCTGCCCAGGCCGAAGTGAGCCGCTTGTACGAACGCTGGGCGGAGCTCGAAGCGAAACAAGGCTAGGTGATCCCATGATTGTCCTGATCGGCGCGACTGGTGCGGTGGGAGGCGAGATCGCAAAGCAGCTCGTCATCGGAGGCACGAAGGCGAAGGCGATTGTGCGGGATCTGAAGAAGGCCGAGGGATTAAGGCAGTTGGGCCTGGAAGTAGTGCAGGGCGATGCGGATCAGCCGGGCAGCCTCCGACCGCTGCTGGACGGCGCCGAAAAGCTCCTGTTCTCGACTGCTGCCGGCGAGCACCTGGTAGAGACGCACACAAAAATCATTGAGGCGGCGAAGGAGGCCCAGGTACCGCATGTCTTAAAAATTTCCGCTTTGCCGGTTCCCAATATGCGCTTCTCCACCCTGCACGCCGAATCGGACCGCTTGCTGCAGGATTCGGGTCTCCCCTTTACCATTCTCCGGCCCGCCTACTTTATGCAAAATCTGCTAGCCTCGGCGAGAACCGTACAGTCGGAAGGCACGCTGTATCTTCCGCTCGGCGAAGGGCGCATCGCAATGATCGACGTCCGCGATATTGCCGCAGCCGCCGTAAAGACGTTGACTGACGGCCGTCACGCAGGAAAAACGTACGATCTTACCGGTCCCGGGGCGGTGTCGGGACACGATGTGGCTGCTGCATTGGCCAAGGCGATGGATAGGCCGGTAAAGTTCGTCTCCCCCGAACCGGAGGCGTTTTTCAATCAGCTGCTCGGCTGGGGACTTTCGTCTTGGATGCTGGGCGGTGTCCGGGAGATGATGGAGAGTTTCCGCGCCGGTCATGGGTCGCAGATCACCAAGGACGTGGAGTCCGTTCTGGGAAGGAAGGCCCTTAGCTTGGAGCAGTTTGCGAAAGATCACGCCCATGTGTTTGCCGGCACGGCGAGTTAGTTTCGTTTCCGGCCAAACCTTATGAACCCTGCGAGAGGATTTCCCGGCTTCGTGACAGTGCGGGGCGCACGGCAACACAATTTAAAAAATGTTGATGTCGATATCCCCCGCGAGGCACTAGTCGTTTTCACCGGGGTTTCGGGATCCGGTAAATCGTCGCTGGCTTTCGGCACGCTCTACGCGGAGGCGCAGCGCCGGTATCTGGAATCGGTAGCGCCTTACGCCCGCCGGCTCTTCGATCAGATGGGCGTTCCAGAGGTCGATAGTATCGAGGGACTCCCGCCAGCTGTTGCTCTGCAGCAACAGCGAGGCTCGTCCACCACCCGTTCCTCGGTTGGTAGCGTGACGACCCTCTCGAACCTTCTCCGAATGCTGTACTCGCGCGCGGGCACATATCCTGCCGGACAAGCCGAGCTCCATGGCGAAGCGTTTTCGACCAATAGCCCCGAAGGCGCCTGCCCTGAGTGCCATGGACTCGGGCGCATTTACGATGCCACGGAGAGTTCCATGGTGCCTGATGATTCGTTAACCATTCGTCAACGCGCCATTGCCGCCTGGCCGCCCGCCTGGGGCGGCCAGAATCAACGGGATATCCTGGTGACGCTCGGCTATGATATCGATCGTCCTTGGCGCGACCTGCCTAGAAATGATAGGGATTGGATTCTCTTTACCGAAGACCAGCCAACGGTTCCGGTATACGCCGGGTTTACTCCGGCGGAGACCCGCCAGGCCCTAAAGCGCAAAGAGGCCCCGAGCTATCAGGGCACCTTTACGGGCGTACGGCGCTATGTGCTGCACACCTTTGCGAAGAGCGAAAGCGCCCTCACGCGAAAGCGCGTTTCGAAGTATCTCCTCAGCACTGAATGTTCGCTCTGCCACGGCAAGCGCCTGCGCCGTGAATCTCTCGCGGTGAAATTTGGGGGATTGGATATTGCCGATATCTCCGCGCTTCCACTAAAGCGTGTCTACGAGTTGCTGCGGCCGCACGCTGAAGAATCTCCGGCAGGAAAAAACACGGACCATCCGGAAAAAATCATCGTGAAGCAGCGAATCACGAAGGATCTTGTAGCCCGCCTCTCGGTGATGCTCGACCTGGGACTGGGGTATCTCTCCATGCAACGCAGCACTCCTACGCTTTCGCCCGGTGAATTGCAGCGATTGCGTCTGGCCACCCAGGTTCGCTCCAATCTATTCGGTGTCGTCTATGTCCTCGATGAACCCTCCGCGGGACTTCACCCGGCCGACACGGAAGCTCTACTCACTGCGCTGGATCGTTTGAAGGCCTCGGGCAATTCGCTGTTC
>DATLBY010000065.1:0-5380 GCA_035526665.1 Bryobacteraceae bacterium
CCGCGGCAGATGGTGCTGACTCGTGAAATGACCAAATTGCACGAGGAATTCCTGCGCGGAACGGCAGAGGAGATACAAAAGGAGCTGGAAAACAGACCTTCGGTCAAGGGTGAGATTACACTCGTAGTCGGTAAGGCGGAAGCGCCCGCCTTTGATTCATCCCTTAGCCTTTCGGAGGCCGTCGAGGTGCACCTGGGAAGAGGGTTGTCCCGCATGGACGCCATCAAAGCGGTGGCTCGCGAGCGGGGTTTATCCAAGCGTGCAGTGTATGCCGAAGTAGCGGAATCCTCCGTCAATAGGACTTAGTTCCGTCTTCCGCCCGAGGGCGGCCGGGATCCACCGGGAAAGCCGCCTCCCGGCAAATTGGGCGGGTTGCCTGACCCGCCCGGTTGTCCGAAACCGCCGGGTTGTCCAAATCCGCTGGGTTGTCCAAATCCGCCGGGCTGTCCAGGGGCGCCGGGAACTGCCGGCAAACCCTGTTGACCGAAGGCGCCGAATCCGGGATTAACGCCTTGGCCGGGCTGCTGCCCCGGTTGGCCGCCCATCCCCATAGCGCCGGTCTGCGTCTGTCCCGTGACGCGCTTGTCCTTCTTGGGATCGTAAATGAACTCCCACTCTTCATACCGGTCACGGTCGTTGTAAACCTTGATCCCGGAGCCTTCGGCCTTACTCGCCACCCCGGCTATTCCGCCGCCAAGCTGCGGGCCCATCGGAGCGCCAGTGGCCGCTGTGGGCATGCCCCCCGGCCGTGGCTTGGTCAGCAGATCGTTGATCAGATTGATTGCCTGGTTTGGTTGTCCCACCCCAGGTCCCATGCCCGCTTCACGCCCGGGCTGCATGCCAGGATTCGTAGGATACGTGGCCTGAGGCGGAAATCCACCTGGCTGAAGTCCTCCTTGCACGACCGGAGGGAACCCAATTTGACCGAACGGTTGAGCATTTGGTTGCACGCCGGGCGGAAATCCAGGCTGGCCCATAGGAGGGAATCCGGGTTGGCCCAGACGTTGACCCCCAGGTTGGACCCCGGCTGGATTTACCGGTTGCCCGGCCGGCATGCCCGCCACCGGTCCGGTGAGGGGTTGGCCATTGGGCTGGAAGCCTGGCTGCACCTGACCGGGATAGGGCTGGCCCGGATACGGCTGCTGTTGCCCGGGCTGCGGCAGCGTCTGAGCCATATTCTGGTTCTGAGCATCCCCTGCAACCGCCCCTGTCGCCAGCGGCCTCCCATAGGTGTCCAGCGGATTGGGCGGTGCGCCACTCGGATTAAAATTCTGCACTTCAACTCCGGGAACCGGTGCATTCTGATCGCTGGGGCGGTGGCGCATCGCGACCGAAACTCCAGGATTCGTATTGGCCGCATTGGCCGCCGCCATTGCCGGACCCTCCGAAATGAACGTCTGTGCATTCGCCTGTTCTTTCTTGCTGTCCACCGGTTTCACCTTCGAGTCGGTAAGCACTCCCAGGCCGTTCACGTGGATCAGACGCCATTCGTCTTTGCCGGTCATGGGGTCTTTGTAGCGGCGGCGCAAATACCGGATGTTATTGGTGCTCTCTAACTCCTCAAGAGTGGCGGGATACCTTTTCACTTTGGAGACAAACAGTTGAATCGCCCGCGTATACTGCTCGCCTCGTTCAATCAGCAACTGTTCCTTGTTGCGTTGTGATTCGAAAGCCGCACGCGGAAGCTGGATGTACAACGATATTGCAATGGACGCTGCGATGACAAATACCAGCAATAGTGCAAAGCCGGACTCCTGTGTGCGCCGCCTGCGGATCACCCTGGCGTCTCCTCCAGCGGAATCGTCTGTTGATTTTTGTTCTCCGTGTCTTCCACCACTACGGAGTTGATTCCGATGCGCACGATTTTATACCGGCGTTTTACGATCTCGCCTTCCGTCACCACATGCACGTCCTCGCCATCCAGGAAGAACGCGCGCTTTCCCGGCTGCGCCGACGGGTTCACATAGCCATAGAATTTCAAAGGAATCTTGGGAGGAGGCGGCGGCGCGGCGGGAGTGACTGGAGCCGTGGCGGCAGGCGCCGGCAGAATGGGACTGGGCGCCGGCGTCTTGCTCTTATCCTTATCCTGCGCCGCCCCTTTCGGCGGTGGCGCCTGTCCCATATCGAAGAGATTGCGGTGATTGCCCTCGACCGTGACCTTCTGCAGCTTCGCCAGCAGATCCAGGCGTAGTGTCGGGTCGATGGCCATCGGGTCCGGCCGGTCCTCAGGCTTCTTGGGCTTTAAACTTGGACGGAATTCCTGCAGTGCCCTAGTCCGGCTTGTCCGGTTCACGATCGCGTTTTGCGGGGGAGCAGAAGCTCCCACTGCTGGGGCCGCCGGCCGGCTGACAGCCGGGCGCGCCGGAGCTGCCGGGACATCCGCGGACGAAAAAACATTCACCCAGAGAACAATGACAGCGACTGCTCCCAATACAATCAGCACAACCACCTTTTTCGGCTCGGCTCCGAGTGTCATTGGCGGGGTCCATCCTCTCTCACAAAGGTATTGAGCTTGATATTGACCCGCAGAGTATTGCCTCCCTGCTGGGGCGCCGCCGCCAGGCTGTCCAAAATAAGAAATCGGGGAGATTTATCCAGCCGGTTTACGTACTGTAGAAGATCGGCATAGGTACCCTCATAGTTGCCTACGATCGTCATCATGGACAAAGTATCGCTGCCCTCCACTGGATCGAACGAGTAGGAGTGTTCCGCCTGTTTGATGCCGGAATCCTTGGCGGACTTCATCAGCTCCGAAACAATTGTGGAGGAGGCGGTCTGCCGCCGCATGAAATAGGTGTTCAGAAACTCGTCTTCGGCGGTCCGGCCGCCTTCAATCTTGGCCGCCAGCGCTCTGAGCCGCTGCACGCTTGCCTGTTTTTGCTGCACCTGCTGGCGAAGAGCCACCGCCTGTGCATCCAGCTCTTCGGCCGAGCCGCCGAACGGACGGAATACCGCGAAGGCCGCGGCCAGGTTCGCCAGCAGAAGCGCCCCTAGCACTACCCGGACAATTAGCCGCGGATCCCGCCGCATGTTCTTTGGGAGTGCCAGCGACTTAAAGTTTTTGCGCATAACTCACACTCACGCGATAACGGAAGTTCGGATCCGACTGCGAGGGAGGCAGTGAACTGTGGATGGTTGTCGCGCCAAACACCGGCGAGCTTTCCAACTGCATCAACATATTGACTACCGGCTCGCCGTTCTGCGCCGCCACCACCATGTCGAGCAGCACATCGTTCTGACTGTTGATTTGCGGCCGGACGGATATCAGCCGCACATTGTGCGGCACCACTCTCTCGAGATCGGAAAAAATTTTCGTCCAACTGAGCGCCTTGCGCTGCAGCAACGCGTTCACGAACTGGCTGCGATCCAGCACTTCGGCATTCTGCGGCTGCCGCAAAACCGTGTCCAGACGCGCTTGCTCGGCTGCCAACGTTCGAAGCTGCCCGTTCAGGCGGCCGATTAATTCCCGGGCGTCACGCGCCCGGTTGCGTTCGGAAACAGCCAAAAAAATGAGCATGCAAAGCAGCCCTGCCAGCAGGATGCCTACCAGCGCGGAGGCAATCAACATCGGCCGGTCGCGCCGGAACGGCTGGCTGGCCAGATTGACGGGGATTCTCATCGGCCGGCTCCGAGCGATTCCAGATATCCCAACAGGCCTGCATTGTACGGACCGGGGGTGCCCAGCCGCGAGCCCAGGGGTTCGACAGCGATGCCCAATTCCGTCTCCCACTGTGTCCGGAACTGTTCCGCGGCCGCGCCGAATCCGCACACCAGCAGCTTCTCGGGCCGGACGGCGAGTTCGTCTTCGACGTAGGCCACAGTGGGGAACAGAATTCCCATCATCTCTTCGTGATTCACTGCGGTGAGTTCCACGCAGCGGACCAGCTTAATGACTCCACCCTGGGTGACTGTAACGGTCAACACTTTACCGCTGATCTTCACCATCACCGAAACACCGGCGATGTTCAGCAGATTGTAAGCGGCCATTCCGGAGGTGGTCACCAAACCCGTCTGCAGTCCAGCAAGACGGAAAGGAGCTTCGTAGGGGGCGACGATTTCGATCGGGGCGGCGACTACCAGCACATAGACTCGCTTAACGCCCGCACTTGCGGCCTGCGCGTAGTAGCTGACAGCCGCCGATTCCACGTCGAAGGGCACGCTCTTTTTCACACGGAAGCGCACCAGCGACATCTGCTCTTCCGGCTTGTCGGGAAACGCATCAAACTCAAGCACCGCAATACGGGCGCAGAAATCGGGCAGAATGAGGGCGGCCCGGCGGCGTTTTCGAGTGCCGTTGGTGTTCACCAGCGCGTTTATTTTGGCGCTCAGCATATCGGGGCGGAGAACATTGTCGCGCAGGGGGGTTACGGCGATCACGTCCTTTTCGAGCGGCTCAAAGCTCACTCCCGCGCCGGAATTCGGACGCGTAAACGCGATACCGGCCTCTGAAATTTCGAAAGCAAAATCTGGCGGCGGATCGGCAAAAAGGCTGGCTCGTTGAAGTCCCAATTCAGTTCTCGATAAATGTGACCTTGTTGATCTCTTTTAGCGTAGTGATGCCCAGCCGCGCTTTGTCAATGGCCGATTCACGCAGAAAGGTCATGCCTTCCTCGCGGGCGGCGCGCTTGATCTCGGAGCTGGGACGTTTGTTCAAAATCATTTCGCGGATACGCTCGCTCAAATCGAGCAGCTCATGAATCGAGGTACGGCCGCGGAACCCGGTGCCGCCGCATTCAAAACAACCGGCTCCTTCGTAGAACGGGATATCGCGCCACTCCTCCACATTCAACCCGCTCTCCAGCAGATAAGATTCGGGATAGCTCACCCGTTTTTTGCAATGCGGACAGATGATGCGGACCAGGCGCTGCGCCAGAATGCAGTTGAGGGCCGACACAAAATTATAGGGCTCGACCCCCATATTCAGGAAGCGGCCTAACACGTCCAACACGTTATTGGCGTGCACCGTGGTGAACACCAGGTGGCCCGTCAAAGCCGCGTTGATGGCAATCTGCGCCGTCTCCTGGTCACGAATCTCCCCGACCATGATCTTGTCGGGGTCGTGCCGCAGAATGGATCGCAGGCCGCGGGCGAAGGTAAGCCCCTTCTTCTCATTCACCGGAATCTGAGTGATCCCCTTGATTTGGTATTCGACCGGATCCTCAATGGTGATGATTTTGTCTTCGTCGTTCTTGATCTCGCTTAGCGCCGCGTACAGAGTGGTTGTCTTACCCGAGCCGGTCGGGCCCGTTACCAGGACCATCCCATACGGCTCCTTGATGTAGCGGGCAAATTTGGTCTGATCCGCCTCGGAAAATCCCACCACATCCAGACTGAGCTTAGAGAATTTCTCGCTCATCGATTCCTTGTCGAGCACGCGGAG
>DATLBY010000066.1:0-10064 GCA_035526665.1 Bryobacteraceae bacterium
TGGAAAAGTTCGGCGGAGACTCACTGGGCGAGACCAAACGAAACTTCGAAAGCTATCTCGAACAGGTGAAGACCTTCTGATGATTTTCCCAATTGTGAAGTACGGCGCGCCCGTGCTGGAGACAAAAGCGTCCGCTGTTACGGAGTTCGACACTCCTGAACTGCACAAATTGATCGAGAATATGTTCGATTCGATGTACGCTGCCAAGGGCGTTGGACTGGCGGCCCCGCAGATAGGGGTTTCGCAGCGCATCGCTGTCATCGACACGTCGAATGGTGAAAATCCTGCGGAAAAGCTAGTTCTCATCAATCCCGAGATCGTGAAGAAGGAAGGGGCGCAGACCAGCGAAGAGGGCTGCCTCAGCATTCCCGGCTTTCGTGAGCAGGTGACCCGGGCCCGCCGGGTAACCCTCAAGGCGCAGAATGCCAGGGGCGAATTCTTTGAGATGACCGGTGAGGATCTGCTCGCGCGGGCCTTTTTGCATGAGACCGATCACCTCAACGGTACTCTTTACATTAGCCACGTCAGCATCCTGAAGCGCGACCTGATCCGACGGAAAATCAAAAAGCTGGTGAAGGCGGGTGAGTGGGCTTAGAACCTGCCTGTAGCGCGCGCGGGCAATTCCCACCTCGCGGCGGGAGTGCGTTGTGCGCGTGATCTTCCTGGGCACGCCCTCCTTTGCCGTGCCGGCGCTCGAGAGTTTGGTTGAGAATGAGCATCACGTGATCGCCGTATTCACGCAGCCAGACCGCCCGAAAGGACGGGGCGGCATGCTCAACCAGTCTCCCGTTAAGGAGGCTGCCCTTCGCCTCGGCCTCGATATCCATCAGCCGGAGCGGATCAGGCGCCCCGAGGTCATTGCTCAGTTGGCCGGCCTGCGGGCGGACGCCATGGTCATCGTCGGCTACGGTCAGATTCTGCCCCAGGCAATCATTGATCTGCCGCGCTACGGCATTATCAATGTGCATGCCTCACTGCTGCCTCAATACCGCGGGGCGGCTCCCATTCAATGGGCTATCGCAAACGGCGAAACTGTAACCGGTGTCACCACCATGCAGATTGACGCGGGCCTTGACACCGGCGGCATTCTCATGCAAACCGAAACCGCCATCGGGAATGAGGAGAGTGCTCTCGAGCTCGCCGACCGCTTAGGAGTGATGGGCGCCGGCCTGCTGGTGCAGACGCTCCGGCAAATGGAGCAGGGGACACTGACGGCCAAGCCGCAGGATCCTTCCCGCGCGAGCTATGCTCCCATCTTGAAAAAAGAGGACGGACTGGTCGATTGGTCCCGTCCAGCCCAGGAAATCTATAACCGTTCACGCGGATTTTTACCGTGGCCGGGCACATATTCTTACTTTCGAGGCCAACTGTTGCACATATGGGAGTCGAAACCTGCTACACATATAAGATCGGGCAAATTCGGCTCCCTGTTTGTACAGGACCGCTGCCTGATGGTGTCCTGCGGCGGCGAATCCGCGTTACGGCTTGAGGAAGTACAGATCGAAGGCCGGAAACGGGTGTCCGCCGGCGCGTTTCTAAACGGGCAGCGTCTTGGTGAAAACGAAATTTTGGGGGAAATGAACAATTGAAATTGCCGCTGGGCTATCGCTACGCAGCCACCTATGCGGGCATTCGTAAAGTCAATAAGGAAGATCTTGGCTTGATTGTTTCCGACGAGCCGGCATCGGCGGCCGCGGTTTTTACCACGAATCGGGTGCAGGCCGCGCCGGTCAAGCTCGCCAGGCAACATCTACGAGCCTCGCGCGGGCGTGTCAGCGCGATTGTGGTCAATGCCGGCAATGCCAATTGCGCGACGCGCAATGGCGAAGAAGTCGCGCTGACTACATGTAAGGCTGTCGCCAAGATGCTCAAGGTGCCGGTCGCACAGGTCATACCGGCATCCACCGGCGTCATTGGAGTTGAGCTGGATCCGCAGTTGATTGTGAATGCGCTGCCGAAACTCAAGGAAGATCTCATCGAGAGCCGCTTTCCGGATGTTTCTCATGCCATCATGACCACGGATACGGTTCCCAAGGAAGCCTTTGCCGAGGTGCAATTGAAGGGCGGTGAAGTCCTGATCGCCGGTATGGCAAAAGGCTCCGGGATGATTCATCCCAACATGGCCACCACACTGGGCTTTGTCATGATGGATGCCGCCATCTCGCCCATTCACCTACGGCAAATGCTTGTGAATGCCGTGGAGCGCAGCTTTAATCGCCTTTCGGTGGATGGCGATACTTCCACCAACGATATTGTGGTGCTCCTCGCCAACGGAGCGTCCGGTATCAAACCGTCCGAGCGTGAGCGCCGCACTCTCGAAGAGTCGCTCTCCCTCGTCATGGAAGATCTCACTGAACAGATCGCGCGCGATGGCGAGGGCGCCACCAAGCTCATCACGATCCGCGTTGTCGGCGCCGCCGACGAGGAGTCCGCCAGCCGTATCGCGCGTAGCATTGCCAATTCGCCGCTGGTTAAGACGGCCATAGCCGGCTCGGACCCCAACTGGGGCCGCGTGCTGTCGGCAGCAGGCAATGCCGGCGTCGACTTCGATCCGAATAAGGTCGATATTTACATGAATGGTGTGCTCGTCTGCAGCGGTGGACTCGCTGCCGATTTCTCCGAGGCCGACCTGAAGCAGAAGCTGGATGAGCGCGAATGCCTGATCCGGCTGGAACTCCGCGGCGACGGCAAGGGCGAAACCCGCTTCTGGACCTGCGATTTCACCGAAGGCTACATCAAAATTAACGCCAGCTACCGGACTTGAAATGTCTGGACGCCTAGGCGCGTCTGCTAGCTGTGGGCGGACTTCTGGTAATTTGGCTTATCGCTTTTGTTTTTCCTGCGGTCGCCCGGCCTGCGGATTCTTCACCACTACCGCCGGGTGTTGCCGAGTTTTCAGACCGCGCCAAGGATTACGCTAAGCTGCAAAAGAGCTTACGCGCCAAGCTGCCGGGCATCAAGAAGAGAGACACGCCGGATCGGATCACCAGCCACCAGAACCTGCTGGCTGCTTCATTGAAGGTCGCGCGCCAAAACGCCAAACAGGGCGATATTCTGATCGCGGCGGTGCGTCCCTATTTCACCCAGCTTGTAAGGGCCGAGCTGACCGGCCCCGGCAGCAAGCCGGCGCGCGAGATCCTGAAAGAAAGCAATCCGCGCAACGGCAAGGAGCCGAGTCCAAAGCCGGTGAAGGTCGCAATCAACGCGACGTATCCTACAGAGGCGCCGTTCACCACGGTTCCACCATCCGTGCTTCTGAAACTTCCCAAGCTTCCTGACGAGCTGGAATACAGATTCGTTGGCAAAACTTTGATTCTGCGTGATACTGCGGCGAACCTGATCGTTGATTACTTACCGGAGGTAGCTCCTTGAACCGCTTCCTGTTCCTCCTGGTTCCGTCCCTTATTTGGGCTCAAAGCCTTACCCTGCCCAACAAGCCAGACAGCCTGAAATTTGCGATCTTCGGCGATACAGGCACTGGCGAAAAGGAGGAGTCCGACGTGGCCGCGAAAGCGGTCGAATACCAGCGCGCGTTTCCCTTCAAATTCGCCATCTTGCTGGGGGACAACTTGTATGGCGGGGAAGCGACTAAAGATTTTCAAAACAAGTTCGAGCGGCCGTTCAAAGAGTTGCTGGACCAGGGCGTGAAGTTTTACGCCGCTCTGGGCAATCATGACGACACCAAACAGGTGAATTACAAACTGTTCAACATGAATGGCGAGCGCTTTTACAGCTTCAAACCCAAGAACGGCGTCCGATTTTTTGCGCTCGACAGCAACTACATCGACCCGAAGCAATTCGAGTGGCTGGAAAAGGAACTGTCCTCCTCGGGCAGCGACTGGAAAATCTGCTTCTTTCATCACCCCTTGTACTCCTCGGGTGAAAAACATGGGCCGAATGAGGAGCTCCGGTCCGTATTGGAGCCTATTCTATTGAAGTATGGCGTAAACGTGGTGTTCGCCGGCCACGAGCATTTCTACGAGCGGCTCAAACCCCAGAAAGGGATCGAGCACATCACGCTCGGCAACTCGGCGAAGCTTCGCAAGGGTAACATTGACCGCGGGAGCGGACTGACGGCGGCCGGCTTCGATACTGACCGGGCCTTCATGCTGGCTGAAATTGACGGCGATACTATGCACTTTCAGACCATCTCGCGCACCGGCCGCACCGTGGATAAAGGCGCGATCAAACAGATCAAGCTTCCCGCTCCCGAAGGCGAGAAGCCCGCGCGTGTTGTCGTGCCCGTCAGGAAGTGACCCGGCGGCTTCTCACGAACGCCGAATAGACCGCCGATACCGCCACAATGGCGTTCGCCGCGACAACCGGTGTAGACCCTATTGACAGCCCATACGCGATCCAAAGACAGGCTGCCGCAGCCTGAACCCGCAGCATCGCAGCCGGCTCGCGGACGAAATAGGATATCGAGAATACTCCTGTCGCCACCCAACCGATCGCGTCCAGCATTAGGAAATCCCTTCTGCGGCCAAGCTTCCATTACTGGCCGCGCGGCAGATGGTCAGCGAATCGGTCCGCACCTTGTCCCATTCGCTCAACACGAATCCGTGCGCTTCAAAGAAGGCGCGAATACGTGTCGGGTTCCAACCTGCGATATCTTCCAAAATGGGAACCAGGACGCTGAGCGCATCGTCGCCCAGAATTGTTCTCTGCGCGATCTGCGTGATGTACTTGTTTTCCGATACCGCGATGGTCAACCCGTCCAGCCGGTTCACATGCATCATTACATGCACATCCGAACTGCCGTCGCCCACATAAACAATGTGATGGTGGCTCAGCGGCAAGGTGGTTCGCAGCTGGTTCAACACCGCTACCTTTCCATATCCCGCTGGCACCGAAATGATGCCTTCGATCTCTCCGCTTGCTGCGTCATAGCGGAACCGGGTACCGTAAATATGGTCTGCCGGAACTATGCCTTCGAGCGCCGATTGAATTACTTCCTGCGGCGCAGCCGAGACTACGTAGAACGAGAATCGGTGCCCGTGGATATCCTGCAGCAGTTCGGAAAGCAGCCGGATGTTCTCCTTTAGCCGAATGCGTTTCCCAACCTCTACCAGGTGTTCCTTACGTACGCGCCGGTACTCCGGATCGTGCAGCAGTAGATAGGTCAGCTCTCCTCCCTGCTGTACCAGGTGGATCTTGGATAAACCCTCAATTCTTTCGGTGAAAGTGGTTACACCTAGCAGTTCGCTCAATACCAGTCCCGAGTCGTTAAAGCTAAGCGTTTGATCGAAGTCACTGATGAATAAGTATTCTTTCATTCTGTTCTCCAAGTTTTCAAGCAGGTAAACTTCTCCTTTTCTCCGTAGAATCGAACTGCTGCTTACCTGGCAGAATGAGGGGTGAACTGGACCGTGTTACTACCTACGATGTATTATAGGGGAAGAAAGTTGCTATACAAATAATAAAAGCTGTAATATCAAGTGTGGCTAAACGCCGGTTCTCCGCCGAACCGCAGATCCCGAAGTATCGTCAGGTCCTGGAGAGTCTCACCAAGGATATCCTCACCGGTAAGTACCAGCCGCGCCAGAAGTTTCCCAGCGAGGCGGCCCTCGTCCAGCAGTTTGCAACCTCCCGCATCACCATCGGCCGCGCCTTGCGCGAGCTCTCGCAGAAAGGCCTGATTGAGCGGATCGCCGGATCGGGGACCTACGTGCGGCCCACCCGCCAATCGAAGGAAAACCTGGTCTTTGGACTCTTAATTCCGGATCTAGGCCACACCGAAATCTTCGAGCCGATCTGCCAGGGGATCGCCGGCGCGCCGCAGGGACGCGAGCATGCGCTGCTGTGGGGGCACGCCGCATCGGCCGGCGCATCCCTGGCCGAGCAGGCGCTGGAGCTATGCGATCGCTACATTCAGAGAAACGTGGCCGGCCTATTCTTTGCGCCTCTAGAAGCGGGCGACCCCTCTGGCGTAACTAATATGACCATCCTTTCGCGGCTCGAAAAGGCGCGGATCCCCATCGTACTGCTCGACCGGTGTGTCCTGCCATATCCGAGGCGCAGCGCGCACGATCTGGTAGGCATCGACAATCGCCGCGCCGGTTACCTGGCAACGCAGCATCTTCTGGCGGCGGGGGCCGGGCGCGTCTCGTTCGTAGTGAAAGCGGGGGCTGCCCAAACGGCGCATGCACGCATCACGGGTTTCCGGGAAGCGCTCACAGCCCACGGAGTCGATCTGAAGGATAGTCCGGTATACCGGCTCGACTCCATCACGGAAGCGAGCGTCGCCCCGCTGCTGGACGCGGCGATAGCAGGTGACGGCTTCGTTTGCGGCAATGACCGGACGGCGGGCCGTCTGATGCGCGTCGTTCTGGCGCTCGGCAAAAAGATTCCGGAGGATGTCCGGATTGTCGGCATTGACGATGTGGAGTACGCCAGCCTGCTTCCGATCCCGTTGACGACGATTCACCAGCCATGCCGCGAAATCGGGGAAGCGGCTATGCAAGCGATGCTCGACCGTCTGGCACGGCCCCAAAGCCTTGCTCGCGATATTCTACTGGAGTGCCACCTGGTAGTCCGCGCCTCCTGTGGCGCCCTCCCGGTGTAAGCAGTCCCGAGACGCGGCGTAGTACATTCCTAACAGGCTATGCACCGTCAATTGGAAGAAGCCGGATACATCATCCTGGAAAACTTCATGAGTCCCGGCCTGCTGTCGGCTCTTCGGACCCGGGTAGACGAGCTGTTCGAGCAGGAGGGCGAAGACGCGGGCGCTGAATTCAGGCAGGAGCCTAACACCCGCCGCCTCGCCAATCTGGTGGACAAAGGCGCGGCGTTCCAGCAGATCATCGTCATGCCGGAGATTCTGGCGGCCGTGACGGAAGTTCTGGGGCCGGATTTCAAGTTGAGCAGCTTAAACGCGCGTTCCGCCAATCCCCACTCCAATTCCGGCCAGCCTTTGCATGCCGATATGGGACTAATTGCAGATGAAAAGGGCTATTCTGTGTGCAATACCGTGTGGATTCTCGACGATTTCACGCCGGAAAATGGCGCTCTGCGAGTAATTCCGGGGAGCCATCGCCTTGGCAAATTGCCGCAGGATGTACTCGCGGACCTCGCCGCTCCGCATCCCGAGGAGGTGCTCATTACGGGCCGCGCCGGGACGGTGGTAGTCATGAATGCCCATGCCTGGCATGGAGGAACGGCCAATCGAACCGCTGCACACCGCAGGGCTTTACATGCATTCTACTGCCGCGCCGATAAACCGCAGCAACAGTATCAGAAAGCGTTATTGCGCGTCGAAACCCAGGCACGGCTCAGTCCAGCGCTGCGGAAAGTACTTGCCCTAGACGACCCGTTAAACGATGAAATTAGCTCGAAAACCACCCGCCAAAGCGGCTTTTTACGCGATTAGTACTGGTTGCGCCTATTATTTCTAAAGCAATCGAGGCCGGAGGACGATAACTAAGTGGGAATCCCAAAACCCGCTAAGTTATGAAAAAAAACCTGGTTCCGCTCATTGCAATCGCATTCGTCGTCGCCCTGATTGCCACCGCCGCGTTTTATGGGCTCGTAGCCAGCAAACTTGGCGGCGCGTCCGAGGCACCCACCTATGCAGTCCTTGTGGCTGCCAGGCCCTTGAATCGCGGAAGTGTATTGCAGGCGGCGGACGTAAAAATCGCGCAGCGCCCCGGACGCGAAGCGCCCAAGGGAGTTTTTATCACGCCGGATCAGGTAATCGGGTTTACCGCGCTCGAGCCGCTGGGCGAGGAGGAGATCCTGGGCGATCGCAAGCTGGCCTCTCACCGATCCATTCCGCCGGGTATGCGCGCCGTTTCGGTGCATGTCACGGATTCCAGCGGTGTAGTTTCTTTACTGCGGCCCGGCAATAAAGTAGATGTTCAGGTGATCAGCAACGTAACGGTTGGAGAGCTCGGACTGCGAACGATGTTGCAAAATATTGAGGTGCTTACTCCCGCTGTTCCGGACAACAACCGGCCTGTCGTGACTCTGCTGGCCAAGCCCGCCGATGCAGAACTCTTGGGGCTGGCAGACTCTGCCGCCCGCGTACGGCTCGTTTTGCGCAACTCTTCTGATGAAGGCACGGCCGCGCAAGCGACTCTGCCCGTGAGCGCTTTATTGCACCGATCCGCGGAAGAGACCGCCAAACCTGCGCGTGTGGCTGCGGCCGAACGGAAGCTGACGGCCTTCGCCGCGGCGCATTAGCCATGTACGTATTTATCACCACTGTCAGCCTTTTCCTGGCGATATTTTCGATTGCGCTACTTGCTCTGCTCATCGCTTCCCGCGTCCTGCAGCGAAAGCAGGTCGCTTTTGCAACCGGGGAACCGGCCGATTCGCTTTTGGCTCTGCCTTTCCTCTTGAAAGAGCAGGCCGTGAGTTCCATCTCTCCCTGGGCGACCGTTCTCGAGCGCTTCGACTTCACCAATGTGATCCGGCAGCGTCTGTCAGAGGCAGATCTTAACTGGTCTGTCGGACGGGTCAGCGCTATGATGTTGCTATCCGGCTCCGTTGCTCCTGCGCTCTTAAGTAGATCCGATTTAGTGCCAGTGGTTGCTCAGATTCTTTTGGCAGTGGGCTTCGCGGCGTTACCGTACCTATACATTCTGCGCGCCAGGCGGCGGAGATTTGAGAAGTTCGAGGCGCAGTTTCCCGATGCGCTCGACTCGATGATTCGTGCTCTGCGGGCGGGACATCCTTTTGCCACAGCCATGGAAATGCTTGGCGCGGAGGCGCTGCCGCCGCTATCCGGCGAGATGCGCAAGACCGTCGATGAATGGAAGCTAGGCATGACGTGGGACCAGGCCCTGGACAATCTGGTGCGCCGCGTCCCCGTGCTGGACGTCAGTATTTTCGTAGCGGCCGTGCGTCTACAGATCAAGACCGGCGGACGTTTGGGCGAAGTGCTGGCCAAACTTGCAGAGTCCATGCGTGAAAACTCAGCCATTCAAGGCGAAGTCAAATCGATGGCCGCTCACGGCAAGTTAACCGGTTTGGTGCTCACGATTTTGCCGGTCTTCATTGGAGGCATGATGTTCTATGTCAATCCGGCGCAGATGTTTGTTTTGCTGGAGCATCCAGTTGGGAAGCAGTTAATCTGGATCGCTGTAGCCTGCCTTATCGCAGCTCATTTTGTGATCCGGAAGATTGTGGACATACGACTCTGATGCCCGGCCCACTCCTTTTGCTCGTGTTTTTTGTATTTGTGATGGCGGGAGTGGTTGCGGCCGGTTACTACACCCTGCTTCGGCCGGCCGTGAGCTCTTCCGGCGGCAGGCCTGAATTCAAATCAAGCCCTAACTCTGCTACTGAAGTGCTCACCGGCAATCTACGCTTGCTGGGTGCGGTGATGCCGGAAGCCAAAGCGGGCGATGCTCTGAGAAAGCGCCTCATTGCCTCCGGCTACCGGCAGCCGGAGGCGCTGTATATATTCAACGGAATCACCTACGCCTCGGCGGGTTTGCTGGGTCTGCTGGCGTCCGCCGCCATTCTGATTACCGGGGGAAGCTTCAGCGAGGCGTTCCTACTGGCCCTGTGCGCTGCCGGTTTCGGCTACTTGCTGCCGGGAAAAGTCCTCAGCTATTTAGCGAATGCCCGCGCAAAACGGCTCTCCAGCGGGCTGCCAACCGCGTTGGATCTTCTGGTGTTGAGCGTGGAAGCCGGGCAGGCACTGGATCACGCGATCCACGACGCCAGCAGGGAAATCCGCCGAGCCTATCCCGACCTGGCGGATGAACTGCTGACAATGCACTATTCCTTGCGCGCGAGCACCAGCCGGGCCGAGGTCTTCCACGAATTCGGAGAACGAAGCAGAGCAGTCGAACTAAAGAAACTCGCGAACCTGCTGGTGGACAGCGATCGATTCGGCACCAGCCTGGGACCGACGCTGCGATCCCATGCGCAATATTTGAGAATTCGGCGCCGGCAAGGTGCGCAGGAAGCCGCCCGAAAGGTGGGCGTCAAGCTTGTATTCCCGATTTTTTTCCTGATCTTTCCTTCCGTGCTGCTGGTGACCCTCGGCCCGGCGATCCTCCAAATCATGAGCACATTACGGCCGATGATGGAAAAGTAAGCCGTTTCCTCCGTGC
>DATLBY010000067.1:0-40959 GCA_035526665.1 Bryobacteraceae bacterium
CACCAGGATCCCCGCGCCTTCTCCAACCACAAAACCGTCGCGGTCCTTGTCCCAGGGACGGGATGCCTTTTCCGGAGCGTCGTTGCGCGTTGAGAGGGCGCGCATGGCGGCGAAGCCTCCAATGCCCATGGGTGTAATGCAGGCCTCCGTACCACCGCAAATCATGACGTCCGCGTCTCCCCGCTGGATGAGCCGGAAAGAGTCGCCTACGGCATGGGCGCTGGTGGTGCATGCGGTTGCCGTGGCTGAATTCGGGCCCTTGGCGCCCGTGCGAATCGATACATAGCCGGAGGCCAGATTCACGATTGTCGCCGGGATGAAGAACGGCGAGATGCGGCCAGGACCCTTCTCCAGCAGGTTGCGGTGTTCGCGCTCGATCACCTCGAAGCCGCCGATGCCGCTTCCGATGTAAATGCCAACGCGTTCGGCGTTTTCGTCCGTCACCTTCAGGCCCGAGGAGGCCAACGCGAACTCGGAGGCGGCGATGGCGAACTGGATGAACCGCCCCATTTTTTTGATCTCTTTTTTCTCGATCCACTTTGCCGGATCGAAATCCTTCACTTGGCCGGCAATCCGGCAGGTGAACGCGCCGGCATCGAACGCGGTAATGGGAACGATTCCGTTTTTTCCCGCGCGAACCGCGGCCCAGACCTCCTCGGTGCCCGATCCAACCGAGCAGAGGAGTCCAACACCGGTGACAGCTACTCTTCGAGACAAATCCAAACTCCGTGGGGAAGCTACTTCTTGGCTTTCGATTCGATGTACGAAACGGCGTCTTTCACAGTGGTGATTTTTTCGGCGTCTTCATCGGGGATATCGAGGTCGAAGGCCTCTTCAAAGGCCATTACGAGCTCCACGATATCGAGCGAGTCGGCGCCCAGGTCGTCGACGAATGAAGCGGTACTGTCCACTTGGGCCTCGTCCACCCCCAATTGCTCGACTATAATCTGCTTCACCTTCTGCTCAACGGACATTTATTCCTCCAAAATGCGGTGCAAACTCATTGATTCTAGCGGCCTGGGGCGGGAGACGCAACCTTTTGGCTCAATTCCAGGACGGAAAAGCTCTCATCCGGAGTCACTCTTACTTTAATAGCATAGTGGCGCCGGAAAACCAGCGCGCCCGGTGAATTTCGGGTTAACCCGCGAGAGATGCCAACTTCTTGCGCGCGAAAGGACGTGCATACGCCGCCGCCGGATTGTGAGCCGTTGCGGCCGCGGCCTTGCGGTACGACGCAAGAGCCTTTTCCTTATCACCGAGCTTCTCGTATGTCTGGCCCAGCAGGCACTGAATGTAGGGGTCGGCCTGGTTGGCCTGCTGCAGATCCGCCAGCGCCTTCGGGTAATTTCCCGAATAGAGCGCCACATAACCCGTCAGATAGGGAAAGAATGGCTCCTGCTGTTTCTTCAGTGCGGTCATCGAATCGAGGGCGTCCTTCGCGGCCGTGATGTGTTTTTCAGCCTCGGCTTTGTTGCCGCGGCGCGCGGCGATGCGCGCTTGCGCATGGCGCAGCCGGTACTCCCAAAGAGCCTTCCGATCGGCTGAAATACCCGGCTCTTGCAAACCCAGATCGTGCCCTTTCTGGTACCACTCGGAAGCGGCATCCAGGTTTCCGCTGTCGATGCAGACGCGAGCGGCCTCATTGGCCATCTCGCCCTGCTGGTAAAACGCATTCCGGGGCTCTTCGCCCTCCCGCGTTTTCCAGTATTCGATCACCAATTGTTCGTATTCGGCGGTCTTCCGGCAGTCGCCCTCGAACCCCCAGGACATCGCTATGGCCCGCTGCGCACTGGCTTTGGCGGCCGGCGTGGCTGCCGTGTCAATGGCTTTCTGCAGGAGTCGGCGGGCTTCCTGACCCTTGCCTTCGAGGTCGAGCTGTATTGCCTGGCGGACGCCTTCCGCTCCGGGAGCCTGAGCCGTCAGGCTGGAAGTAGTGAAACATAGGGCCAACAGCACAGCAAAACGAGGGCGGTATGCCCGCTTCATGCCATCGATTATATAGGAAAATTCGTCACACCAATTCGAAGTCGAGGGTGTGCCGGAATGGCGTGAATCCGGTGAAGTAGACGCTTTCCCCAGGCAGTTCCGCTTCGGCTCCGCGCATTCGTGTGTAGGAGTGCTCCGCGCGGGGCGGGCCGAACTTAATGCCCCGGTGCGCGCCGGGGCGCAAGCTGATCTCAATCGCTACCGGAATGCGATCGGTTCCCTCGGCGGAGAACGCGAGGGAAAATCCTTTGCTGGTTTCGCGGATCTCCACGCGCTGGTGCTGGCGGCACACTTCCGTGCGCTTGCGTTCGGCGCGGACGGCGGCCCAGTCTTCCGGTCCCACGCGCCGCGGAGGATCGAGCGGCTGATAGTAGCCGTTCTCCAGCGTCTGCTCCAGCCGCCATGCTCCATCCACGCGCGAAATCGCAGGGGAGAGGAATTGGCCATGTCCAAAGAACGGGCTGGCAAAACGGACGGCCTGGATGACCGAGTCGCCGTTGCGAAGCGTGAAGAAGCCCGAGTTCTGCTTCACGATGGTGGCGCTGCATTCGCCCCTACGGATCCGGACGATCCCAAGACCGGGGAACTCCTTCACGTAATCCGAGGGCGGAGGCGTGCGCTTGGGTCCGGGGCCGTTCAGCTCCGGGTATTCGAGGAGTGCGGAGAGCTGTCCGGAGGTGGCTTCAAACGCATCCGCTACCGTGGCGTAACCGCCGTTGCCATCGAGATTGGCGATATAACGCAGCGGAAACCAGTAGCGCCCCATGTCGCCGCGCTGGCCGCGATCCTGGCGGCGCGAGACTTCGGTGACCACCTCATAGTTGGGATGCATCAGGTACATCATGGCTGCCAGGTTGCGCCGTACCGGCTCCAGCAGCTCCGGACGATTGAGTTTTGCCGCCATGACCACAAATGCCCGATCGCAGACCGTGTTGTAGATGCTGGTGCTGCGCTCGGTGTACTGGCCTTCGTCGTCCATGTCGATCCCCTCGGCCAGCCACTGGCCGATACGGCGCAAGTAGGCAGGGTCGGGATAGATTTCGTGGATCTGTGCCAGGGCGGAGCAGATCACCCAGCGATGATTTGGCGTGTGAACTCCGCCCGTAGCCAGGGCGGCGCCGGCACGTTTCAGAAACGGACGTGTGAGGGCCGCCAGTTCCTGGTCCTTCGCGCGCATGGCCAGGCACGCGGCGGTTGCTACGTTATGCACAACGAACCCGGTATCCGGGGGCGAATCGAAGTTCGTAATCTGCAGGTCGATGTTGCCGCTGGCGCGCTGCACTCCTTCCAGAAAATGCGCGCCCAGCTTCAGTTTGGCGAAAAGTTCCGGACTCTTGTAATAACGCGAGGAGGGGCTCAGGAAAGAGGCGGTGCCGGTGTTCAGCAGGCCTGAGACCGGGCCGGCTGCAGGCAGGCCGTTCTCATCCGGGATTCCACCCGAGCTACTTTGTTTGGCTACCAGCCTGCCCACATATTCATCGTTGCGGCTGACGGTGGAGTTGAGGGGGGCGGCCGGAGCGGCTCCCAGCGCCACAGCGGTACCCAGCAGAGTTCGGCGTGTCATCCGGCGGCTACTTTTCTGAACTCGGAGCTTCCGAGCCGGCCTCTGAAGGGTAGTTCTTCGCGTACCAGTCGGTATGCATATTTACTGGTATGTCGAGTACACGGATGTTCTTCAAACCCATATCTTTAAGCGCACGATAGGCAGGACGGATATTGGGGCATTTGTTCATGGGACAGCAGCCGCAATAAATCACGACTTCGGCATTCTTGGGGACATCCCGAACCAGCTTCCTAAGAGCAGCGAGGCCTTCCGGTCTGGAGGCGGCGCCGGCATCGATGGCATGCAGAATGTGTCTGCCGCGATAGAGCACCGGGAAGGCTACCGAGATCACCAGCGGCGGCTTTGAAGTCTGGACCAGGGCTGCGAGCGCCGCAGGCTCTATTACGTCCGATTTGGGCCAAGGTACGGATTCGGACTGGGCAAACAACATCGCCGAGAGGAGCAAGGCGAGGGCGGAGCGGGAAACGGATGAGAGGAACGCCACAACCTCAGTGTAGACCTCCAGCGTGGGGGCGTGCGCCATCTGGCATGCTAGAGTGAGCGTGGCTGCGGCGAGCAGCGCGCTTCGCCAACATGAAACGATCGCTCTTCCGCTCTCTGTACTTCCAGGTTCTGACTGCCATCGCCATCGGTGTGCTGCTGGGCGTGTTCGCGCCCGCGGCGGGAACCGCGATGAAGCCACTGGGAGACGCCTTCATCCAGCTGGTGAAGATGATCATTGCACCGATCATCTTCTGTACCGTAGTGCTCGGGATCTCGGGCAGTGAGGACTTGAAGAAGGTGGGCAAAACCGGCGCCCTGGCTCTCCTCTATTTCGAAGCGGTCAGTACGCTCGCACTGGTCGTTGGCCTGGTGCTTGTCAATGTGATTCAGCCGGGAGCGGGCATGAATGTGGACGTACGAACGCTGGATGTGAGCGGCATCTCCGCGTATACCGGTCCCACCAAGATTCAAACAACCAAGGAGTTTTTGCTGAATGTGATCCCGGCTACCTTCGTGGACGCTTTCGCCAAAGGCGAGATTCTGCAGGTGCTCTTCATCGCGGTGCTCTTCGGGGTAGCGCTGCAACAGGTGGGCGGCCGGCATAACCTGGTGTTCGAATTCATTGAGCGCTTCGCGAAGGTCCTGTTTGCCATGGTGGCCGTCATCATGAAGTTCGCTCCCATCGGCGCATTCGGGGCCATGGCATTCACCATTGGGGCGTACGGGCTGGGCAGCCTGCTGTCGCTGGCTAAGCTGATGGCGACATTTTATGCCACGTGCCTGCTCTTTGTTTTTCTGGTCCTGGGCAGCATCGCCCGCATTCACGGGTTTCGCATTTTGCGCCTGCTGCGCTACATCAAGGAGGAGCTGCTGATCGTGCTCGGCACCTCTTCCTCGGAAGCGGCTCTCCCGCGCATGATGGCGAAAATGGAGAGCCTGGGCGCGGGCAGATCCACCGTTGGGCTGGTGATCCCGGCGGGCTACTCTTTCAATCTGGACGGAACATCGATTTATCTGACGATGGCGGCGGTGTTTATTTCGCAGGCGACTAACTCAGCCATGACGCTCACCCAGCAGTTGACGCTGCTGGCCGTGTTATTGCTCACGTCGAAAGGAGCAGCCGGAGTGACCGGCAGCGGTTTTATCGTGTTGGCGGCCACGCTCTCCGCGGTTGGCTCGGTCCCCGTGGGCGGACTCGCCCTCATCCTTGGGATCGACCGGTTCATGTCGGAGGCGCGGGCTCTGACGAATGTGGTCGGAAATGGAGTGGCGACTTTAGTGGTGGCCAAGTGGACGGGCGATTTGAATTCCGAGACGCTGACTCGCCAGTTGCAACGGAGGGTCCCGCCGGATCTGGAGGACGAAGCCGATCCGGCGATAAGCGGCGTGGCGGCGGAGAAGCGTTGATTGCCGGGGTTTCTGCAGAATGGCTTGGACTTGTGGTTGACTGAGAAGACGTTGCGATCAACACGACTCAGTGCCCTGCTAGCGGGCATCGCCCTAGCGACCATTTTCCTGGTGGTTTCCGGATCGGCATCGGGGCAAACGCCCACCCCTCCCGCGCCGGCTTCCCTGCAATCCCTGTCGCTCGATCTGCCCGGAGCGCTGCAGCGGGCGAGAGACTACAATCAACAGTTCCTGTCGGCAGGCATCGCCACGTTACTAGCTAGAGAGGACCGCATTCAGGCCCGGGCGGCGCTCTTCCCCACGTTGAACGCGCTCAGCCAATACATCTACACGCAAGGGAATGGAACGCCTACAGGCGTTTTCGTGGCTAACAACGGCGTGCATATTTATAACGAGCAGGCGCTGGTTCACGCCGAGGTATTTTCCGTCACCCGCCGGGCTGAATATCAGCGTGCGATTGCAGCCGAGGCTGTGGCACGTGCGCGGCAGGACATCGCGGCTCGCGGCCTGATCGCTACCGTCGTGCAGAATTATTACGGGCTCATCACCGCACAACGGCATGAAGCCAATGCCCGCCGGAGCCTGGAAGAGGCTCGCAATTTTGCCGATCTGACACAAAAACAGGAGCGGGGAGGCGAAGTATCCCGCGCTGATGTAATCAAAGCGCAATTGCAGTTGCAGCAGCGCGAGCGGGATCTGCTGGAGGCGGAAAACAACACCGTGAAAGCGCGCATCTCATTGGGAGTGATCCTGTTCTCCAACCTTTCGCAGCCCTACGATATTGCCGACGATCTGCGGCCCGACGCCCCCCTTCCGGCCATGGACGAAATTCGCGGACTGCTGTTCAGCAGCAGTCCGGAGATCCGCGCGGCCAAGGCCGGTCAGCAGCAGGCCACCGCAGCCCTCTCGGTGGCCCGGGGCGCCTACCTTCCTACCTTGACGCTGGATTATTTCTATGGAATCAACTCGAATGTACTGGCACTGCGCGATCCCGAAGGCCATAGGAACATCGGTTCGGTAGTGGAAGGAACGTTGACCATCCCCATCTGGAATTGGGGCGCTAACAGGAGCAAGGTGCGGCAGGCGCAGCTGCAGCAGCGGCAGGCCAACCTGGAGTTGACGTTTGCGGAACGAACGCTGCAATCCACTCTCAGCCTAATTTATCTGGAAGCGCAAACGGCGCGTGCACAGCTACAATCGTTGCGCAGCTCCCTGGATCTTTCCGCCGAGAGTTTACGTCTCACGGTGCTTCGCTATCAAGCAGGTGAAGCGACTGCGCTCGAAGTAGTGGATGCCCAGAGTACGCTGGCGCAGGCGCGAAATGCGTATGACGATGGGCTGGCGCGTTATCGCGTGGCGCTGGCAGGCCTGCAGACTTTAACCGGAAGGTTTTGATTGATGTGGAAACCCATCTGCCCGTTGGCGGTTATCGTGATGTGCTTTCTGGCGCTGCTGACCAGTTGCGCGAAAGAAAAAGAAAAGGAAGTGGAAGCGGTTGCTCCAGTAGAGGTTACTGAAGTGAAGCGGGATTCCATTGAGCGCCGGATCACTGCCGAGGGAATTCTGCGTGCGCTGGATCAATCCGCCATCATGCCGAAGATCAGCGCCCCGGTGCGCCGGTGGCTGGTCAACCGCGGCGATCATGTTCGCAAGGGACAACTGCTGGCGGAGCTGGAGAATCGCGACCTGGCGGCTGCGGTGGTGGACAGTAAGGGCGCCTATGAACAGGCAGCTGCGGGCTACCGGAATACCGCCACGGCGATCGTGCCGGATGAAATGGTAAAGGCGCAACAGGACGCCCAGGCTGCAAAGCAATCGCTGGATGCGGCACAGAAACTGCTGGCCAGCCGCGAGCAGCTTTATAAAGAAGGCGCGCTTGCCCGCAAACTCGTGGACGAAGCGGCGGTAGCGGAGGCGCAGGCGCGGGGCGCTTATGAGACTGCCAGGAAGCATCTGGAATCGCTCCAGAAAGTGGGACGCCACGAAGAAGTGAAGGGAGCGGCCGGTCAGGTAGAGTCGGCCAAGGGGAAACTCCAAGCCGCCCAGGCCCAACTCTCCTATTCCGAGATCCGCAGTCCCATTTCCGGTGTCGTGGCCGAGCGCGGCGTGTTTGCCGGCGAGATCGCAAGCACGGGTGCGCCGCTGATTACCGTAATGGACGTATCGAGCGTGATCGCGCGAATCAATGTTCCGCAGGCGCAAGCCTCCTTCCTCCGCGTGGGCCAGCCGGCCACTATTACGGCTACCGATGGGCCGGACGAGGTCCAGGGGAAAGTGACCGTGGTGAGCCCAGCCGTGGATCCAAACAGCACGACGGTGGAAGTCTGGGTACAGGCGTTGAATCGCGGCGAACGGCTGCGGCCCGGCGGGACCGTGCGAGTCGCCATTCTGGCCGGGACAGTGCCGGATGCCGTGGTAGCTCCACCCGCCGCGGTCTTGCCCTCCACCGAGGGCGGCACCACGCTGATGGTGGTTTCCGCCGATTCGTTGGCGCATGAACGTAAAGTGGAAGTCGGCATCCGCGAGCCGGAAAAGGTCCAGCTTCTGAGCGGAGCAAAGCCCGGAGAGCGCGTGATTGTGAATGGCGGAGTCGGCCTGCAGGATGGCGCCAAGGTGAAAGTGGTGAAGGCCGGCGAAAAGCCCGACGAGAAAAAGGCTGAAAAATGACCGGCCGTCCCTCCAACGGAGACCGGCCCGCCATGGAACCGCCGGACAGCGAGCACTGGACAGAGGTACATGCCAAGCCAATCATCTTCGTTATCCTAACGCTGATCGCGTCGGGCGTTTACTTAGCCGCCGGGATTCCGATCTCAGTGTTTCCTTCCACCGATTTTCCCCGCATTATTGTCGGCGCCGACAACGGCGTTGCGCCTATCGACCAGATGCTTGTGACCGTGACCAAGCCTATCGAAGAGGCGGTAAACAGCGTAGAAGGTCTAGAGCGTGTGAAATCCACAACCAGCCGCGGTTCCGCCGAAGTCGACCTTTATTTCTCCTGGAACGTCGACATGTTCCAAACGCTGGAACGAGTGAACGCTGCGCTGGCACGCGTGCAGCCGACGCTGCCTCCCACCACCAGGCTGGTCTCGAACCGGCTCACCTTTGCGGTATTCCCGGTAATTGGCTACAGCCTGACATCGGATAATGTCTCGCAGGTCCGCCTCTGGGAGCTTGCGACCTACGACATGAAGCCGCGCCTGAACCGGTTGAACGGGGTTTCCACGGTAATTGTGCAGGGCGGGCAGGAGCCGGAATTCGAAATCCGCCCGGACTCTCCTAAGATGCTCGAGGCGGCCGTTACCGTCACGATGCTGCTGGACGCCGTGAAGCGCAGCAACCTGATCGATTCCCCGGGCTTGATTGAGAATAATCATCAACTCGTATTGAGCCTGGTCACGGGGCAGGCGCGCACGCCCGAGGAGATCGCCAACATCGTTATCAAACTCACTCCGGCGGGGCTGCCCGTGAAGGTCGGGGATGTGGCGGCGGTCGTCCACTCCGTGCGTCCCGTCTACACGGTGGTCACCGCGAACGGCAAGCCCGCGGTATTGCTGAACATCAACCGGCAGCCCAACAGCAACACGGTCAATGTCGCAGAAGAGGTGCACGCCGAAGTAGCGGCGATTCAGAAGACGCTGCCGCGCGGAGTGGAGCTAAAGCCGTTCTACGACCAGTCGGAAATAGTCAATGACTCGATCCGGAGCGTGCGCGATGCGATTCTCATCGGGCTGGTGCTGGCATCGATCATCCTGGTCCTGTTTCTACGCGACTGGGGAACGTCGCTGGTGGCCGGGTTGGTGATTCCGGCGACGATCGCCGTCACCTTTATTGTTTTGCGGATTTCCGGCGAGAGTTTCGACCTGATGACACTCGGGGGACTGGCGGCGGCGGTCGGCCTGGTGATCGACGATGCAATCGTGGTGGTGGAGAACATCGTGCTCCACCGGGACGCCGGCCAGAGCAGGTCGGAGGCTATCCGTAGCGCCCTGCGTGAAATCACCAAGCCGCTGATCGGCTCCACCATCACGCCGATCGTTGTCTTTCTACCGCTGGTCAGCATCACGGGTGTCACCGGCACGTTCTTTCGAGCCCTTGCAGTCACCGTGGGAGTGGCGCTGATTACGTCGCTCGGCCTGGCGCTTACCTGGACCCCGACGCTCAGCCACTATCTGATCCGGCGAAAAACCAAGGGCGGGGAAGCAGCCCACGCGGAGATTGCGACCGGCACAATGGGACGTGTGGTGCGCGTTTACGACCGGACTTTACGGGCCTCGCTCGCGCATCCCCTCATCCTGAGCCTGCTGGGCGTATTGCTCATCGGCGGTTCTTATTTGTGTTACCGCAGCTTGGGGTCCGACCTTCTGCCGGCGATAGATGAAGGAGGCTTTATTCTCGATTACTTCACACCCGCGGGCGCATCGCTGGCGGAGACCAACCGCGCCCTCGCGCGAGTAGAGCAGATCCTGCGGGAAACGCCGGAAGTGGAGAATACGTCCCGCCGTACTGGTTTGCAGCTTGGGCTGGCCCAAGTGACGGAAGCCAATCGAGGCGACATCAGCATTAAATTGCGGCACGGAAAAAGGCGCGACGTCGAGGAGGTGATTGCGGACGTGCGCGCGAAGATCACTGAGGAGTTACCCATGCTCCAAGTGGAGTTCCCGCAACTGCTGCAGGACATGATCGGCGACCTTACCAGCTCGCCGGAGCCTATCGAGATCAAGCTATTTTCCCCGGACCCGGTATTGCTGGCTCGCTGGGCTCCGAAAGTGGCCGATGAGATCAAAAAGATCAATGGCGTGGTCGATGTGCTGAACGGCATCGACAATACCATCAGCGGACCGGCTGTCACGTTTCGAGTGAACCCGGTGGCAGCGGCCCGCGCGGGCTTCACGCCGGAGGAGATCGAACTCGATGCGAGCGCGATCATTCAAGGCGAGCCGTCGCCCACGCCCGTGGTTTCCCGCGACCGGCAGTACACGGTTCGTATCCGCTACCCGGAGGCGGCGCGCTTGTCCTTGGACTCCATCCGGAATGCTCTGTTGGTGAGCGGTAATGGAAAAACCGCGACTCTCGGGTCTCTCGCCACACTGGAAGAAGAGCCAGGCCAGACCGAGATTCGCCGCGAGAACCTGCAGCGTGATGTGGCTGTCACCGGCCGCCTGGAGGGCCTGAATCTGGGTAGCGGAATCGCCAAAGTGAAGAAAGTGGTCAACAGCCTCAACATCCCCCCGACCATCCGTGTCGAGTACGGCGGCGCTTATCAGGAGCAGCAGAAATCGTTTCACGACCTGGTAATTGTTTTGGCAATGGCGGTGATTTTGGTGTTCACCGTGCTCCTCTTCGAGTTCGGAGATTTCGCCGCTCCGGTAGCCATCGTCGCATCCGCTCTGCTGTCGAGTTCCGGCGTTTTCCTGGCGCTTTTGCTCACGAAAATGACCTTTAATCTTTCGTCTTTCATGGGACTCATCATGGTGATCGGGATCGTAGCGAAAAACGGAATCCTGCTGCTGGACGCGGATCAGCGCTTCCGCGCGGCCGGTTCCACGCCGCTGCAAGCAATGGTTGAGGCGGGTGAGCGGCGCCTGCGTCCAATTCTCATGACCGCTCTGGCGACCATTGCGGGCATGATTCCCCTTGCATTCGCCTGGGGGGCTGGCTCGCAGATGCTGCAGCCCCTGGCCATTGCGGTCATCGGGGGTGTGACAGCCTCCATGGTCCTGTCGCTGATCGTCACCCCTACCGTCTACTACTTGCTCTCGCACAAGTAGCCCGAGTAACGTGGAGTACATGCTGATTCTTTACCGCTATCTGCGGGACTACTGGAAGCTGGTTGCAGCGGCGCTCGCTCTGGCTGCGGTGAATCAGGTGTTTTCCCTGCTGGACCCGCTCATTTTCCGCCACATCATCGATTCCTACGCGACCCGGTACAAGGAGTATACCGGCGGCCAGTTTGTCCGGGGAGTGAGCGTGCTGCTCGGGATGGCGGTGGGAGTAGCCTTCGTCTCGCGCGTTGCCAAAAATTTTCAGGATTACTTTGTGAACCTGATCACGCAGCAGGTGGGCGCGCGGATCTATGCCGACGGGATCCGGCACTCGCTCGAGCTGCCCTACGCGCAGTTCGAGGATCAGCGCAGCGGCGAAACCCTGGGCAAACTACAAAAGGTGCGAACCGACGTGGAGAAGCTGATCAACATTTCGGTCAACCTGCTCTTCACGACGCTCATTGGAGTTCTCTTCGTGATGATGTATGCGTGGCAGGTGCATTGGTCCATCGCGCCGGCCTATCTACTTACCATTCCCTTGCTCGGAGGCCTGAGCTCCATTCTGAGCAAAAAGATCAAGACGGTACAAAAGACGATTGTGAAGGAGACCACGGCGCTGGCGGGGTCCACCACGGAATCCTTGCGGAACATCGAGTTGGTGAAAAGCCTCGGTCTGGCGCAGCAGGAGATCGCGCGGCTCAACGCCACCACGGGCAAGATCCTGAAGCTGGAGTTGAAGAAGGTCCGCTATCTGCGCAGTCTCAGTTTTGTGCAGGGGACATTCGTCAATTTTTTACGCACCTCGATTCTGTTCCTGATGTTGTACCTGATTTTTACGCAGCGAATTACCGTGGGGCAGTTCTTCTCGCTCTTCATCTACTCGTTTTTTATCTTTGGTCCCTTGCAGGAGCTGGGGAACGTGGTAAACACGTATCGCGAGACAGAGGTTTCCTTGAAGAACTTTGAGGACATTCTCGCGCTGCCTCCGGAGCCGCGTCCCGAGCGGCCCGTTCCCGTCGATCGCCTGGACACGCTGGCCTTCGACGAAGTCACATTCCAACACCAGTCGGCCACTCAGGCCGCGTTGCGCGGGATCTCCTTTGCCGTGTCGCGCGGGGAGACCATCGCCTTTGTGGGGCCTTCGGGCGCCGGTAAGACCACGCTGGTGAAACTGCTGGTCGGCCTCTACCGGCCACACTCCGGACACATTTATTACAACGGCACTCGCGAGGATGAGATTGAGCTGGAGGGATTTCGCGAACGGATCGGATTCGTGACACAGGACGCACAGTTGTTTTCGGGCTCCATTCGGGAGAACCTGCTGTTCGTCCGTCCGCGGGCGACCGACGCCGAGTGCCTGGATGTACTGCGGCAGGCTTCAGCCGACGGATTGCTCGCGCGCGCCGCGCATGGCTTGGATACCGTGATCGGGGAAGGAGGCGTGAAGGTCTCCGGCGGTGAGAAGCAGCGGCTGTCGATTGCTCGCGCGCTGCTGCGAAAACCGCAATTACTGGTTTTCGACGAAGCGACCTCGTCGCTGGACTCTTTGACCGAGGAAGAGATTAGCCAGACGATCCGGGACGTGGCCGCCACGCGCGACGGAATTACCATCCTGATCGCGCACCGTCTATCGACCGTGATGCACGCCGACCGCATCTATGTGTTGGAGCGAGGGCAGATCGTTGAGTCCGGCAGTCATGGGGAACTCAATGAGCGCAAGGGTCTCTATTACGCGATGTGGCGGCAACAGGTGGGCGAGGGCCGCTCCCTGGAGCCCATGGAGCGAGCAGCGCCTTTCGCTTGAAGAATAAAGCTTAAGGTACCTTTTTATTGCAGAAGGCGTCCCATAAATGGGCAGTGAATGCCAATTTAAGGAGACAAAGTATGTCAAGGCTAGTATCCCTGATCGCTCTTTTCGTGCTGTGGAGCGGAAGCATGTTCGCGGCGCAAACGTGGACGGGTAAAATCAGCGACAGCGATTGTGGCGCGAAACACATGAGCGGCGCCGAGCACGGCGGCAAGGCAATGAGCGATCGCGATTGCACTATCGCCTGCGTCAAGAAGGGCGGAAAGTACGTGTTCGTGAGCAAAGGCAAGGTCCATCCGATCAAAAATCAGGATTTTGCGGGGCTGGAGCAGCATGCGGGACATACGGTGAAACTGACCGGGGACATGCAGGCCCAGGGTGACATCAATGTCACCGGCATCCAAATGGTAGGCGGCGGTAAGAGCAAAAGTAAAAAGAGCTAGACGTCCCGCTAATTTTGGCGAAGCACCCGGAAATCCCAGGCAATAAATCCCGCCATTCCGGCCTGTGACTCCATGGCCGCTAGCGGAGGGGGAGGCTGCTGCCCTCCACGCCGCAGCATGCCGAGGGGCGAACGCGACGGAGCCGTGCCGGGCTGCCCGTTCGGAGCTCCTTGCGCTCCCTGCATCTGAGCCATCATGGCCGCCATCGGGTCCTGGGGTGTGGCAGGGGCGGCAGCGGCCGGTGGCGTCGGCTTCAGCGCTACGTTCGCCGTGGGAATTCCCGCCGACGAGGGTTTCCGGAACACCAAGGCATACTCCCCAATGCCGAGGGCATCTTTGGGAGTGACTTTAAAGATATTGCCGGGCAGCCGCTCAAAATTGACCGGTACCAGATTTTGTTCCACATTGGCCTCCTGGCGGTCAATTGTGGGCTTCAGATCGAATCGTCCCGTCTTATTCTGCTTTAGCGCCACTTGGCGCGCCGACATGATCCGCGCGGCATCCTTATCGCGGCTCTCGAGGCGTAAAATGACCGGTTGCACGCTGGAAATATCGAAATCGGCACTGGGAATATAGGAATTCATCGGCACTAGAAACTCCGCGGGACCCTCCTTGAGGGTCAAGTCCGCGGTGGTGCCGGGGAGAGTTTCATACTCAAACCCCTTCGTGTCGCTCCCGTGCCCCACCAGCATTCCTTTGCCCAGGTCAATGCCTTTGCGAATGCTGTCGTTCATATAGGGGTTCCACGCTTTCATCTGCGGAGCCAATGCCATCGTAATCAGGTTGAGACCGACGTCGCTGAGCAGCAGGTTGGCAATGGCGGCCTTGGCATCGGTGGCCTGGCTCTTCACGAACATGACCTTCTGGGGACGCTCCACCAGTTTCGCCTCAAAAGACGGACCCTGCCGCACCAGCGGGAATGCCGCCGCGCCGGCAGATTCAGCCCTGACGCCCGGACGCTCCCCTGGATCCTTCACCCCCGGACCGCCCTGAGTTTGGGCGCCTAGCGTCATCGAGCCAAGTAAACAAACAGATAGCAGAGTGGCTGAATAGTTGAGCATAGCGGGAATCTCGAGATGAAAGCGGTATTACAAAACCGTCGGGGAGGGCATCCTCACTTGCGCATACTATACAGGCATTACCTGTGCAATGCAATGGAATTGAAAGCTTTTCAGACGCGAAGGGGAATCTCAGACTTTCCCTAAGTACATACCTGGAGGGGTGAAATGGTAGACTTGCCTATTCGCTGCCTGGAGGGAGTCTAAGCTCTCGCAATGATTCGACTTTTCCGCGTCTTTGTTCCGACCAGCGTGCTTGCGCTGATCGTTTCAGAGATCGTGCTGGTCTCTGTTTGCTTCATTTTAGGGACAGCATTCGTCATCGATACTGACCTGGAAATCTTCTTCCTCTATGAGGGCGGGTTAGCCCGAATGCTTCTGGTGGTTGCCAGCGTCATGCTGGGTCTCTACCTGGAGGATTTTTACACGGAATTTCGCATCCGGTCCAAGGCCGTGCTGGTCCAGCAGCTCTGCCTGGTGATCGGCATGGTTTTCTTCTCCCAAGCCCTGCTGACTTATATCAACCCCAACCTGATGATGTCCCGCTGGGTGATGATCTACGGCTGCGGACTCATCCTGGTGCTGCTGCCGGTATGGCGGGTTGTCTACACCAGCGTGGTTTTCCGGGCACTGGGCGCCCAGCGGCTTCTTTTCCTGGGCACCAACGCGATCGCGCTGAATATCGCGGACCGCCTGGCGGAACGCCCCGAGTTGGGATTCGCGAACGTCGGCTTTATCGATGACCAGCGCGAGTTGGGGGAGGAACTGGCGGGCTCCCGGGTGTTAGGGGGGCTGAGCAGCTTGAAGGCGGTGGTCGACCGGGAGCAGCCGGACCTGATTGTGGTTGGGCTGACCGAGCGCCGGCTGCAGCTGCCCGTATACGATTTGCTGGATATGCGGTTCACCGGTATCCGGATCGAAGAAGCGGCCATTACGTTTGAAACCGCATTTGGCCGCGTCTCCACAGTAGAACTGCGGCCGTCTCAGCTGATCTTCTCGGCCGAATTGGGACCGCAGCAGCGCAGCCTGGGAATCCAACTGGCCTATTCTTTCGTGCTTGCACTGATCGGCATGGTGCTTCTGCTGCCGGTGATGATCGTGGTGGCGCTGGCGGTCTGGTTAACCTCGCCTGGACCCGTCCTGTTCCGGCAGAAGCGGGTGGGGCTGAACGGTTCCACCTTCCTGGTGTACAAATTCCGGTCCATGCGAACAGATGCCGAAGCTACGACGGGCGCCGTCTGGGCCACGCGCGACGATCCGCGAGTGACGCCCATCGGCAAGTGGTTGCGGCGTCTACGCTTAGATGAATTGCCGCAGCTTTTTAACGTACTGCGGAGTGAGATGTCGATTGTGGGTCCGAGGCCGGAACGTCCGGAGTTCGTGAATACCCTCTCGGAGCAGATTCCGTTTTACCGGCAGAGGCATTGTGTCCGCCCCGGCATTACCGGTTGGGCGCAGATCAATTACAAGTATGGCGAGACGATCGAGGATACGATAATTAAGTTGGAATACGATCTGTATTACATCAAGAACCTGTCTCCATCGTTGGACGCTTATATAATTTTCCATACGATGAAGGTGATGCTATTTTCGCAGAGCGGCCAATAGGTTTGGATGGGGCTGCTGGCTTAGTTCCCATGCGGATCAGGTAGGTTTTCATCTCGACGATATGGGAGTCGTGGTCCGCGTCGTCTTGTGTTTTGCAAGTTCTCTGGCGGTGCACGATTTCCGCATAGGCATCGAGAGCTTCCCGGTAGAAATGGGCAGCGGTCGAGGGCAAGCCCGCCGAGCGGCAGGTCTCGGCTTTTTCCGCGCAGCGCCGCGCGTAGGCGAGAAGGCGGTCGATAGCAATGGGTTCAGGGCGGCTGCCTGCCTGTTGCGGGCCGGTGTGGAATTGGCTGAGCATGAAAGTTCCCTCGCAGCGGAGTTCTACCGGATTGGTAGCTGCTGTCTGACGCGGAACGGCGGCAATTTATTGCGAAAGTAACGGTGCAGGGCAGAGAGGTTCCGTTCGATTGACCATGGAACGGTCATTCCGTACAATAGAGAAGTCACACAGCGGATCCCCTGGGCGGGAGTAACTCAATGGTAGAGTCACAGCCTTCCAAGCTGTTGGTTGCGAGTTCGATTCTCGTCTCCCGCTCCAAAATACCGGATCTTCCACGCCGGCCGGCGTAGCTCAGCTGGTAGAGCATCTGATTTGTAATCAGAGGGTCGCAGGTTCAATCCCTGTCGCCGGCTCCAAGGTTCTTTATAAGTTTAGCGGACGTGTGCAGTCGCACCCGGAGTCGGGTGATCGGCGGTTACTTTTTGAGGGTATAGCCGGCGGGTAACCGGAATAGGCTTGGGTCAGGCTCTCCGGATTTGTAGGATGTCACTTGGTATTGCCACTTCGCACCCGGAATTCCGAATGTGCCCGGCCACGTACGGACCTCCCGCATGACCTGACAGCCCAACCCGGGCGCCAAGCTTAACTCAGTCACGGCATCGTCCTCATCGACAGATCGATAGCTCACGACTGCATGCCCGGCGATTTGACCCGTATCGGTACGCTTGCCTTCCCAAAGTCGAAGCTCTGCGGTGCGAGTGCAGTTGCTATCGTCCGGCAACGTGCTGGATAGCTCCCAGGTACAATCACACGGCCCGCCACGGACCGTTCGTGCCGCGTGATCAATTTGAAAGCCCGCATTGACTGGATGCAGGTAGAGACTATGCTCCCTTCGCACTCCGTCGCCAATAAAGTAGTGGTGAAAATACTCGCCCTCGCATTTGTTCATCCGGGAACCATCGCTAGCCAAGGCTAATTCGCATCGGATGCGCCCCCGGTCAATGTTGTGAAATCCCCAACTTTTGTTGGCCCAACTGTCAACCTCAAACTGAATGATTCCCGGCGAACCATCCCACAATGCGGAAATACCGAGGTAGGCTATCAGCATGCAACCACAAGGCATACCGTAGAGACACCAAAAGTGATCCATGAGTTCCGTTTCCTTCAGACCACGGGGCGGAGCGGCGCGTCGCAAGCGGTGCGCCGGGCATCAAGCAACATTCCCTCGGCCAGATCCCCAAAATCCTAGGCGAGTGATAGGATTAAATGAAACATAACCATATTATTTTCAATGAAGTAGATGCACATGGATGCAGAGTTGGCCGTCCTATTGAACGAATCGAGAACCATATTTATCTAATCCGTGGAGAGAAGGTTATGCTCGATGCTGACTTGTCTCAACTCTACCAAGTTGCAACCAGGGCGCTGCTTCAAGCTGTTAAACGAAACATGAACGCTTTCCTGCAGACTTCATGTTTCAACTCACTGCCGAAGAAGCGGAATCTTTGAGATCACAAACTGTGATCTCAAACGCAGGCCGTGGTGGTCGCCGCTACTTACCCTACGTCTTCACTGAGCACGGCGTGGCCATGCTCTCATCGGTGCTCCGGAGCCGGCGGGCCCTACAGATGAACATCCTCATCATTCGTGCCTTCGTTAAGCTTCGTGAGCTCATCGCCAGCCACAAGGATCTAGCGGAACGGATTGAGAAATTGGAAGCAAATCAAGACCAGCACGCATCGGTCATAAACATCCTGGCCGAGGAGATCGACAACCTGAAAATGCCGCCGTCGGGAGAGCCGAGGGAAGCGTATTGGTTTTATTGTGGCTGATGACGGAAAAGGAAAGTAAACCCGATAACAACCCGAGCAAGGCACGAACACTTCGAAGCTATCACAGACGGCAAGGAAATAGACGAATCATCCTCTACGCCGACTGCAGCACCTAATGATGCTCGAAAGAGACCCGCTGGCGGCGAGCGTCGATCAATTTACGTCCACGTCGCATTACACTGGGCAGTGATGAAGATCGAGACACTCGCGGTGCATGCGGGACGCTATATCGATCCGGCAACCGGTGCGGTCACGCCCCCGATCCCGCATTTCGCGTCCTTTCCCTCAGGGTGTCATCTTTCGCGGCGCAGTTGCCACTATTAGCCGCGGCAGCAGACGGTGCCCCCTATCTCATTGGCCTCCGGGCGGACTGTGGTTGTGATCCTCGCTTCCGTAACAACGTGATCCCGGTCAGCAGAGGAAACCCGCAGTGCCCTTAGGAAGGCATGATGCGTTCTTGAGGTTCAGACCCCCGCCCGGTCAGAATCGCTCAAGGCCGCCTGGTGTCGAGGCGCCTCCCTGCCATTCGTCAATTATGTTCTTTTCACTCACTATTGGCAGGGCACCGCCGATCGCAACCGCCAGCTGCGGATACTCCCGCTGGAAATCAGCATCGAAGGTTTCCGCGACAAATTTCGGGATGTCCCGTGCAGGTTTGAACAGTAACTTGCCCCCGCCGATCTCCCAGGGTTTCTTCTGTAGGTCCTTGATCATCGGTAGATTCGCGCCACCCCCAGTCAGCACAATCAATGGACGCTCAGTAGCGGCTTGCCAACTCGGGTTGACCGAACTGAAGAACCTTGTGATCGCCTTCTCGATTTGCACACCTAGACTTCTGACCTGCTCATGCTGCAGAAATTCTGCGGCTTCGATGGACACGCTTTGATCATTCACGAGTGTTAATTCCAATCGCCCGTTAATAAACATCTGTTCTTTTAAGCGCCGCAGTCCACGAAGGCGAAGATCGATTTCTATGTTTCCCCTCATTGAGCTGGTCAATCCGCCGTGCACCTTGGAAAGAAGTTCGTGGAGCAAAATTTCGTCGAGATCGTCGCCCGCCCTTCGAATGGCTTCGCCGCCCGGAAGAATGGGAAACGCAGTTCTCCTGTCGATGCGGGCATCCTGCGTGACCCAAAACAGCGAATAGTCAGTTGTACCCGCGCCCACGTCTACAACGAAGATCAGATTCCTCGCGGCGCTGTCTGTCCACACCCGACCTGACCCAGCAGCAAGCGGCTCCAATAAGCCTGATGGATACGCCCCTTCCTGGTCAGATCCATCTAGCAGGCACTTGAGGGCCTCGTCATGTTTGGCTGCCTCGACGCTGATTCTCTTCAGTTCGTCGGCCGGAATGCCCTGTTTCCACTGGCCCCTGAACGTATCTGCCAACAACTGTGCTCTTGCCACGTATCGGGCAAGCGCCGGTCCGGCCCAGGCTCGCTGGCTATGGGACCATGCGGGAATTGTGAATCTGCGCTTTACATTCCGACTCCATGGAATTGAGATGTCGGGCGACGCGAGATCGGTCAGGTATGCAAGAAAGAATGTAATGACGTCTTCGTAAGTAAGATCGACAGCTGTCGGATTCGCGTTTGAATCGAGTTTGCGAAGACCAAGCTTCTGCTCAATTCCTGCGTGGTTAAGGTGCCGCTTCAGAGAATCCAGCCGTTTACGCTTACCGTCCGGCTGGAAAGATTCCATACTTCTGCGAAGCGCCTCAGATCCGGCAAATACAAGACCATCGTCCGAGATCCATACTGAAGATGCGACGGTGTACCCTGATCCGTCAATGTCGTTATCTTTGCGCCCTAACCCGATTTCGTGCAGCTCGGGCTCATCACCGTTTCCCGCTAGGGTGGCAGCGAATGCTTTGGATTTTGCCGTGCCGAAATCGATACAGAGCACGCTTCCGTTGGTGGCAACTCCGGAAAGCACGCTGTCGTCGAGCTTAAACTGTTGGGCTCGCGGACCCATAAGTCCTGCCGGTGGGGGTGGCTTTAACGGCACAGTGTCCGACTCTTTCGCTAGCTCAACTGCGCCTGATGCCTGCCGTTCCGTTTCGATCACAGAGCAATCAATTGCGGATGGCTTCGGCGGCGCCTGCCCCGACGGCTTCCCATCAGGTGCAGCCAGCACAGCGGCAAGCGCCTTCCGTTCAAGGCCCGACACGACACCTTCGAATTGCGGCACTTCTCGCTTCGCATCCGCTTCGAGCCGGGAAAGAAGGCTCTCCAGCAATGACTGCGCTACGTTCTCATCCATGTGACTGTCTCCTGATCAGCTTAGAGGTTCTACAATTGCCTTCCGTACCACCCGCCGCCCGCCTGATTCACTCGGTGCATCAACGCCTGGCTTGAAAATTCTTACTTTCCTGGCTCCGGACTTCATGCCGCCGGCCATCTCGTGCTCCAACGGTGAATAATCTACCGCATCCCCTGTCCTACCGACGACGGCAAGCCCGCGCACTTTGATTAGCGCGGCAAGGGAGTTGTTGGTGCTTCTCACCAGCCGCATCAAGCTCTCGACCAATTCACCGGAGGCGGGAACCATCACACTAATCTCGGGCAGAGCCTCGCGTTCGACACGGTACTGCATCTCCTCCAAACGAGACGCGTCGATCATGAGATCTGCTATAGCTTCGTCGAAACTCAACATCTGGCTTTCGGCCGCCAACGAGCTTCTCCGTTTTGCGACAGCCCCCGAAAGCCACCGGGCGAGGTCCTCGGGGAGACCGGGAGCACGTTTGAGGATCTGTTTGGCCCGGCTACGCGCGCGCGCGGCGGCACCTGAGGCCGTGACCAAGTGGTTGTAAAGGTTATCGTCGGCTATGCCGGCGCGCACCAGGAGCTCGATGGCCTCACTGATGTCCCGCGCCAAGAGTTGGGCGGATTTGGAACTTTCCGTGAAGCCCTCCCATCGGTGTTCGCGATACCAGCCGCGCACGGCGCTCAGCGCCGCATATGTTTCTGGAAGCGTTGCGGATGAGAATCGCGCCCGCACGATTGCGTGAACCAATCCAAGTGCCTCTTCTGATACCTCATCAAGCACGGTTTCAGTGGTAGGAGTACCTGTTTGCTGAAAGCTTTCCACCAGCAAAGCGCGTAAGTTTTCGCCAGCAACGACACCGGCATCTTTCATCGAAAGCTCGTACGCACCTCTCAAGGCTTCGACAATTCGGCGGACCCTTTTGCCTTTACTGTCGCCAGGCTTTTCGGTACGAAACTCCAGCCGCCGCAAAGGCGTCAGAAGCAATTCGAGCGTGGCGCCTAGATCCGGAGTCATCGCGATGATGCCTTCCATGCATTCGCTGCGGACTTTCTCTGATCCTTCCTCCTCAATCGCCGCCACGGCCAGAAATCTTGGAATCCAGGCATGATCCACGTGCCGCCAAATATTAGCCACATAGAAACGATCGTCAGGATCGACGATGTCTTGAAGCGGCGGGAGCGGTTCATCGATTCTTGATAGCTCTGTGACCACACGCGGCCTAAGTGTCTTGACGAGCGAGCCAATCCGGATCAGGCTTGCCATGCTTTTCAGGCGTCTGTCCGGGTGAGGAGTATCTTCGGCTGATCGAAGTAAGGCCTGAAATCCTTTTTCGAATAAAGGATCTTTTGCGGCCTGGTGAAGTTGCTTCACCTTCATCAGTTCCGAAAGCGCCTCTGCTTGCAGTTGCACGTCTTCAGTCGAACTGAAACGGTCCAGCTGATCGCGCATTATTGTGTTTGAATCTTTCATTGGTCCGGCTCGATCTCTTCCTTACTCGACCAGCGCCTTGAAAACAGCGTCGGTAGCGTCCTTACAGAACTCGATGCTGATGCGCGTCCATCAGGTCAAGGACGATTTTATCCTCACCGGCAAACTTGCCGGTATACACTAAAGCCGCGTCGAAGCGCAACGCAGGTAGGTGACGAGAAGCCGCTCCTGTCTTCCGTTCCGCCAAGGAAAGGATGGATGGTCTCAAGCCGCGTGCAACAGCGAATATCCTTCGTTAACGATTGCCCAACCGAAGGATATCCCAGGTTTGTTTTCTTATCATGGGGATGCGAGATGCCGGCGCTGCCGTAGCGGGGGTGGGCATTTCCAACAGCAATCTCATCACTGGACCGGTGTTGGGCTATTTGCCGCCTTCAGCGCCGCCGATACCGCGTCCCAAGCGTCGCGATAGGGGTTGAGCGCAAACATGATGGTTTCTTGCAGCTGGCACCATTTCTCGACGCTCAACGAGTTCTTCTCCTCATCCTCTTCAGATCCCGGTTCGGTGAAGCCGGCCCTCTCTTCGCTCCGCGCCTCTCGCCGTTGTTTGCTCCAAAACATTTCCCACCTCTTTTGCCACTAACCTAGCAGCCGACTACCGGCAACTCCCCCCGGCCTCCCGTACCTCCAACAAAGCAAGCCAAAAAGATTTTGGATTTCGCAGTCATCGTGCGATCGGCGTTCCCCTGCGTTTATCGGCGGCCAACCCATTCACACGCTCCGCCCACCTCAATCTCCTAGTCTCCCTGTCACATACAAATCTTCTCGATTCGTTCCCGTTTCCAGCTCCGCTACTGTCGAGGCGAAAAGGGAACATCATGTCCTCACTACGAAAAAGCGAAGCTGCCCGTATCAATGGAGCCAAATCCCATGGCCCCAAAACTCCCGAAGGGAAAGCCATCTCCTCCATGAATGCGCTCCGCCATGGCCTGTGCGCCAAGGCCCTCGTGCTCTGCAATGAGGACGCCGCAGCCTTCGAGGCCATGCGCAATGGCTACCTCGAAGAGTTCCAGCCCGTCGGCTCCAGCGAGCTTGATCTGCTTGACGAAGTGGTTGCCGCCCGCTGGCGTCAGTGCCGCGGCTGGGGAGTCGAGACCGCCATGATCGACCTCAAAATGGACCAGCAGGAGAAGGGTCTCGAAGCCCGCTACAAACAGCTCGATGAAGCCACCCGCACGGCCATCGCCTATAGCTCGCTCACCGAGGGCAATCATTCGCTCGATCAGATCCAGAGGCACGACACTCGCCTCAGCCGCATGTACCGCCTCGCGTTGAAAACACTGGTCGAACGCCAGGATCGCCGCAAGGCAGAAGCCGCAAATACGGAATTTCAGAACGAACCCAACGCCGGCAAGCCGGCCGATCCGCCGCCAGCCCCCAGCGCCACACTTCCGAAGCAATTTCCAAGCACATCCCCACAACGTTCGCCGCAATCTGAGAAATTTCAGAACGAACCCAGCCAGCCGGATGTCCAACCGGCTGCCCCAGATCTCGGTGAGGAAAGGCGATGACGATATGGAGTGCCTGGGGCGGCGCAACGATCATGAGGCCTTGGCCTGATCTCTGGTCAGGAGCGTTCGCGGCAGTTGCCGCTCGCGAGCGCCCCACGGCGCACTACACTGGGCAGTGATGAAGATAGAGACACTCGCGGTGCATGCCGGACGCTACATCGATCCCGCAACCGGTGCGGTCACGCCCCCGATCCATCTGTCCACTACCTTTGAACGGGCCGCGGATGGGGAATTTCCGCTCGGCTTCGCCTATTCCCGCGAGAATAATCCCAACCGGCAAATGCTGCAAAACTGCCTCGCCGCTCTCGAAGGAGGGAAGGAGGCCCTCTGCTTCTCCTCCGGACTCGCCGCCATTACCGCCCTGATCCAGGGACTCGAACCCGGTGACCATATCCTCGCACCCGATGATGTCTACTACGGCCTCCGGAAACTGCTGGGCCAGGTGTTTGCCAAGGCGCAACTGGAGACCACGTATCTCGATATGTCCGATCTGGATGCCGTGCGGGCCGGTATCCGGCAGAATACGCGCCTCATCTTCGTGGAAACTCCGTCCAATCCGCTGCTCAAGATTACCGATCTGGCGGCCATCGCCCGGATCGCCAGCGGCTCGAATGCGATTACGGTGTGCGACGGCACGTTTGCCACGCCTGTCCTGCAACGGGCTCTTGATCACGGTATCGACATGGTGATGCATTCCACCACCAAGTACATCGGGGGCCACAGCGATGTGGTCGGTGGGGCGCTTATCACCCGGCATGACAACTATCTTTTTGAGCGCGCCCGCAACTCGCAGCGCTATGGCGGGGCCGTTCCTTCGCCCTTTGACTGCTGGTTGACGCTGCGCGGCATCGACACGCTGCCCTGGCGGGTGCGCGCGCAGTGTGCCAACGCCTCCGCCGTAGCCGCTTTCCTGTGCCAACATCCGGCGGTGGAGACCGTTCATTACCCCGGATTGCCGTCCCATCCGGGACATGAGATTGCCGCGCGCCAAATGTCCGCGTTCGGCGGCATGCTCTCTGTGCAGATCCATGGACTCGAGACCGCTATGTCGGTCGCGGCCCAGGTCCAACTGTTTACCCGCGCCACCAGTCTGGGGGGAGCGCATAGCCTGATTGAGCACCGGGCCTCCATCGAAGGGCCCCAGAGCAGAACGCCGCGGAATCTGCTCCGCCTGTCGGTCGGTTTGGAACATGCCGACGACCTGATTGCCGATCTCGAGCAAGCTCTCCCTGCGCGTCCGTGATCCTCATCCGTCAAGCCGGCGCCCGGGATTTCCGGCGCATTCTGGAGATTGAAAATGCCTCTTTCGGAACCGATGCCTGGGACCGGGAGATCTTCCTGGCTTATCTGCGGGATTACCCGGACCTTTTTTTCGTTGCCAGACTCGGGCGCCGGATCTGTGGATATGCCGTTACCTGCATGGACAGGACCAGCGCCGAGCTGGCCTCGATCGCGGTGGATCCCGATTTTCGAGGACACGGCGTCGGGCGGAGTTTGCTGCGCCACACCGCGTCCCGGCTCCGGCGCGGTGGCATGGATCGCTGGTGGCTCACGGTTCGCACGGGCAATGAAACGGCAATTGCTTTCTATTGCCGCTTCGGTTTTACACGGGTACGCCGCGTCCGGGGCTATTACGAGGACGGCGAGGATGGCTGGCGCATGCAGCGCAAACCATGAGGCTCGCCGCAAAGGCTGGTAGAGTTAAATAAATGGCGAATATTCGGGCGGGGATAGCCGCAATCTTCCTGCTCACTCTCCTCTCGCGCCCAGCATCGGGCCAGGGTTGAGTAGCGGCACGTCAAGGCACGCCCGGGCTAGGTGTGCTCGCCGAGAAGACTTGCAGCAGAACGGAGCACGCGCATCCCAGGCTCTGGACGCTGACCGTCGGTTATCGCTACCAGCCCTCCTTCCGTCATTACATTGGCACCGTTGAGCAGAAACAACGCGAGCTGCTGCGCAATCAGATCGAAAACATTTACCATCTTTTCGATGTGAGTATCGAGAGGCAGTTGACGCCGCGCTGGAGCGTTTCGGCCAGCCTTCCGGTTTTGCTGGCTCACAGAAACCAGCTCTATTCGCCCAGCGGGAAATTCGTTGTCAACGGGATTGGAGATGCCTCCATCGGCGCTAGAGCCTGGCTTTTCAAGCCGCCTACGGAGTCGGGCGACAATATCGCCATCGGCCTGAGTTTGAAGGCGCCCACCGGAAAATATAATGCCACCGGCCCTGCCATCAGCGGAGGCATACCGATTATCGCTACCGCCGACCAATCGATCCAGGCGGGGGATGGCGGCACCGGGTTTGCGCTCGACCTGCAGGCTTACAAGCGCGTCTTCTTCAAGAGCGAACTATATTTTAGCGGGGTGTATTTATTCAATCCGAGAAACACGAACGGCGTCTCCACTTTTCGCCGGCAGGCGGGGGAGCAGGTGATGTCGGTGGCCGATCAATATCTGTATCGCGGCGGCATCTCGCATGCGGTTCCCAAGGTCCGCGGAATGGCGCTGAGCCTGGGGGGCCGCATGGAGGGCGTCCCGGTGCGTGACGCCTTCGGTAAGAGTGACGGATTCCGGCGGCCGGGATATGCCATCTCCATCGATCCGGGCCTGCTGTTTGTCAAAGGCTCGTACATGTTCTCCTGCAATATCCCCTGGGCACTGGAGCGCAATCGCAAGCGGAGCGTGGCCGATTATCAGAACCACACCCGGGGCGACGCCGCCTTTGCGGATTACTCGCTGATGGTCAGCCTGTCACGGCGGTTTTAAGGGTGCCGGCTGAAGCTACTTTCTGCTCGTCCTGCGGCTCCGCCGTAGCCGCCGATATGCTTGCATGTCCCGTGTGCCGGCGCCCGATGTTTACCGATCGGGTCACTGAGCTGGCTCGGGAGGCCGTGCAGTGTACGCAAGCGGGAGAGTTTGAAAAGGCGCTGGCCGCATGGCGTCAGGCACTGCCGCTGGTGCCCCCAGGATCGGCGGATTACCAGCAGATTGCGGCGGCCATACAGCAGCTTATCCTGATGCGCGATCGGGCGCGGGCTTCCGCTCCCAAAAAACCACTGTGGAATCGGATTCGCGAACTGGGACCCGCCGGGTTAATTCTGTTGTTCCTCGGGAAGGCCAAATTTCTGCTGTTGGGTCTCTCCAAGGCAAGCACCTTCTTCTCGATGCTGCTCTCGTTCGGACTCTATTTCAGCATCTGGGGGTGGAAATATGCGCTCGGGCTTCTGCTCTGTATTTATGTGCACGAGATGGGGCACGTCGCGGCGCTGATTCACTATGGAATCCCGGCATCGCCGCCGATGTTCGTCCCGGGCTTTGGAGCTTATGTGCGGCTGCACCAGTATCCCGCCAACCCTGCCGAGGATGCGCGGGTTGGACTGGCCGGCCCGCTTTGGGGCTTGGGGGCGACCATTGTGGCCTATCTTGTGTGGGCGGCCACCGGCTGGCAAAGTTGGGGAGCGGTGGCCCAGTCCAGCGCATGGATAAATCTGTTCAACCTGCTCCCAGTCTGGCAATTGGATGGCGGCCGAGGCTTTCGCGCTCTGAGTAAATACCAGCGCTGGATGGTCGCATTGGTTGCGGGAATGATGTTCTTCGCCACCTCAGAGGGCATGCTCCTCTTCATCGTGGCGCTGGCAATCTTCCAGGCCTGGAAAGGCGATGCTCCGGAAACAGGCGATCCGGGCGTCGTGATGCAGTTCGCATTCCTGATCGTCACGCTGAGCCTGCTGGCTGCCGTTCCGATTGGTACGCTCACGCGTTTGTGAAGCGGTACACTGTGCTGTTTCGATATTCTTCGCCAGGCGCCAAGACGACGGAGGGGAAGGCCGGCTGATTCGGGGAATCGGGGAAGTGCTGGGTTTCCATGCAGAATGCATGCCGGTGGCCGTACACGTGGCCCGCTTTGCCGCGAATGGTTCCATCCAAAAAGTTTCCGGTGTAGAGCTGCAATCCCGGCTGCGTGGTCAGCACTTCCATGACGCGGCCGGATTTCGGATCGTGCACTCGCGCCGCCAGCGTGCGCGCGTCGCCGGAATGGTTCAACACGAAGTTGTGGTCGTATCCCTTGCCCAGCTTCACTTGCGGGTGGTCCTGGTTGATTCTGGCGCCAATCGCAACCGGCTTGCGAAAATCAAACGGCGTACCCGATACCACGGCCAACTCCCCTGTCGGAATCAGACCAGACCCTACAGGAGTGTAACGGTCCGCATCGATCCTCACTTCATGGCCGAGTATGTCCCCGGACCCTTCGCCGGAGAGGTTAAAGTACGAATGGTTGGGGAGATTCAGGACTGTCGGCTTGTCCGTGGTTGCCTGGTAATCGATCCGCAGTTCGTTGTCGTTCGTGAGGGTGTATGTCACAACCGCGGTCAAGTTCCCTGGATAGCCCTCTTCTCCTTCCTTGCTGATATACGTTAATTCCAGCGATGGGGCGCCGCTCTGTGTAGAGACGTCCTGGGCCCGCCACAGGACCTTATCAAATCCTTTGCGTCCGCCGTGAAGACTGTTCTCGCCGTCGTTGACCGCCAGCTTATACTCCGTTCCATTGAGCGTGAACTTTGCCTTGGCGATCCGGTTGGCATACCGCCCGACCAGCGCGCCGAAATACGGTGGATCTTTCAAGTAGCCGTTGACGTCGTCGAAGCCAAGTACGACATCCGCGACGCTGCCTTTCCTGTCAGGGACGCGTAAGGACTGCACGATGCCCCCATAGGTCAAAATGGACGCTGTCATTCCCTTGCTGTTCGCAAGGGCATACAGGTCTACATAAGCGCCATCGGTCATGGCGCCGAATGTCTTTTTGTCCATGCTCGCCGCCGTCCCAGCCTCCTTTTTCCTCCAGCACGACGCCAGCGGCAATGCAGCCAGCGCGGCCATTGCACGGCGTCTGTTCATCGGCATCCCTAGCTCCTCTGCACCCATCAACATAGCTACACGTGGTGGCCGCGCCTATGATAGCGTAACGCGAAGAGGGGTTTCCATGATGAACGATCCGATCGCTAATTTGATTCACCTACACGAAGACGGGGCGCTCAGCCGGCGGGATGTAATCCAGCGTCTCACGAAACTTACGGGCAGTGTAGTGGCCGCACTGTCTGCCCTTGAATCAGTAGGCCTCGGACAGGCGCAGCAGCCGTCCTGTCTGACGGGTGTCCGCGTTTCCGAAACGGATCCTGCCGTGCTCTCGCAGATGCTGACGCTCTATGGAGAAGGCGGACCATTGTTTGCCTATCAGTCGCTTCCGCGCGACTACGCGTCCGCACGGCGGCCGGCGGTCCTGGTGATTCATGAGAACCAGGGGTTAACCGAGCACATCAAAGACGTCAACAGGCGGGTTGCCAAGGCAGGTTACGTGGCGATCGCAGTGGATTTGTTATCGCGGCAGGGGGGAACCGCGAACTACCCTGACCCTCAGGCGGCTGCGGCCGCCTACAACCGGACCACTGCCCCGCAGCGGCTGCAAGATATGTTATCCGCCCTCTATACGATTCGGGATCAGGTCTACGTGCGGCGAGACCGCCTCGGCGTGGTCGGCTTCTGTGCCGGCGGCGGCAGCGTGTACGATTTGGCTCTGAATACCGACCAGCTGAAAGCGGCGGTTGCCTTCTACGGGCCGCCTCCAGCTCCCGACCAGTTGTCGACTCTGAACGCGCCCCTGCTCGGGCTGTACGCGGAACTCGACCGCAACATCACCGGCCGCGCGGCGGGGCTGGTGCCGGCGTTGAACACGCTGAACAAAACTTACGAGCTGCACATTTACGAGAAAGCGAACCACGCGTTTCACAACGATACCGGTCCTCGATATGAGCCGGCTGCGGCGTGCGACGCCTGGTCGAAGACCCTCGCTTTCTTTGAACGGCATCTGAACGAGGCTGGGTAAAGCCGGCCCCGATAGATGTGACGGGCAGATCCAACGTGCATTGCAGTGTATCTTGATTTAGAGAGGTTTTAAATGCTTGCCCTTCGAGGCTTATACGTTCTCTTGTTCGCGCCGGGGTTACTGTTGGCGCAGAAATCGGCAGTGGAATCCGCACTCTCCAAACCCATTCTTGCGCCTAATCAGCCGTTGATTGAAGTCCAGGTCTATACGGCCTCCCGGGTCAAGTCCATGCCCTCGGTTGCAACCGCGGGGCAGTGGGATCAGGTGTCAGAGAGCATTCGCAAAGACGTACTGGCTAATGTGGTTTTGCGCGGGAAAGCGAAAGGCTGGAGCGAAGCCAAAAGCGGCGTCGAGTGGCAGGAAACGCTATCCGGCCCCGGCTATCGCATCCGGAAGCTGCGATACGAAGCGATCCCGGGCTTATGGATACCTGCGCTGTTATACGAGCCCGAAGTCTTAACGGGAAAAGTGCCGGTGGTGTTGAATGTCAATGGACATGAGGGTACGGGCGTCTCCACCCCGTACATCCAGCTGCGTTGCATCAATCTCGCCAAACGGGGCATGATTGCGCTGAATTTTGAATGGTTCGGCATGGGGCAATTGAAGAACGAAAATTTCGATCATTATCGTCTGAATCAAATCGATCTCGCGGGCACCAGTGGAGTGGCGTTGCATTACCTGGCACAGAAACGAGCGATCGATCTATTGCTGGCCCATCCTCACGCGGATCCGGAGCGGCTTGCCGTTACAGGACTATCCGGAGGCGGCTGGCAAACGATCTTCATCAGCTCGCTGGATACGCGAGTCAAGTTTGCCAATCCGGTGGCTGGATATTCGAGTTTTGTAACGCGCTCTCAATTCCCCGAGATGGATCTGGGTGACTCGGAACAGACGCCAGTGGATCTGGCGGGCATCGCCGACTACACTACCTTAACGGCCATGCTTGCGCCCCGGCGAGCGCTGATTACCAATAACGCTCTCGATTCCTGCTGCTTTCGCGGCGATTACGCCAACTCGCCTTTGATCTGGGCGGCGCGTCCCTTCTATGAGCTCTATAAGGCGGGGGATCATCTCGGCTACCATATCAATTTCGATGCCGGCCATAACTACGGTCAGGATAACCGCGAGGCGTTTTATCGCGGACTCCAGCAGGCCTTTTACCCGAACGACAAAGGCTTCCGGGTTACGGAAATCCCATCGGAAAACGAGGTGCGCAGTGCCGACCAACTGCGGGTGAAGCTGCCGGAGAACAATCTCGATTTTCGAGCCATCGCCCTAAGCCTCAGCCGCGACTTGCCACAGAAGTCAAGCCGATCCCTGACGGATGTAGTCCGCGCCAAGACTTACACCGTCGCTGCTAATGCGATTAGTTCGACCGTGGAGGAAGGAATCACCATAAAGCAGTGGCGTCTTCGCATGAACGGTGACTGGACCGTTCCCGCCGTGGAGCTGTCTCCGCAGGGAGCCTCCAAAACTACTATTCTGATCGGTGATGGCGGCCGTGCCGCGCTGGCGGCCGAAGCGCAGCGGCTGGTTTCGGCAGGCAGCCGGGTAATCGCTCTTGATCCTTTTTATTTTGGGGAGTCGAAAATAGCCAAGCGCGATTATTTGTTCGCGCTTCTAATCTCCTCCCTGGGGGATCGGCCGCTGGGCATCCAGGCAAGCCAAGTGACGGCGGTTGCGCACTGGCTGAAGGGACCTGTCTCCATCGAAGCTTTCGGTCCTCGATCCAGCCTGATTGCTTCCGTCGCTGCGGCGCTCGAGCCAGCGGCGATCTCACAAGTTCGCACTCACGGCGCTCTCTCGTCGCTGAAACAGGTAATCGAACAGAACATGGCTGCGGATAAATTCCAGGAATTTTTCTGTTTCGGCCTGCTCGAATCTTTCGACATAGCGCAGATTGAGGCGCTATGTCGCACATCCAAACGCTGAGAAAATCCACAGGAGAATTGCCATGTCACCGGAAAAGCAACGGGCGCGCAAGGGGTGGAAACGCCGCGATATTTTTCGAGCCGCGAGCGCAGCTGCATTGGCGGGCGCAGCGGCGAACACCGTTGGCGCTGCGCCCGCGGCTCCGTCGCCGGATGTTTATACCCGTCTCGGGGTGCTTCCTTTCATCAATGCCACGGCAACCCTGACCATCAACGGCGGATCGAGGATGCTGCCCGAGGTAATCGCAGCAATCGAACAGGCAGCCCACTTTCACGTCAACCTCGAAGAACTGATGGAGAAGGCAGGTGCGCGAATCGCTGAACTGCTTGGAGTGGAAAGCGCACTCGTCACCTCGGGCACGGCGGCGGCGCTCACGCACGCCACGGCCGGCTGCATTGCCGGCTGTGACCCCGAGAAGATCCAGTCCCTGCCGAACCTGAGTGGTCTCAAGAACCAGGTGATCATGCCGCGTGAATCACGCAACGCGTACGATCACGCCACGCGCGCGCTCGGCGTGGAGCTTATCGAAGTCGATTCCGTGGCCGAATTGGAATCCGCCCTGGGCCCGCGGACAGCGATGATTCAGATCCTTGGCTCCCATTTTGGCAAATCGCGCTTCGGACTTCCGGAAGTCGCGCCGCTGGCGAAAAAGGCCGGCGTGCCGATTCTGGTGGACGCCGCCGCCGACTACCTGATCCTGCCCAATCCTTATATCGCGCTCGGCGCCGACCTGGTTGCCTATAGCGGAGGCAAGATTATCCGCGGACCGCAAGGCGCTGGCCTGCTGATTGGACGTAAGGACCTGGTGCGCGCAGCCTGGGTCAACTCCGCGCCGCATCACGGCTTTGGCCGCGCCATGAAGGTAACCAAGGAAGAAGTGGTGGGCATGTACGTCGCTGTGGAAACGTTCGTACACAAGCGGGATGTGCAAGCGGAGCATCGCGAATGGGAGTCCTGGTACGCGCATATCGCCGGCCGTATCACAAAAGTACCGGGAGTTAGTGCGCAAGTGCTCGGCCCGGTGCGTGGGGGACCGTTCCCTACGCTGTCAGTCTCCTGGGATGCTTCTCAAATTGCGTTAACCGCGGGTGAAGTGGGCCGTCTTTTCTTAGCCGGCGAGCCGCGCATCATGTCGCAGGCCGCGGGTGAAGGTCATACGTTCCTGATCCGGCCAGCGGCGCTGCGTCCCGGCGAATACAAAGTGATTGCCGATCGCCTGAGTGAAATTTTCCGATCTGCTCCGAAAGAGACGCCGAAAGCCGCCCTTGCCGCACCTGCCGGCGACGTAGGAGGGCGCTGGGATGTGCATGTCGAGTATCCGTCCGGGTCCGCCGACCACAAACTATTCCTCACGGCACAAAAAAACGTCGTGACGGGGACGCATATCGGATGGGCTTTTGAAGGAGAGCTAAAAGGCGTGGTCGACGGCGACAAGGTTAGCTTCCGAAGTACGCTGCCCGCCAGTGGTCACGTGCTGACATACGAATTCGAGGGCCGCGTCCGTGGAGACACGATGTCCGGTGAACTTGGCCTGGGAGACTATGGGCGGGCCCGCTGGACCGCTCGCCGTCACCCGGCTGCGTAGCGGTTCGCTGGAGTGTTCAGGGCCGTTCCGTTGCGGATCAATTAGTAGTATTCTTCGGCTATGGCTACCACTGTGAAGCCGTGTGAGGAATGGATCCGCTGGGACGGAAATGTCGAGTCTAAACTCATTGAACACTTCAAGGTCGTCTGCGCAACCTGCAATTCCAATTATGTAAGCGTGGAAGTCAGCTTCAGCGCTGACAACCCTCCCCATTGCGCAGTACTATTACACTGCCCGGACTGCAGGACCAGAGAAGTGATCTTCAATGTAGTAGATTGACATACCCACGCTGTGGGTAGATCCCAGCGTAAACAGCGCTTCGCGCGAAACTTGATTTGCAGCTTCAAGTTATCGAAACTCTTCCTGCAAGCGCTCCAACTCGCTGGCCCCGGGGCAGAGCTTTTCGTAAGCCAATTTCGAGAGCGGAGTCTCCGACGTTTGATTCATCTCATGCAGATTGGCCACCGTCTCGTCTAGAAACAACAATCCTGTCACGACCTCGCCTTTTGTCTGCTGGCCGTGCAGGTATTCAAAGACCGCTCGCCGGTTACGTGGATCGTAGCCGGCGGGAACCGCCCTGAAGCGCACTACTGAGCCGTCGTGCATCGTTACATTCGTTGCGCCGACCCGTTCGATATTAGCCAAAATCTCGCTGGCTGGCGGAACGAAATCCGTCTCCGTTGCCTTCAGTTGGTGCTTCCGCGTATGCAGGTAGCTCTTGGTCGATCCCATATGATCATTGAAGGTCACGCAAGGCGAGATAACGTCCACCAGCGCGAACCCGCGATGGGCGACCGCAGCCTTCAATATCGGGATTAGCTGTTCCTTATCTCCGGAGAAGCTCCTTGCTACGAAGGTGGCTCCAATGCTGAGTGCCAGCATCACGGGATCGATCGGCGCCATTCGATTTGGCTCGCCGCGCTTGCTCTTCGATCCGACATCGGCAGAGGCCGAGAACTGGCCCTTGGTAAGTCCGTAAACTCCGTTGTTCTCGATGAGGTAGACGAGCCTTACATTCCGCCGGATTGCGTGGCACAGATGGCCTAATCCGATAGAAAGCGAGTCGCCGTCACCGGAAATCCCGATGTAGACCAGGTCCCGGTTCGCCGCGTTCGCCCCGGTGGCTATCGGTGGCATGCGTCCGTGCGCCGAGTTGAATCCGTGCGCGCCGCTTACGAAGTACGTTGGAGTTTTCGAGGAACACCCGATCCCGCTCAACTTCGCAATCATATGGGGAGGTGTAGCCAGTTCCCATAGCGCGCGAACGATTGCCGCTGTGATCGAGTCGTGCCCGCATCCGGCGCATAATGTCGACATCGCCCCCTCGTAGTCACGGATGGTCAGCCCAAGCTCGTTGCGCTGGAGGCTGGGATGTGTGGCGGTGGGCTTTGCGATCGATGGCATGATTACTCCTCTATTGGCACCTGTACCTCGGGCGCATCGGAGACCTTGACATTCGACGGTGGAATGCGGCCGTTCACCGATGGATTCGCCTCGCGCAGCGCGCGCATGATTCCCTCCACCACGTGCCGGGCGCTGAGGGGGAATCCGCCATAGTTCAGCACAGACCTCAGTTTCTCCTTTGGCACTTGCGTCTCCAGGGTAAGCAGCGCGCGGAGCTGTGCGTCGCGGTTCTGTTCAATGACGACACATAGATCATGCCGGTCCAGGAATGTCCGCACATTTTCATCGAATGGGAAGCCCCGGACTCGCATCGAGTCAGCGATAATTCCACGCTCGGCCAGCAGCTCCAGCCCTTCGCGCACCGCCGGATCGCAGCCGCCCAGCGTCACCACGCCAAGACACGCGCCCGGCCGTGTGCGGATTTCGGGGAGTGGTATAAACCGTGCTGCCGCCGTGTGTTTCAGCAGCAGCCGGTCCATCACTTCCTGATATTCGTCCGGCGTCTCCGTGTAGCTTCCGAACTTGTTGTGTCCGGACCCGCGGGTAAAAAAAGCTCCTCTCGGATGCACACCGGGAAGCGTGCGTGGCGCCACATAGGTTTCGTCCTCGTTCAGATAGCGATGGAACTTCGGGATCTTTTCGAGGTCCTCCGCGCTCAGTACGCGGCCTCGATCGGGCCGATAGGAATCGGACCAACTGAGGCGGGGCACAACCCAATCGTTCATTCCAATATCGAGATCCGAAAGCAGGAAGACCGGTGTTTGGAATTGTTCCGCGAGGTCGAATGCCTTCACGGCAAACTCGAAGCATTCTGCCGGATTCGCAGGAAACAACAGCAGATGTTTGGTGTCGCCGTGGGATGCATAGGCGCACTCCATCAGATCGCCCTGTTGCGTTCGTGTCGGCATGCCGGTGGAAGGGCCTACGCGCTCGATGTCGATCACCACCGCCGGAATTTCCGCATAGTAGGCCAATCCGAGCAACTCGTTCATCAGCGAGATTCCCGGGCCGGAGGTGGAAGTGAAGGCGCGCGCACCGTTCCAGCCGGCGCCGATCACCATTCCGATGGCAGCCAACTCGTCCTCCGCCTGAATGATGAGGTAGTTGTTCTTCCCCGTGTCCGGGTCGCGGCGATACTTTTCACATAAAGTCTTGAAGGCATCCATTACCGAAGTGGAAGGCGTAATCGGATACCATGCCGCCACCGTTGCACCCGCATAGAGGCACCCAAGTGCAGTCGCCGTGTTTCCGTCAATCAGTATCTTGTTTCCGTTGGCGTCCATCTTTTCCAGATGAAAAGGGAGCGGACAGTCAAAGTGCTTACTCGTGTATTCGTAGCCGAGCCGGAGCGCGCGATGGTTGGATTCAGCTAGCGACTTCTTGCCTGAATACTTATCGTCGAGCAAGCCCTCGACGATCTTGAGGTCGATCGAGAGCATCGCCACAAGCGATCCCGCATACGCGATGTTCTTCATCAGGATCCGCTCGCGCGGGTCCTCGAAGTGTTCGTTGCACATCTTCGCCAGCGGCACTCCCAGATAGGTGACGTCGTCGCGTACCAGAGAGGGCTCCAGCGGCCAGGAGGAGTCGTAGAGCACAACGCCGCCCTGCCGCACCTCGTGGACGTCATGCGCATATGTTTGCGCGTTCATAGCCACGATTAAGTCGTAGTCGAGCGCGCGGGCGGTGTGGCCGGACTTGTTGACGCGGATTTCGTACCAGGTTGGAAGGCCCTGGATGTTCGACGGGAAAAGGTTCTTGCCGGAAACGGGGATACCCATGCGAAACATGGACTGCATCAGAAGGCTGTTCGCGCTTGCCGATCCGGTTCCGTTCACATTGGCCAGTTTGATGGCGAAATTATTTATGCGGTTTGTGACAATGTTTTGCACGCGGCTGTTCCTGCGTAAGGAATGAGGAGCTCGAATTGTTGCATATCCCAGGCTGCCGTGGGACAGCGTTCCGCGCATAATCCGCAGTGAACGCAGACATCCTCGTCCTTGACCATAAGCCGCGCGGTATGCGGCAACGGCGCCGAAAGGTAGACATCCTGTTCCAGGTTGATGGCAGGCGCTGTGAGGCGCGCGCGAAGACCGGCTTCATCGCCATCCGCCGCGATAGTCAGGCACTGAAGGGGGCAGACGTCGATGCATGCGTCGCATTCGATACACCGGGGCGCCGCGAAAACGGTCTGGATATCGCAATTCAGACAGCGCTGCACTTCCCGCGCTGTCTGCTCCGCGTCGAAACCGAGCTCCACCTCGATGTCGAGCTGCCGGAATCGCTGTGTCAGCTCCACATGGGTCATCTTCTGGCGATGCGCGGGATTGTAGTCGTTGTGATAACTCCATTCGCTGATGCCCATCTTCCGGCTGATCAGATTCATGCCCTGGGGCAGGCGATCGGTCACCGGTATCCGCTGGCAGTAGTTGTGGATGGAGATAGCCGCCTGGTGCCCGTGCTCCACCGCCCAGATGATGTTTTTGGGCCCGAATGCCGCATCGCCGCCGAAGAAGATTCCTGGCCGCGAGGACTCCATGGTCCGTTCATCCACAAGCGGAACATCGAACTTATCGAACTGAATACCGATGTCGCGTTCGACCCAGGGGAATGCATTCTCCTGTCCGATTGCGAGAATCACGTCGTCCGCCGGAAGAATGACGCTATCAATGGAGCGGGAGTTTTTGGCTTCAGCATCCCATTCGAGACGTTCAAATTCTATTCCCGTGAGCCGGCCGTTCTCGATGACGAAACGTTTCGGCGCGTGGTTGATTACAATCTCGACGCCTTCCTCCTCGGAGTCTTCGAGCTCCCACGAAGAAGCCTTGAAGAAGGCCCGCGGCCGGCGAGCCATCACCTTGATGTCTTTCCCTCCGAGTCTCCGCGATGATCGACAGCAGTCCATGGCTGTGTTTCCAACACCGATGATCAGCACGCGCTCGCCGATGGAATGAATGTGGCCGAAGGCGATTGATTCCAGCCAGTCGATGCCGATGTGGATCCGGTCGGTTTCCTGCCGTCCGGGAAGGTTGAGTTCCTTGCCGCGAGGGGCGCCGCTACCTACGAAAATGGCATGGAAGCCCTCTTCCAGCAGGGCCTTCATACTGCCGATGGGCGTGCCGTAGCGAATATCGACGCCCATGTTGAGAATAATCGCGACCTCTTCATCCAGCACGCGCTCCGGCAGGCGAAACGCGGGAATGTTGGAACGCATCAGCCCGCCCGGTTTCTCCAGCTTTTCGAACATCACGATCTCATAGCCCAGGGGCAGCAGATCGTTCGCTACTGCAAGGGATGCGGGCCCCGCACCGATGCAGGCGATGCGCTTGCCGTTCTTTTTCCGCGGAATATCCGGAAGCAGGTGCGCAATCTCGCCGCGGTGGTCGGCCGCCACGCGCTTCAAACGGCAAATTGCCACCGGCTTGCCATCCACACGCTGGCGCCGGCACGCGGGTTCACATGGGCGATCACACGTTCGCCCCAGAATCGCCGGAAAAATGTTCGATTCCCGGTTGAGCATATACGCATCCGTATAACGTCCCTGCGCGATGAGCCGGATATATTCCGGCACATTGGTGTGTGCCGGACAGGCCCACTGGCAGTCCACCACCTTGTGGAAGTAATTCGGATTGCGAACGTCTGTAGGTCGCATGGATGTGAACCATGAACGCACGGTCATGCCCTGCTCGCACAGGACACCAAATTAGCTCGCGCCTATTGTACAACCGCAACGCGACGGATGGGAGCGGCCGGATCGGAATCGGACCCGTGGCGTCAATCCGTAAATAAATGTATGATCTCTTTTTAAATATCGACCTTATGGCCATTACGGTTGGGATCCCACGGGAAACCTTTCCAGGCGAGCGACGGGTTGCAATCACCCCGCGTGCCTGTCAGGCACTCCAGAAGTTTGGTGTCGAGCAAATCGTTGAACATTTGGCCGGAGTCCAGGCTGGATTCCCCGACGAGAACTACGTCGAAAGCGGAGCCCGCATGGCACGCCGCGCCGATCTTTTTGCGCAAGCTGACATCATTATCCAGGCGCGATGCCTGGGCGCCAACCCCGATGAGGGTCGTGCGGATTTAACGCTATTCCGTCCCGGCCAGTTGCTCGTGGGATTTGGGGAGCCGCTGACGGCTGCGCAAGAGGCTACAGAATTGGCTGCTACCGGCGTGTCGTTTCTGGCGATGGAACTGATACCCCGGATCACGCGCGCGCAAAGCATGGATGCATTGTCCTCCATGGCGACCGTGGCCGGATATGAGGCCGTCCTGCTGGCTGCCACAGCACTCCCGAAAATCTTTCCCATGATGATGACCGCGGCCGGAACTATCACACCCGCCAAAGTGTTCGTTCTCGGAGCCGGAGTCGCCGGACTGCAAGCGATCGCTACTGCGCGCCGTCTCGGGGCGGTGGTCTCGGCCTACGATGTGCGTCCTGCCGTAAAGGAGCAGGTGGAAAGTATAGGCGCGAAGTTTGTCGTCTTGGACGTGGAAGACAGGGCTGCCGAAGATCGTGGGGGGTACGCCAAAGCCATGGACGAATCATTCTATCAGCGTCAGCGCGAACTGCTCACCAATATTCTCCGAAAGCAGGACGTAGTCATTACTACAGCAGCTGTCCCGGGACGCAAAGCTCCCGTATTGATCACGGCCGAAATGGCCGGTGCGATGACGCCAGGTTCGGTGATTGTCGATATAGCTGCCGAGCGCGGTGGTAATTGTGAACTCACCCGGCCCGGAGAGACCATCGTCAACCGTGGAGTCACCATTCTTGGACCTGTGAATCTCCCCTCCATGGCGCCCCGCGATGCCAGCCTGATGTATGCATCGAACATCACGGCCCTTCTTCGGCTCCTGATTCAGGATGGCACACTCATGCTTAATCTGGAGGACGAAATCATCCGCGGAGCTCTTGTCACGCATGCACACAGAGTTGTACACCCGCGAGTATGCGAAATTCTCGGTCTATCGTCGGTCTCTTTCGACAAAAGGTTAGTTCAGTCATGAAATCTTGGGAATTCGATTTATGGACCTTCATGCTCGCGGCGTTCTTGGGTTTTGAGTTGATCCGCCGCGTATCCCCTCTTCTACACACGCCGTTGATGTCTTTGACAAATGCCATTTCCGCAATTTCCGTGGTGGGCGCCATTCTGATCACCGGCGAACGCGAGGCCTCTACACTGAGCCGCACGCTTGGATTCATCGCCGTCCTGGCCGCCACCATCAATCTGGTGAGCGGCTACCTTATTACGGACCGCATGCTGAGGATGTTCAAAAAGCGGGAGCCGGACAAGAAATGATGGAAAAGATTCTTCCGGCACTCTACATTCTTGCGGCTGCCGGATTCATTCTCGCCATCAAATGGATGAATTCGCCCGCCACGGCACGCCGCGGAGTATTCGTCGGCGAAGCCGGGATGCTTCTGGCGGTAGTAGGCACGCTGCTCCGTTATGAGGTGGTCGATTACCAGTGGATCTTCATCGCTTTCTTTCTCGGCTCGGCCATCGGACTTCCTCTCGCCTATCTCATGCCGATGACCGCTGTCCCGCAACGGACCGCCATCTCTCACGCATTCGGCGCGCTTGCTTCGGCATTGATCGGAACTGCTGAATATTATCGCCAAATGCCTCACGGCTTCACCATGGGCGCTCTGGTGCTTGAGATGCTGCTTGGTTTTCTCACTTTTACGGCCAGTCTGATGGCATTCGGAAAACTGCAGGAGTTGCTTCCCACTCGGCCGATTACCTACAAGGGACAGAACTTCGTGAATCTAGGCCTGCTCGGGGTAGCCATCGTCAGCGGCGTTGCACTCATCATTTCTCCCGAGCAGAGCTGGCTGTTTCCAATCTTCGTATTGCTGTCCCTTGTATTCGGTATCCTCCTCATCATTCCTATCGGCGGCGCCGATATGCCCACCGTCATCGCGCTGCTGAACTCGTATGCGGGCCTTTCCGCCAGCGCCATGGGGTTTGCCCTCGACAATAAACTTCTCATCGTGGCCGGCGCGCTGGACGGCTCTTCCGGATTCATACTTGCGATCATCATGTGCCGGGCCATGAACCGTTCGTTTTCGAATGTACTGTTCGGCGCTTTCGGGCAACTGCAGCCCACCGCGGGAAAGAGCATCGGACGTCCGGTGCGTTCGGCCACCCCGGAAGATGCGGCGGAAATATTGGATGCCGCCCGCAGCGTGATTGTGATTCCCGGCTACGGCATGGCGGTAGCACAAGCCCAACATAAACTGCGAGAGTTGTTCGACATCCTTAGCCGGCGGGGTGTCGATGTTCGTTTCGCGATTCACCCAGTCGCTGGCCGCATGCCCGGACATATGAATGTATTGCTTGCCGAGGCGGATCTCCCTTATGACAAGTTGGTCGAGATGGACGAGATTAACGGGGAATTCGCCATGGCTGATGTTGCGTTGATCATCGGGGCAAATGACGTTGTCAATCCTGCCGCCCAAAATGATAAGAACAGCCCGATTGCCGGCATGCCAATTCTGGAAGCTTATAAAGCGCGGACCGTCATGGTGATCAAACGAAGCATGAATCCTGGTTTTGCTGGAATCGACAATGAGCTCTACTACATGCCGAATACGCTGATGCTATTCGGCGATGCAAAGGGATTCGTAGCCGGCATTGTGAAATCGCTTGGCGCACTTGCGCGGGCCTGATCGCGTGGTCTCGCTTCGGCTTGCCGAAGTGGCGCCGTGCTGAAA
>DATLBY010000068.1:0-5667 GCA_035526665.1 Bryobacteraceae bacterium
GTCACCGCCGTGCCGCGCACCGAGGTGGCCCCCGCCCCCGCAGCCTCCCAGAGTGATGGGCTGGAGATTGTGTTTCGGCCCGACGCCAGTGTCTGGGATGGCCGGTTTGCCAACAACGGTTGGCTGCAGGAGCTGCCTAAGCCCCATACCAAGCTGACCTGGGATAACGCCGCGCACATCAGTCCCGTCACCGCCCAGCGGTTGGGTCTGCAAAACGAAGATCTCGTGGAGCTGAGCTATCGCGGCAAATCCGTGAAGGCCCCGATTTGGATCGTGCCCGGACACGCCAATGACTGCGTCGTGGTGCACCTGGGGTACGGTCGTAAGCGGGCCGGTCGCGTCGGCGACGGAAATGGATTTGATGCCAATACTATCCGGACCTCGGATGCGCCCTACTTCGGGCGCGGATTGAACATCCGCAAGCTGGGCGGCCGTTACCGCCTCGCCTGTACCCAGGACCATCACAGCATGGAGGGCCGTGACATCGTCCGCTTCGGGAATAATCAGGACTACCTCAAAAACGCGAAAATGTTTGTCAATGAGGAGAAGGAGTCCGACCAGGTAACTCTCTCCCTCTATCCCGAGTGGCAATATCCGGGCTATCGCTGGGGTATGGCCATCGATCAGAACGCGTGCATCGGTTGCAATTCCTGCGTGGTCGCCTGCCAGGCGGAGAACAACATCGCGGTCGTAGGCAAGGAGCAGGTGTTGAAATCGCGCGAGATGCATTGGATCCGCATCGATCGCTATCACTCCGGCAGCCTGGATAATCCCGAAAGCCACTTCCAGCCCATGCTCTGCCAGCACTGTGAAAAAGCTCCCTGCGAGCCCGTGTGTCCCGTGGCTGCAACCGTACACAGCAGCGAGGGTCTCAGCCAGATGATCTACAATCGCTGCGTGGGTACGCGGTATTGCTCCAATAACTGTCCCTACAAAGTTCGCCGCTTTAATTTCCTGCTGTTTCAGGACTGGGATACGCCCAGCCTGGAGCCACTGCGCAATCCCGATGTCACTGTCCGCAGCCGCGGCGTGATGGAGAAGTGCAGCTTCTGCATCCAGCGCATCTGGGCGGCCAAGATTGAATCCGAAAAAGAAGATAGAAGAATCGCCGATGGGGAGGTCCTGGTCGCCTGCCAGTCAGCCTGCCCGACCGATGCCATCGTTTTCGGCGATCTCAACGACGAACACAGCCGTGTCCGGCGGCTTGCGGAACACCCGCTGAGTTATAGCCTGCTGGCGGAGCTCTCGACTTCTCCGCGCATCAAATATATGGCCAAGCTGAGGAATCCCAATCCGGAGATGGGAAACGCATGAGCGCCAGCGACCAACCGGCTAACCTGCTGCGGAACGACAATGCGCGTCCCGGCAATCATCATGAGGATGTGACGGAACGCCGTAACGATCCACCCGTCATCGCCCCCGGCCACACGCTCCACACCATTACGAAAAAGATCAGTGATGTGGTGCTGCAGAAGCCTGTCACTAAGGAATATGTGCTGGGCATGAGCATCGCCGGCGGCGGTACCTTTATGCTGCTGGTGGCCATCACCTACCTGTTTCTGCGAGGCACCGGAATCTGGGGAATCAACGTCCCCGTGGCATGGGGTTTTGCCATCGTCAACTTCGTCTGGTGGATCGGTATCGGCCACGCTGGTACCCTGATCTCGGCAATCCTGCTCCTGCTGCGGCAGGATTGGCGCACCTCCATCAACCGCTTCTCGGAAGCTATGACGCTGTTTGCCGTCATGTGCGCCGGGCTTTTCCCCATTCTCCACACGGGAAGGCCGTGGCTGGCTTACTGGATGCTGCCCTACCCCGGGACCATGGACCTGTGGCCGCAGCCCCGCAGTCCCCTGATCTGGGACGTGTTCGCGGTTTCCACATATGCCACAGTGTCCCTCCTGTTCTGGTATGTCGGTCTCATACCCGACTTAGCCATCCTGCGCGACCGGGCTCCCATGCGATGGCAGCGCATGACGTACGGCGCACTCGCGCTCGGCTGGCGTGGATCGGCGCGCCACTGGTTCCGTTATGAAATGGCCTACCTGCTGCTCGCCGGCTTGGCCACGCCGCTGGTGGTCTCCGTCCACACGGTGGTGAGCTTCGATTTCGCGGTGGCGCAGGTACCCGGCTGGCATACTACCATCTTTCCACCCTACTTCGTGGCCGGCGCCATTCACTCAGGCTTCGCCATGGTGGTGTCGCTGGTGGTTCCGGTCCGCCGCTTTTATGGATTGAAGGACTTCATCACCATGCGTCATCTGCAATGCATGGCGAAGCTCATGATCGGCACCAGTTGGATCGTAGCCTACGGCTACCTGATGGAACAGTTCATGGCCTGGTATAGCGGCTCGCCGCCGGAAATGTACATGATGCACAACCGCATGTTCGGTCCCTATGGCTGGGCCTACTGGTTGCTCTGGACCACCAATATCATCGCGCCGCAACTCTTCTGGATCAAGAGTGTCCGCTCGAACACCATCGCTTTATTCGTCATCGCCATCGTCGTGAACATCGGAATGTGGCTGGAGCGATTCGTCATCGTAATCACCAGCCTGCACCGCGCCTTTCTACCGTCCATGTGGAAGATGTACTATCCCACGGTGTGGGATTGGGCGACCTTCTTTGGAACCATCTGCCTGTTCCTCACTTTGATGTTCCTGTTTATGCGTGTGCTGCCGGCCATCGCCATCGCGGAACTCAAAGCCTTGGTGCCGCCGCCTCCGCCCGAGCGCCCTCCGGAGCGGAAGCAGTCCAGCAGTGAGCCGGTGACTGCGGGAGCTGAGGGATGACGCACGAGCACACCATCCGGGAACCGCGGGTCTACGGGTTGATGGCCGAGTTTGCCAATCCGGACCAGTTGGTGCGGGCCGCCGAACGCGCCTATCAGGAAGGCTATCGCGATATGGACGCTTTTGCCCCCATGCCGGTCCATGGACTGGCCGAAGCCGTCGGCATGCACTCCACCAAAGTGCCCCTGGTTGTGCTGATCGGCGGCTTATTGGGCGCCTGTGGCGGCTTCGGCCTGTGTTACTTCATGGCGGCACTGGCCTACGTTCACAATACCGGCGGCAAACCAGTGAATAGCTGGCCTGCGTTCATTCCCATCACCTTCGAGGTCACGGTCCTGCTCGCGTCCTTCTCGGCGGTGCTTGGCATGCTCATCATGAACGGGTTGCCGCGTCCCTATCATCCGGTATTTAATGCTCCCCGCTTCTCGCTGGCCAGCGACGATCGTTTTTTTCTTTGCATTGAGGCGGCCGATCCTAAATTCGACCTCCAGCGTACGCGTGATCTGCTGCATAGTCTGGACGCCTGGGAGGTGACCGAAGTCGATGCCTGACCGTTGCCATCTCTGGCTCGCCCTCGGCCTGACGGTGGTTTGCACCGGTTGCCGGCAGGACATGCACGATCAGCCGAAGTATAAGGAGCAGCAGGCGAGCCGCTTTTTTGCCGACGGCCGGTCGCAGCGTCCCACAGTCCCGGGCACCGTGGCCCGCGGCCACCTTCGCTCGGCCGATCGTGAGTACATGACTGGCCGCACCGGTCTGATGCCCAGCGCAACCCCCGCCGCCGCGCCGCTCAAGCCGGCCGCGGCGCCCAAGCCTCCCGGTCCCGGCAATCTTCAGGTGGACCCGGGAGCCCGCGTCATGTTTGATCCGGATCTGGTAACCGACTTCCCCTTGCCGGTTACGCGCGAGCTCTTGTTGCGCGGCCGCGAGCGATTCAATATCTTTTGTTCACCCTGCCATGGATACACCGGGAGCGGTAACGGAATGATCGTCCGCCGTGGGTTCACGGCGCCTCCCTCCTATCACATCGCCCGCTTGAAAGACGCTCCTGTCGGTCATTTCTTCGACGTCATCACGAATGGATATGGAGCCATGTACTCCTATGCCTCGCGCGTTTCGATTAACGACCGCTGGGCCATCGCCGCCTATATCCGCGTCTTGCAGTTAAGCCAGGGCGCTACGCCTGCCGAAGTTCCGGCAGAAGTGCAGTCGGCACTAAGTCAGCGCAAGGAAGTCGTGGAGCAGGGCTATGCGCCCGGCGCCGGCAACAAGTCTCTCGGTGGACGCCCCACACTCGGCGGCGGATTCGCACGCGAGCGCTCAGAGACTCACTCCACCGAAGGGGAGCATAAATGAATCCTGCTCAGGCCGTTGCCGTTTCGTTTGATCGCGTGCAGCGCATGGCGATTTTAGTGGCCGTCCTGGCCCTCGGCTCCTGCATCTTAGCGGCCTTCTTCGATGCAACGCAGTTTTTCCGCTCCTACCTGCTGGCGTATCTGTTCTGTCTCGGAATGGCCCTCGGTTCTCTCGGCATCAATCTCCTGCACAACGTCGTGGGTGGACGCTGGGGCGCGCTGATTAAACGCATTCTGAATGCGGGAATGGCCACGCTTCCCTTTATGGCGATCCTTGTGCTGCCCGTGCTCGCCGGTATTCCAACCCTATACCACTGGTCCCATCATGAGGTTGTGCAGGCCGATCCCGTGCTGCAGCATAAGAGCGGATACCTGAATGTCCCCTTCTTTATTGTTCGTACGGTCATCTATTTCATAATCTGGATCGGACTGGCGTTTCTATTGAAGACGCGCGCCGGTGACGGAGCGACGCACGATCAGCAGAGCCGCGGAAAAGTGGTGAGCGCCCCGGGTCTGATCATCTTTGTCTTTACCGTCACGTTCGCCGGTGTCGATTGGGTCATGTCGCTGGAGCCCCACTGGTACTCGACCATGTATGGCGGCATTCTGCTGGTGGGGCAGACTCTTAGCGCGTTCTGCTTTTCGGTGATCATTTTATGGTGGCTGTCCGACCGCGAGCCGTTCGCCGGATTGCTCAAGCCCGAGCACTACCACGACCTCGGAAATCTGATCTTCGCCTTCACGGTGCTCTGGGCCTATACTTCCTTCTCGCAATTCTTGATCATCTGGTCGGGGAACATTCCCGAAGAAACGCCCTGGTATATCCGCCGGACGAACAACGGCTGGCAGGTGGTGAGCGTCGTGCTGATCGTCTTTCATTTCGCGGTGCCGTTCTTTATTTTATTGAGCCGCTATGTGAAACGACGCGGACGCCTGTTAGCGCGGGTAGCCGCGGCCATCATCTTCGTCCGCTTGGTGGACCTTTTTTACTGGATTGAACCGCCGTTTCACCAGACGACTTTCGGACTGCACTGGATGGACATTGCAGCGCCCCTCGGGCTCGGCGGCGTCTGGTTGTGGCTGTTCCTGTTCCAACTGAAACGCGGTCCTTTGGTGAACCTGCAGGACGCACGGCTGCAGGTTCATGGAGTGCACCACTGATGGATGAGTTGATTCGCAATCCAACCACGGCAAAGACTGGCAGCGATCCAATTGAGGCGGAACCGCGGCACGGCTCGCATAGTTCTGGACATGAAGAAAATGACGTAAGCGTTCCCGGTCTTGCGAAAGCTCTCGGCGCATTGATTGCCGGCTGTATCGTCGTTTGGCTTGGACTTCTGGGAATGTGGCACTACCTGACCACACATGTAGAGTACGAGCCGGTCTCGCCCTTTACCGGAATGCGGGAGATGCCGAGCGGGCCGCGTCTGCAGGTAACCCCGGCCCCTGCGCTGCAACAGTACTTCGATGAGGAGGCCCAGCGCCTGCATAGCTACGGCCCCACGGCGGAGGGTTCGCTG
>DATLBY010000069.1:0-4622 GCA_035526665.1 Bryobacteraceae bacterium
AGTTGAAAAGCTTTAGAAAACGGATGGCATCCGCGTCCGGCGTCTGCAGCCAGTACTGATACATCTGATAGGGACTGGTGCGCCTGGCATCCAGCCAGACAGCGCCCTCTTCCGTCTTCCCGAACTTGCCGCCGGTGGAGGTGGTCAGCAGCGGAAAGGTAATCCCTTCTCCGCGCGCTCCCAAAACTCTCCGGATCAGCTCCTTGCCGGAAAGGATATTACCCCATTGATCGCTGCCGCCCATCTGAATCGTGCAGCCGTGGCGCTGGAACAGATACAGGAAATCGTAGGCTTGCAGCAGCATGTAGCTGAACTCGGTGAACGAGATACCGTGTTCCCGCTCCTCCAGCCGGGTCCGCACGGAATCGCGGCGGATCATCTCATTCACGGAAAAATATTTGCCCGTGTCCCGCAGGAAATCGAGCAGGTTCAGGGGAGCCAGCCACTCGGCGTTGTTTAGTATGAGCCCCTTGTCGCCGGAAGAAAGATCGAAGAACCGGCTCAACTGTGCTCCAATGGCAGCCGCATTCTCCCCGGTCTTTTCTCGGGTCAACAGTTGGCGCTCCGCGCTTTTGCCGCTGGGATCGCCCACCAGCCCCGTCCCCCCGCCCACCAGCACGAGCGGACGGTGCCCGTGCCGCTGGGCGTGCGCCAGCGCCATGACGGGAATCAGGCTGCCGAGGTGCAGGCTGTCGGCCGTGGCATCGAAGCCTATGTAGATGGTGCGCTTGGTTTCGCTGAGATAGGCATCTAGATCGTTGCTGGTGACAGCCTCCAGAAAACCGCGCCAACGAAGCTCTTCAAGAAATGTGCTCTTACTGTCGATCGCCATGCTGGTGTGTGATTCGGAAACGCGGCGGGTATCGCTGCGCCGACTTTCATCTTCCCACAGGGGTGGACGGTGCTCGCCTGACCTAGCTTCTCAAATCCGGCCGTAGCTCCCGCGCCTTTTCCCAGGCGGCCGCGGCATCCGAATCCCGGCCGAGTGCGTTCAGAACATGGCCGAGGTTCAGGTGAGCCTCGGCGAAGGCCGGGTGAATGGCAATCGCCTGCCGGTAAGAGGTTGCCGCCTCCTCCAGCCGGTTCGCCTCGTGCAGCGCGAACCCCGCATTGTAGTGCAGCTCGGCGGTCCTGTCGCCCAGCTGGTTCAGTTTGGCCTGGTAGGCGCTGAGCTCGGCAAAGTCCTTCAGTTGCAGCGCCAGTGAGGCGAGCACTCGCAGGATTCCCAGCGATTCCGGCTGCGCTGCATGCGCCTTGTCGAGCGAATCTTTTGCCGCGGCATCCAGACCGGACTTCCATTGGGCAATGCCGAGGTTGAGCCGCGCGTCGGTCCAGTCGGGCCGCCGGTTCAAGCACTCCTGCAGCGTTTGCATACTGGCTTTGTAATCGCCATACGAAAGTTGCGCATAGCCCAGCCGGAACCATGCCTCGTCCCAGTCCGGCTTTTTCGAAACCACCTCGCCGTACATCAGGGCTGCCTCTTCGTGGTCGCCGCGCAGATTTGCCAGGAGGCCAAGGTTGAACATCGCCGGTAAAAGCGCGGGTGCCAGTTGTAGAGCGCGCTCGTAGCTCTCACACGCGCCTGCCAGGTCGCCTTTATCCTGCCTGGCGACTCCTAAATTCAGGTGAGCCTTCTCGGAATTCGGCTGCAGCCGAACCGCCTGGGAGAAGGCCCGGACAGCCGCGTCCGCGCGCCCGAGCTTGTGATTGGCCACGCCCAGGTTAAAGTGCGCTTCGAAGGAATCCGGAGCCGCCTTCACTAGGTCCGCGCAGCGCTGCGCCGCCGCATCCAAATTGCCGCTCCAGAACGCCGCGGTGGCCATGCCCTCCAGCCCAGCTCGCGCCTGCGGCTTTACCTTCAGCAGCTTCTCCGAATATTCCCGAACCATGCTGGCATCGTTGCGCTCCAGGCCAAGCAGAATGAGATTTGCCAGTATCTCGCCCGATCCAGGCCGCTTTGTCAGAAGCTTGCGATAGGTATCGGCCGCTTCATTCATACGGCCCAGCATCTGCTGTGTTACCGCCTTGCCGAAGAGACCTGTCTCGTTTTCCGGATGCGACGTGAGATATGCGGTGAAATTTTCAAACGCCCGCTCCATTTGATTCTGGTGAAGCAGGCAGATTCCTAGCCCGAGCCGCGCGTCGGCCCGCTGCGGATCCAATTCAAGCGCCTTTGCAAAGGATGCCCCGGCCTCCTGGGGTTTACCCGCCTTTTCCAGGCAGACAGCAAGGTTGAAGTGGGCCGTGCGGTGATTCGGCTCCAGTGCTATCAACTGGCCATAGGCATCAGCTGCCGTCTGGTAGCGCTTCAACTCAAACGAAATCTGGCCCATCGCGGGATAGATCTCCAGCAGGTCCTTTCCCGAAGATACCGCGGAGGTAAGCAGCTTCAGTGCTTCTTCTCCCTTGCCGGCGACATGCAAGGAGATTGCCCGCACCACCTCAGCGGATTTCATCGGCGTGCTGCTGGCGTGGAGTCCCGGCTCCTCTAAGCGTATTGGAGCTGCATAGGGCTCGTCATCCGTTTCCCATAGCCATTCGTTATCGTTTTCTGCCATACCCTGTCCTGTGAATCTATTTAGTTACCGTTGCGCTCAAGTACGCGATCTGGGCAGTTTTAATCTGAGCGCGCTCACCCTTCTCGCTATACAGCCCCGCGCCGCCCAGCTTAATGGCGTCGTCGGTCCAGTAATCCACCAGCTTGTCCTGCACGTAGGTGGTGAACTTGTTGCCGATCACTTCCGTCCGGATGTTGTAGGCTGTGTCCATCTTTAGTGGAAGATCCGAGGGCAGCATCACCTGCGTGTGCGTCTGCTCCTTGCCGTTAATCACCGGATATTTCACCAGGGCAATAATCGGAGACAAGCCGGGCTTCACCACTTCGAGCTTCATTACGTAATAATTCTTTGGATTGGAGGCCCGGAAAATCCAGCCGATCGCCTTCTTCTCGATCTTTCCGTGTAATTGAATCCGGTAGTCCGTGATCGACATGGAAGGGCGGTAAATCTGGATCTGTCTGTTCTTGTTGCTGGGCTCATCCTGTCCCCAGTTCGTGGCCCAACCACCGCCGCCCAGCGCCACGCCTGGAACGCCATCGGCCAGCGAAGTCGAGGTCACCGGAGTGTTCGCCGCCGAGGTGCTGGGGCCGCTCTGCAACATATAGGCTCCGCCGGCGAATACAATTGCCGCCGCAGTTGCCAGGATGCACGCCTTCATCTTGCCGGATGCGCCTGCCCAAAAACCCTCATTGACCGGCCCCATGGAGAAGCTGGGTGCAGTCGCGGGGACCGCGGGGGTAATCACTGGCTCGCTGGCGCGCGTTACAACCGGCGGCTGTGTCCGCTGCGCCGGAACCCCAGGGCGTGCTTTCGGAGCCGCCGTTTTGAAAGCCGCCGGCATAGCTGGCGGCCGGACTTTGATCGAGGGCGCCTGCGCCGGCTTTTGTGTGGCCGCAGCCGCAGATGGAGCTGCCGGCTTAGCCGCCACCGGTTGTAGCGGAGCCTTCGGTTTGGCATTTGGATCCGCTCCAAACACCAGCTTCTTGCGCAGCGGCTGGAGCGCCAGTGCTGGAGCGTTAATGGAAGCATGCGGGCTGGGCGCCGCCTCAAATCCCTGCTGGATCGTACCCGCCGGAGCCGAGGGTTTCAACTCAAACGTGAGGCCCTCGATCGCTGGAGCCATCTCCGGGGGCGGGGCGGGCGGCAAAAACTTAGTTACCGGCGCTTCCTCCTCCAGGTCCAGGAACTCGCACCAGGGCTCAGCTTCGTATTCCGACGCAGACTCTTCGCTGGCAGAGCTCTTCACTACCGGGAAAGGCAGCCTCAGGATCGGACGGGGCTTCGGCTTGGCAGACACGGGCGCCACACTCGCGGGCGTCTCCACCGCCGGTACCTCTGCCGTCGCTGATACGGTCACCCCAGGCTCCGCCACCTCGATCCATTCCTCTGCCGCCCAGGTGTCGTAGCCGGCCTCATCATCGAAGCCGGTCGTTCTCAGACTCTGGAGGTGTAGATTGTTCTTGCGGATTGCCGGCTGAAAGGGAAGCGCGCCCTCCAGTGTCGCGGTGACGGACGAGCCCCCATCCGTCGGCCCGCAGAATGCCTCGGTAGGAACAGGTCCGGCCATGAGCGGCACGGAAGTTCGCGAAAAAGTTTCCGGTCGTGGATCCATCACGTTGTGCTCACTTGCCGCCCTACGCTCTGAGGGCGGCCATGCAGTTTCAAATTGGCGATAGACCGTGGAATGGTGGGAGGGAGACTGCGGAGCCCCGTTTGTGCTCTCAAGCGAATCGTCTTCCAAGGTTGCTACTCCTGGCGCGCAGGCTCCCGCATTCTGTGCCGCCACCCTCTGCGCCGGCCTCGGGTGGAGCAAGCGGTTAAGCGCAAGTCGGTTGGTTTCTTGCTGATATTTCCCACGGCACTCTCGAGAACAGAACTGCTCCGTGCTTGGCGCCCGGTGTAATTTCGGAGCCTGCTTCCCGCAGTTCAGACACGAATTCACGGCTTCCCCCTTAGGCTTCTGTGATCGGCGGTTTAGCCGCTACACATCATAAGTAGAAGGCCTTAAAGAAAAATGCTCGATGGGGTGCGGGTAGGGATCGGCTAGGGTGTTAGCCTGAGGCT
>DATLBY010000070.1:0-4063 GCA_035526665.1 Bryobacteraceae bacterium
AAATGCGGCGGCACGCCGGGACCAAGATCCCGAATAGTCGCCGCGATTTCGTGTCCTGGAATGCGCGGGTAGCTCACCATCGGATTTTTGCCGCGATAGGTGTTCAGGTCAGTCCCGCACATCCCCACCAGGCGAGTCTCCAGCAGTACCTCCCCCGGGCCTGCCACAGGCACGGGAAAGTCGCGTATCTCCGTGCGTCCAGGCTCCGTGATGACAAATGCCTGCATGTTTACGTGTTGACTCCGGATGCCAGAAACCCGCCGTCCACCGCGATGCACTGTCCCGTGATGTAGCTGGCCGAATCGGACGCCAGCAGGATCGCCGCTCCGATTAGCTCTTCCGTCTTTCCAAAGCGGCCCATGGGCGTCCGCATCTTCAGTTCCTGCCCGCGCGGAGTTCCATCCAGCAGCTTGGCATTTAGCTCGGTGGGAAACACTCCCGGCGCCACGGCGTTCACGTTGATCCCCACCTTGGCCCACTCCACCGCCAAGCTGCGCGTAAGCGCCAGAACTCCCGCTTTGGACGCGCTATACGCCGCCACTTCCAGCAAAGCGACATAAGATGTGAGCGAGGCGATATTTACGATTCGTGCGTGCCGGCTGGCCGCCAGCGGATCGTAGAAGGATTGGCAGCAGCGAAGAATTCCGGTCAGGTTCGTGTCGAAGATGTCGCTCCATTCCTGCTCGGGCATATCTTTGGTCGGCGTCCGTTTGATGCGGCCGGCGGCATTCACTAGAATGTCCACTCCGCCCAGCTCTGCTACCACTTGGTCGCGCAGCGCGTCGATCGATTTGCGGTCTGCCACGTCCACCGTGCGGCTCACTGTCCGGCGCCCCGCCTGTCGAATCGCCCCCGAAAGTTCGTCTACCAATTCCTGGCGCCGTCCTGTCGCCACCACGTCCGCGCCTGCCTCCGCCATGCCGTAGGCGATGGCTCGGCCAATACCTGAAGTGCCTCCAATGACGACGGCCACGCGGCCTGAAAGATCTGTAAAGTTTTTGATCATGTTTGTATTTGTAAGTCTCCTAAGCCAGGAGCATTTGTCCATTCTATCGAAGGCCGCGATCGGCTACTATGAGTTGTCAAAGGAGAAAACTTGCTCGGCACCGCCAAGCTCATTGCCTTTGTCCCCGCCTCCGACGCTGCCCGCGCAAAGCATTTTTATTGCGACACCCTCGGCCTGGCGCTCGTGAGTGAAGATGCCTTCGCCCTGGTGTTCGAGTCCGGCGGAACCATACTGCGTGTTTCCCTCGTGCCCGAAGTCGTGCCGGCTCGCTACACGATTCTTGGCTGGGCTGTCCTCGACATCGCCGCCATCGTCAGGATGCTCCAGGATGCGGACGTAATCCTCGAACGATTTCCCGCAATGTCGCAGGATGCTCTTGGTATCTGGAATTCTCCGGGCGGCGCCAGGGTGGCATGGTTCAAGGATCCCGATGGAAATGTTTTGAGCATTACACAGTTTTAAAACATTTCTGAACTAGGAGGTGCGGCGTTCACGGTAACGACGCAAATGTAGTTAAGAAAATGGATCTTCCACCTGTCAAATGTGATACTCCTCTAGAGATGAGGGTCGCAGACGTTCTCGCAACCGCCGCACTGGGGACACGAGCGGTTCGCCCGGTGGATCACGCAGCGGAGAGTGGAGCGCTGGCTCACATTGCAAAAACACTGGTGGACGAACCCGGCCGCCTGCCAGGCGTGCTCTCCCATTTCGCTCTGCAGCTCTGTAATGCCGGCTCTGCAGGAATTAGCTTCCTGGAATCGGATGGTCCCGACGGCGTATTCCGTTTGCAAAGCGTGGTCGGCGGCTTGTCCCACTTCACCGGCAGCACGACGCCCCGAGAATGGAGTCCCTGTGGAACGACCGTCGATTTGGGAGAACCTCAGCTATTCCTCCAGCCGGGAAGAGTCTTCTCTTATTGGGCAGAGCTTGTCCCGCCCATATTGGAAGCACTGGTCATTCCCATTCTGGCCGGGCCGCGAGCTGTCGGCGCCATTTGGATCGTCGCCCACAAGGCGGATCGCCATTTCGACTCTGAGGATGTCCGGGTGATGAGCTCATTGGCGCACTTTACCGGCGCGGCTTGGAGGCTCCAGTGCGCTCCCGGAGAAGTGCGCCGGAACGCTGACTCCACTGGCAACCAATCGCACGTGGCGCGTCTGGCGAGCAGTTGTCGGGAAAGCCTGAACACGTTTTTCAAATGTGCCGATACCACCTGCGGCCTCGCCAAGCGATATCCCCTTTCTACTCGCGAACTGGGTGATTTACAGCAATTGAGGGACGAAGAGCACAACGCCTACTGGGCCTATATGGACTTGCGGCAGGAATTGCTGAACCTGCTGGTACTTGACGCCCGCGACACCCCTAGCCAGCGGAAAAAGCCCAAGGACAACTCACCCTCGCAAACAGTACTTCCCAAACTTGGCTGTTTCGTTGTATCGTTTATCCTGGCGTATTCGATTTCCATAACGGTTACCAAAAGGTCTCTTGATTTCGCTATCAGTTACTTTTAGGAACAATTTAGCTCATTGCTCTTCTAACTGCCATGAAGATCTAGAATTCGATAAAGAACAGTGAAATAAGGTTTTTGCAGCACAGATCCGTTTGGGCGGTGAACGTAGCAACAATATACCTATATGGCGCAGACCTTCAGCCGGAATGCGAATGTACTGTTCAACGTTGTAATCATAGGATCCGCACTATTCGCGGCCGGCGCTATCGCCTTGCTCATGGGCTTGGAGCGCTCCCGCTATGCCACTGATGTGGGTACCGCCCAGGTACAGCCCATCCAATTTAGTCACGAGCATCACGTAGCCAACCTCGGTATTCATTGCGCCTACTGCCATTCCAGCGTGGAGGTAAGCGCGCGCGCGGGTATTCCTCCCACCCATACCTGCATGACTTGTCACTCGCAGATTTACTCTACAAGTCAGATGCTGGAGCCGGTACGCGCCAGCTACCGTACCGGGCAATCGATTGAGTGGAACCGGGTCTATGATCTCCCCGAATTCGTTTATTTCAATCATAGTATTCACGTGAATAAGGGAATAGGCTGTTCGAGTTGCCACGGACGCGTCGATCAGATGAATCTGATCTACAAGTCGGGATCTCTCCAGATGCAGTGGTGTCTGGATTGCCATAGGAGTCCGGAAAAACACATTCGGCCCCGGGAGTTGGTCTTTCAAATGGACTACCAGCCTCCCGCCGACCAGGAAGAGTTGGGCAAAAAGTTAATGGCGGAGTACAAAGTACAGCGGCTGCTCGATTGTTATACGTGCCACCGATGAGTGCGTTCCGATGAGCTCTGAAATCTTCAAGATTCTGCAACCGAAGCCGGCGCCGAAACCGCTTGACCTGGAAGCCATCCGCGCAAAACTGGCGTCCGCGAAAGGGAAACAGTTCTGGCGTAGCTTGAACGAGGTGGCGGAAACTCCCGAATTCCAAGCTTACTTGGATGACGAGTTTCCAAGCCGCGGCGAGGATTGGCGCGACCCCGCCACCCGGCGGGACATCCTGAAGCTGATGGGCGCGTCCTTTGCCCTGGCGGCTTTCACCGGCTGCTCCAAGCAGCCGCAGGAAAAAATCATGCCCTACGTGAATCCTCCCGAGGAGCACATTGTGGGGCGTCCACTGTTCTACGCTACCGCCATGCCGTTCCGCGGATCGGCCGTAGGGCTGCTGGTTGAGAGCCACGAGGGCCGGCCTACCAAAGTGGAAGGAAATCCGCAGCATCCCGAGAGCCTGGGTAAGACTACCGCATTCAACCAGACATCCACGCTCGATCTCTACGATCCGGATCGCTCCCAGGCAGTCTACTTTAAGGGGCGCATCAGCAGTTGGGGAAATTTCCTTGCCGTAATGGCCGACGTGCGGCAGAAGCCTCAGGGCCTCTACATCCTCAGTGAGTCGCTGAATTCTCCCACTCTCCTCGCGCAAAGGGCAGCCTTGCAGGCCCGCTATCCCGATCTGAAGTGGCACGAATATGAGCCCTTCACCGGTGACGGCGTCTCCGAGGGAGCCCGCCTTTCCTTTGGCCGGCCGGTGAACACCATCTACAAA
>DATLBY010000071.1:0-18031 GCA_035526665.1 Bryobacteraceae bacterium
TCGCGCGAATCACTCGCGGTTGCTGGAATATATGAAGAACGGCGGCACCTACGTGGTCCAGTACAACGGTGTCGCGAGCAGTCCCTGCACCACACGGCCGGAGCATGTGGAACATATCGGCCCGTTTCCATTGAAAATCGCATCGCTGAGAGTAACGGTGGAGCAGGCGCCTGTGACCTTTCCACATCCCGGTCATCTGGTGCTGCGGATGCCGAACAAGATTACAGAAAAAGATTTTGAAGGGTGGATTCAGGAGCGCGGCCTTTACTTCGCGTCCGAGTGGGATCCCCGCTATGAATCTCTCTTGGAATCCCACGATCCCGGTGACAAGCCACAGTCCGGCGGCGCTCTCTATACGAAATACGGCAAGGGAGCCTATATCTTCACCGGGTATGCCTTTTTCCGGCAGCTGCCGGCGGGCGTCCCCGGCGCCTACCGTCTTTTCGCCAACTTCCTGAGCGCGGGCAAGTCAGCACCGTCAGGCCCATGAGCGAACCCGGATCCCTTCCGCCGAAGATCATGGAGGATGGTCCTCCGCCGTTTCTCGGCTCCTGGAAGCGTGTCTACGCCGTGGTGCTCCTCTACCTCGCCGTGGTGATCTTCGGCCTGTATTTATTCTCAAGTTTCTACTCGCTATGAGACCACTCGATTGGGTGGTGATGTTCTGCTGGCTGGTATCCATCGTGAGTTATGGGCTGTGGCGCGGCCGGCGCAGCGGAACGGTAAACGAGTTTCTACTGGCCGGTAAAACAATGCCCTGGTACGCCATGGGTCTCTCCATCATGGCGACGCAGGCGAGCGCCATCACCTTCATTTCCACCACCGGCCAGTCATACGTCGATGGAATGCGCTTTGTGCAGTTTTACTTCGGTCTGCCCGTCGCCATGGTGTTGATATCCGCAACCGCGGTCCCCATCTTTCACCGCGCGAATGTCTACACTGCCTACGAGTATCTGGAGAAGCGCTTTGACGCCAAGACGCGAGCGCTGGTGAGTATCATCTTCCTGATCCAGCGAGGGCTCGCCGCCGGCCTCGCTATCTACGCGCCGGCGGTGGTGCTCTCGGTCGTGCTCGGCTGGTCGGACCAGGTCACCACTGTTCTAATGGGAACGCTCGTGGTGATCTACACGGCGACCGGCGGCATCAAGGCCGTGACGTGGGCGGATGTCCAGCAGATGATGGTGATCTTCGCCGCGTTGATTCTGGCTCTGGTTGTGGCGGTGAATCTAATGCCGCCAGGGGTCAGTTTCCGGGATGCCGTGACTCTTGCCGGCGCCATGGGCAAGCTGCGCGCTGTGAACACCCATTTCGATTGGAACGACCGTTACAATCTCTGGAGCGGCCTCATCGGAGGCGCATTTCTAGCGCTCTCGTATTTCGGCTGCGACCAATCTCAGGTGCAGCGGTACCTTACCGGCAAGTCCATCGCGCAAAGCCGCCTCAGCCTGCTATTCAACGCGATGGCGAAGATCCCGATGCAGGCGTTTATCCTGTTCATCGGCGCCATGGTGTTTGTTTTTTTCCTGTTCGAGCGTCCGCCCGTAATCTTCCACCCGGTCGAGCTTGGCCGCGCGCAATCCAGGCCGGACTTTCAGTCTGTGGAGCACAGGTATCAGGCGGCTTTCGACAGCCGCAAGCAGGCTGCCACCGCGCTGCTCGCGGACAGGAACGATCCGGCAAAGCTCGACCGTCTGCGGCAGACGCAGCAGGATTTCGATGGCGCCCGCGGGGAAGCCATCCGGTTTGTCGAACGGACACGCGGCACGGCGGCGTTCAACGATACCAACTACATCTTTCTCAATTTTGTTACCCACTATATGCCCGCGGGCGTGGTGGGCTTGATCGTTGCCGTGATTTTCTCGGCGGCTATGTCCGCCGTTTCGGGCGAGATCAATTCGCTCGCCACCGTGACCGTGATCGACGTATATAAGCGGCACTTTCAAAAATCCGGCTCCGACCGGCATTACTTGTGGGCCTCGCGACTCGCCACGGTGTTTTGGGGAATCTATGCGATGGTGTTTGCAGGATATGGCAAAGGCTTTGGAGCGCTGATTGAAGCCGTGAACATGATCGGGTCGCTGTTCTACGGGGGAATGCTGGGCGTATTTGTACTCGCGTTCTTCTTCAAGAACGTCACGGCAAATGGCGCCTTCTTCGGGGTGTTCGCCGGAGAGGCCGCCATCTTCGCCGCCAACCGTTTTACCGGTATCTCATTCCTCTGGTACAACGTGATCGGGGCCCTAGTGGTGATTGCTACCGGCGTGATTATCTCGGCCTTTGCGCCCGCCAAAAATCCTAAATCTGCAGCGTAGAAATCTCCACCGAACTGCGGTGGCCTTCCACCACCACGATGCCGCTTTCGGTCACGTGGTGATACACCTTGTCCTTCTCGATGTCATAGCCGATCATGGCGTCCTCCGGCACGCGCACATTCTTGTCCAGGATCGCACGCCGGACTTTGGCCCTCCTCCCAATATCGCAATTGTCGAAAATGATGGAATCCTCCACAATCGCGCCGGTATGCACCCGGACCCCACGCCCCAGCACGGAATTGCGAACCACTCCGCCCGACAGGATACTGCCGCCTGAAACGATGGAATCGATGGCCTGCCCGCGCCGGCCCTCCTGGTCAAAAGTGAATTTGGCCGGCGGATCGGAATAGCCGGCGGTCCGTAGAGGCCACTGGCGATTGTACAGATTCAGCACGGGCGAAACAGCCTTCAGATCCATGTTGGCGTCATAGTAGGCATCAATGGTCCCGACATCACGCCAGTACACTTCCGAGCCTGGGGGATCCCCGGGAATGCGATTGGTTTGGAAATCGTAGGCAAACATTTCCGATCGTCCAATCAGCCCGGGTAGGATGTCGCGGCCGAAGTCATGGGCGCTATCTTCCCGCGCGGCGTCGGCGTACAACTCCCGCAGCAGCGTTGCCGTGGAAAAGATGTAGTTCCCCATGGAAGCGTAGACACGCTCCGGGTCGCCCGGCATGGTCGGCGCATCCGCCCGTTTTTCATGGAACCCGGCAATGGACCCGTCGTGCGCAGCTTCAATGACGCCGAATTCGGAGGCATACTGCTTCTCTACGGGAATGGCGGCAACGGTGACCTGGGCGCGCTTGTGCTCGTGAAACTCGATCATGTCCCGGATATTCATCCGGTAAATATGATCGGCGCCGAAAATCATCACCAGGTGAGGGTCGGCCTGTTCGATCAAATTGATGTTTTGATAAATGGCATCCGCGGTCCCGCGATACCATTCTTCGCCGGCCGTCCGCATCTGCGCCGGTACCGGGATGATGAAATGACTCTTGAGCAGCCCGGTGGACTCCCAGCCGTCGCGCAAGTGCTGCAGCAGCGACTGGCTCTTAAATTGGATTAGGACGTAATTGGAATATACGCCCGAGTTGATCAGGTTGCTGAGAACGAAATCGATCAGCCGGTACCGTCCGCCGAAAGGCACGGCGGGTTTCGCGCGCTCTTTCGTCAGAGGATAGAGGCGGGTACCTTTCCCGCCGGCCAGCACAAATGCAAGCACCCGAAGTTGCATGTTTTTGGGCTCCTCCCACGGAGCCAGATCACGACCTTGTCTATTGTGGCAGGCTGCCGCGGGTCTGGCAACATCGCCGCCACCGGATCATGTGATACGTTGATCGAACGCTTGCCTCAGATTACTTCCACTAGAAAATGGACGATTGTCGTCCTCCTGGCCGTGGCCAACATCATCGCTTATGTCGACCGCTCGAATCTTGCGGTGGCCGTTACCGACATCGATTTCAGCACATTCTTCCACCTCTCCAACGACGACAAAGGCCTGCTTCATTCCGCTTTTTTCTGGACCTACGCGTTTCTCCAGATCCCGGCCGGCGCCGTCACGGACCGCTACGGCGTCAAGTTTCCGCTTGCCGTCGGGTTTCTCTTCTGGAGTCTCGTCTCGGGTTTTACCGGCTTTGCCACCAGCCTTTGGCAATTGTTCGCACTGAGGATGTTGCTGGGAATCGGCGAGGCCGCCATCACTCCCGGCAGCCTGCGCTGGATACGGTTTAATCTTTCTGAAAACCAGCGCGGCCTGGCCGTGGGCATTTTTTTCGCCGGAGCCAAACTGGGTCCCGCGATCGGCAATTATGTCTCCGCCAAGCTGATTCTGCTGCAAGGCTGGCAGGGCATGTTCATGGTTCTGGGCTTCGGGGGCCTGGTGTGGCTGATTCCCTGGCTGTTCACTGTGAAGAACGATGACCGGCAACTCGAATCGGATGCCAACAAGCACGCCACCAGCCGCGCCATTCCTTTCAGCGCTGTGTTCCGGACGCCGGCCATTTACGGGATTATTATCGGCACCTTCGCCTACAACTATTTCAACTATTTCTGCCTCACCTGGCTGCCGTCCTACTTTGTGGAACACTGGAAGTTGTCGCTCACGTCCATGGGCGTTTATTCGGCCTTCAGTTTTGGTGGCATGGCGATAGTGGCAATCCTGGCCGGAGCGGTGGCAGACAGAATGATCGCCCGCGGCGCCGACCCCATTCGTGTTCGTAAAGGCTTCACGGTGGCCGGCCTGGCGGTCGCGTCCACCGAGATCATTGGGATTCTCAGCGGCTCGAAGGATATCGCGGTGGCATTCTCAATTATTTCCCTGGCGGGACTCGGGCTCGCGACCGCGAATTATTGGGCGCTTACCCAGAGCCTGATGCCGGGGGCGGCGATCGGGCGCATCGCGGGCGTCCAGAATTTCGCCTCCAATCTTTCCGGGATCGTCGCGCCGATACTGACCGGGCGATTGATTCAGGTTACCGGCAGCTACTACGCGCCGATGGCCGTTGTCTCCGGTCTGCTGATTGCCGGGGTCGCCGCTTACGTGTTTCTAGTACAAAAAAAGTACGCACCGAGGAGTGAAGCGATATGACGAGATGGATTATCCTGACGGCCGTTGCCTCATCTGTGTTGACCATTCTGACGATGATCGGATCGGGATTCGCAGCGCTGCCCACGAAAGTGAAACTCGAGAATGCGCGGGTGAAGGTCTCCGAAGTGACCTATCCGCCGGGCGTCCCCAGGGAGCGCTATATCCGCGGCGCCGATCAGGTGATCGTTTTTCTGGACGATTGCAAGTATGAGCGTAAGGACTCAGGCACCGGAGAGAAGACGATTCGGGAACGTAAATCCGGCGAAGTCATCTGGCATGATAAAGGCGAGGACGCGCCGCAATTGACGAATCTGAATGCGAAGTCCTACCGGACTCTGACGATTGAACTGAAATAGCTGGAGCCCGCGGCTACCAGTTCATGGCTAGGTTCGTGAACGTGCGCACCGCCACGCCGGACGGACCTTTAGCCAGATACGGCTTGCCATCGTCCAGCCATGCGGTACCGGCGATATCCAGGTGAACCCACGGTTTGCCTTCGGTGAACTCTTTTAGAAACATCGCGGCCGTGATGGCGCCGCCCCAGCGGCCGCCGATGTTGGGTAGATCGGCGAACGCGCTTTTCAAATATTCTTTGTAATCGTCATCCAGCGGCATGTGCCACATGCGCTCGCCCTCCGCGCCGGCGGCGGTCATTACCTTCTTCAGGAAGTCTTCATCGCTGGTGAAGGCGCCGATGTGAATGTGGCCGAGCGCCACCACAATCGCGCCGGTCAAGGTGGCCGCATCCACCAGGTGCGTGCAGCCCAGGCGAATGGCATACGTGATAGCGTCGATCAGGATCAGCCGGCCTTCCGCGTCGGTATTCAAAACCTCCACGGTCTTCCCCGACAGCGATTTCACGATATCGCCCGGACGCTGCGCGCGGCTGCTCACCATATTTTCCACTGTGGGCACAAGGGCGGTTACTTGCACCTGCGGCTTCAATTTGGAAATAGCACGCATCGCGCCGAGCACCGCTGCGCCGCCAGCCATGTCGTACTTCATCTTCTCCATGCCATCGGATGGCTTGATGGAGACGCCACCGGTGTCGAACGTGACGCCCTTGCCCACCAGTCCGAGATGGTCCTGCGACGCCCCCGATTCCGGTTTATACCGGATGATGATCAGAGCGGGTGGCTCGGCGCTGCCCTGCGCCACTCCCAGCAGCGAACCCATGCCGAGTTGCTGCATGCGGTCCTGCTCCAGTACCTCGCATTCGAGCCCACAGTCGGCGGCCATTTGTCGCGCGTGCGCTGCCAGAGCCATCGGAGTCAGGATGTTGGCGGGCTCATTCACCAGATCACGCGCAAAGTTTTGGGCTTCCGCCAGAATGCGCCCGCGCTCTACTGCCTCTTCAAGCGCCTTGTCCTGCTTGGGGACGCGCACGGTGAACGATTCCAACCGCCTTTCCGACTTCGTCGTATCGGTCTTGAGATGATCCGGTTCGTAATCGCCAAGCAAGGCGCCTTCCACGGCGGCGGCCACCATGACAGCGGATAAGCAGGGCTCATTCAAAGCTAGCGTGATGTTGCGCAGCCGCTTTTCTTTCAATGTCCTCGTTACCGCGCCGACCGCTTTGCGCATTTCGGCAGCATTGAATTTCGACTTGAGACCACCGCCCGCCGCCACCAGACGCTTGGCCCGGAACCCCGGCGCGTTGTGCAGGACCGCCGTCTCCAGAGGCTTGCCCGCGAATTCGCCGCTTTCATAGAGCGATTTGAAAGGTTCCGGCGGAGCCTCGCCCTCTGATTCGAACGCCGGAATCACCAGGACATCGGCTTCCATTTCGGCCACGGGGCCGTGAGTTATTTTGATTACCATAGGGGATTATTCAATGTGGCGGCGCTGCTGCATTGCTTTGCGCGCTTCGTCGTTCTGTTCCTTGGTCCGTTCGGCCTCGCGCTTGTCGTGCAGTTTTTTACCGCGTCCAACCGCGATCTCACACTTTATTTTGCTGCCCTTCAGATAGATCTTCGTGGGAATCAGCGTGAGGCCCTTCTCGCGTACTTTCCCGAATAATTTGTCAATCTCCTGGCGGTGCAACAGCAATTTACGCTTTCGCACGGGCTCGTGATTCTCCCGGTTTCCATGGGAGTACTGGCTGAAGTGCGCGTTCACCAGCCACGCCTCATTGCCGATGATATCGGCATAGCTCTCCTTCAACTGGATCTTGCCGGTCTTGGCGGACTTGACCTCGGTGCCGCTGAGCGCAATTCCGGCCTCGTATTTCTCCAGCAGGTGATAGTTGTGGCTGGCCTGGCGGTTATCGCTCAGGATCTTAAAGGAAGCGTCCGAATCTCGCAAGTTTTTGGCCTCAACGGAGGCAAAGCGTGCTACGTCTACTGTTTATGTGCCAGCGTCTCCCTCAATGTACCATGCAGGTCCTCTAGAACGATAAGGTGCTTATCTTGAAACAGTTAGTAAGATTTTTGCTGCTTACAGCGCTACTCATTTGCATTGCGGCTCCCGGCTGGGCGCGCAACCGGAAGGCGGAAAAACTTCTGAAAGAGGGGCAAGACGCGGAGATTCGCAGGGAATATGAGAAAGCTCTCGACCTGTTTGAAAAGGCCATGCTCTCCGATCCGTCCGATCCGGCCTACCAGTTGGCTGCCCGCCGGGTACGATTCCAGGCGGGGATGGCCCGGATCGATGCCGGCCAAAAGCTCCGCAACGCCGGCAAGCTGGAGGAGGCCCTACAGGAGTTTCTCAAGGCTTACGCCATCGACCCCAGTTCTGCCATGGCCGACCAGGAGATCCGGCGGACCAGAGAGATGATCGAGCGCGAAAAGAACCCCGGGGCTAAGGCCGCAACCCCCGAGGCGCGGGGTCTCACGCCCGCGCAGCAGGCGCAGAAGGCTTCGGAAGAAAAATCCGCCAGCATCCTGTCAGCGCCGGAGCTTAAGCCCATCACGCGCGAGATCGTGACGCTGAAGATGAATAACCAGCCGGTCAAGCTGTTGTATGAGACCGTCGGAAAAGTGGCCGGTATCAACGTGGTATTCGACAGCGAATATCAGCCGCCGCCCGGCAAGAGCACTTTCACTGTGGACCTCGCGAACACCACGCTGGAGGAGGCCCTCGATTATCTGGCTGTTCAGACGAAGTCTTTTTGGAAGCCGCTCTCCTCGAACACGATTTTCGTGACTTCCGACAATCCCACCAAGCGCCGCGATTATGAAGACTACGTAGTGAGGGTCTTCTACATCAAGAACGCGACCACCATTCAAGAGCTGCAGGAGATTGCCACCACAGTGCGGTCAGTAACGGAAATCAGGCGGGCCTTCACTTACAACGCGCAGAACGCAATCCTGGTACGCGGCACCACCGATCAGGTGGCCCTGGCCGAAAAACTGATCCAGGATCTAGATAAACCTAAGGGCGAGGTGGTGATTGACGTCATCGTCATGGAGGCCAACCGCGCTCGCGTACGCGACCTCGGCGCCACCTTCCTGACCAGCGGCGCGGCCGGCATCAAGATTCCAATCTCCTACGGGGCTCCCGCTACCAATATCCCCACCACGGGTACGGGAACGGGGACTACTACCACCACGGCGGGCTCCACCGCCGTTACGTTGAACCAGATCAAAAATATCGGTGCGGGCGACTTTTCCGTATCCGTACCTAGCGGCATCCTGCAGGCGGTGCTGAGCGATGGGCGCACTCGCGTTCTGCAGCAGCCGCAGGTACGCGCCGTGGAAGGCTATAAATCCACGCTGCGAATCGGCGACAAGATTCCTTACGCCACGGGCAGCTTTCAGCCCGGCGGCGTTGGGCAGATGGGAATCAGTCCCCTGGTCAGCACGCAGTTCAGCTTCGCCGAAGTGGGTGTGAACGTGGACATCCTGCCGAAGGTGCATGGACGGGACGAGGTCTCCATGCATGTGGTCCTTGAAATTTCGAATGTAAGCAGCCGTATCGACATCGGGGGAGTGTCGCAGCCGATTATCAGCCAGAAGAAAGTCGAACACGATATCCGTATCCGGGAAGGCGAAGTGAACATACTCGGCGGACTGATGCAGTCGCAAGACACCAAGACGATCGCCGGCGTACCCGGCTTGGCGTCGATTCCCATCATCGGGCATTTTTTCGGCACCGATCACACCGAGAAGAATCAGGGAGAGCTCTTGATAGCTCTGGTTCCGCATATTGTCCGCGCTCCGGAGTACACAGATGCAAACCTGCGCGGAATCGCGGCCGGCAGTGACCAGGTAGTGAAGCTGACGTACGCGCCCCGCAAGGATCAGTCGCCGAAGCCTGCGGTCGCGCCGCCAGCTGCGGGTATGCCGCTCCCCGTGAATCCGGGGGCGATCGCGCCCGCGCCGGCGGCTGCGGCTCCTACAACCCCTGCAACGCCCGCTGGACTCACCACGCTCCAGTTCATCCCCGGGAATGTACAGACCACGCTCGGCGCGCCGGTGACCGTGTCTCTGCAGGTGAATAACGTGACCGACCTGTTCTCCGCTCCCATGAAGCTCAAGTTTGATCCGAAGATCCTCCGTCTTACGGCGATCCGGCAGGGCAGTCTGCTCACGGGCGACGGGCAGAAGGTGAACTTCAACGAGAACACCCTCAACGATACGGGGGAGGCCACGGTCGTGCTCAATCGCTTGCCCGGCTCAGGCGGGGTCAGCGGATCCGGCGGTCTGATTTCCCTGACTTTCCAGGCCATAGGGAAGGGTAGCTCACCGGTTAGCCTGAGCGAAATCTCGTTGCAGAATTCGCAGCTTCAGCCGCTTTCCGCCGCGCCCCCCAGCCTGGACGTGATCGTTCAATAGACACGACGATGCGCCGGCGGAAAACACAATCCGGTCTTACGCTGGTGGAGCTGATCGTAGCCTTCACCATCATGCTGATTCTCACCAGTATGGCGGTGCCTCTGGCGCGCTACAAGGTGCGCCAGGAGCGCGAACGTGAGCTGCGTTACGCCTTGCGCGAGATGCGATCAGCCATCGACAAGTACAAAGACATGGCCGACACAGGGCAGTTGGGCCCGCAGAAGCTGGGCACCGAGGGTTATCCCGAGACGATCGAAATGCTGGTGGAGGGCGTGAAGGCCTCCGGCCAGGTAGATAAAAAAATCAAGTTCCTCCGCAAGATTCCGCGGGATCCCTTCTCAAAGACTACTGATTGGGGAAAGCGCAGTGTGCAGGACGACCCGAAATCTTCCGGATGGGGCGGTCAAAACGTGTTTGATGTCTACACGAAGAGCACGGAGAGGGCAAAGGATGGCACACCGTATTCAGAGTGGTAGGCGCGGGTTCACGCTGATTGAGTTGATGATCGTGCTGGCGATCAGCATGATTCTTGTGTCTATCGCGGTTCCGTTTTACCAGAAGTCCATTCTGCGCTCCAAGGAATCGGTGTTGCGCAACAATCTCTTCACCATGCGCACCGTGATCGACGAGTACACGTATGACAAGCAGAAGGCCCCGCAGTCGCTGAACGATCTGGTCACCGACGGCTATCTTCGCGCCGTTCCCATGGACCCGATTACCGGCTCGGATCAGACGTGGAAGACCGTGATGGAAGACGCCACCACCAGCGTGAATCAGAGTGAACCGGGTATTTTCGACGTGAAGAGCGGATCGGACAAGACGGGACTGGACGGCACGCCTTACGCCGACTGGTAAACCTTCGGCGCGCCCATTCCGCACTCGGCATGGACGGCCTGCACTGCCTGTTCCAGCCCGCTGCGCGCCACCACGATGGCAATCGTCAGCTCACTGGACCCCTGGGCAATCGCGATGATGTTGATTTTTTCGCGCGATACGGCAGTGAAGATTCTTCCCGCCAGGCCCGGAGTTCCCCGCATCCCTTCGCCCACCACGGCCAGCAGTCCCACCTCCGTATTCACACCGATGGGATGAAGATAGTTGTGGGCCAGTTCCAGCGTGAGGCTGGACTCCAGGCTCTCCAACGCGGCCGCCAAGTCCTCTCGCCGTATCAAAAAGCAGAAATTCTGCCGGTAGCTGGAGCTGGATAACGCCAGCACCTCGGCATTCACGCGAGCCAGGGCATCCAGAGCCCGCGCCATGATCTGCGTGCCATTCACTGCCGGGCCTGCGGGATCGATCGAGACAAGAGCCACGTTCGACATGGACGTGACGGCCCGGGGTCCCAGCGATGCGCTCGTTTTCGAAACAATCCTGGTTCCCGGCTTGTGCGCGGCGAAACTGTTCTTGCTCCAAACGGGTATCTGCTTCTCAATCAGGGGAGCGAGCGTACGCTGGTGCAGCACCTTGGCGCCGTTGTAGGCGAGTTCGGCCGCCTCGTTGTAGGTGACCTCGTCCAGCACGGCCGCGTCATGCACCAGCCGCGGATCGGCCGTCATGATTCCGTCCACATCGGTCCAGATCCAGAGCTCCGCCGCATCCAGGGCGCCCGCGACAATGGATGCCGAAAAATCGGAGCCGCCGCGCCCGAGCGTTGTGGAGCGGCCGTCAGCGGTGGCGCCGATAAACCCGGTCACGATAGGCAGAACTCCGGCTTCGAGCAGTGGGCGGAGGCGCTGCTCCGCCTTCGCCGCCGTGGGAGCCCAGAGCGGAGTTGCGTTGCCAAAGACCGCGTCCGTGACGATGACCTCGCTTCCACTCACCGCCGCAGCGGGAGTTCCCGAGTGCTGTAAATACGAGGCCATGAGAAACGCCGACAGCTTCTCACCGATAGCGATCGCTTCGTCGACCGATTTCGGCGGCCGTTCTCCCAGCATCAGCACGCCACGAGCGATACGGGCGAAATTCGATATCAGATCGTCTATCTCGCAGATCGCCGCCGCGCATGCCGCAGCGGGCAGCAGTTCCCGGCACGTGGCAACATGGCGCGTCTGCAGCTCCTGAATATTGTTTTCCACACCAGGAGCATTCCCGTCTTCGGCTTGCTTCAGGGTGTTCAGCAGAAGGTCGGTGACCTTTGACATGGCGGAAACGACTACAATCACGGGCCTGGAGCGGTTGTGTTCGGCGGATATTCCGGCTGCCACTTTGATGCGCTCGGCCGACCCCATGCTCGTGCCGCCGAACTTCATTACCAAAAGACTCACCGCGAGTACTCCTTCCCGTTGGAAGTACGGGCGCGGACCAGCTTGAGAATCACTTCCTGCACCTCTTCCGGGTTCAATCCAGTGCTGTCGACGTATACCGCATCGGGCGCCTGCACCAGCGGAGCCTCGGAGCGCGTCCGGTCACGCGTATCCCGGTCCGCCAGCTCACGCTCAGTGTTTTCCTTGGAGACTGGAACTCCATTCCGCTGGAGTTGGAGCACGCGGCGGTCCGCGCGGATGGATGGATCCGCATCGAGAAAAATCTTGACCTGGGCTTCCGGGAACACCACGGAGCCGATGTCCCGGCCTTCCATCACGACGCTGGCGTCCGCGCTCAAACCGCGCTGCTTTTCCACCATTGCACGGCGAACCGCGGGAACCGCCGAAACCTTCGCCGCGGCAATAGAAATCTCGGGAGCCCGGATTGCTTCGGTGACGTCCTCCCCATTCAGCAGTACGCTCTCGGCCCCCGGGACGAAAGCGATTTCGGCCTCGTTGGCGAGCTGTTCCAGCCGATGCATGTCACTGTCGCTGATCCCGCGCTGCAATGCCCAGAGCGCTACTGCGCGGTACATTGCTCCGGTGTCAATGTACACAAATCCCAAGCGGTCGGCTACGGCGCGAGCTATTGTGCTCTTGCCCGCACCGGCCGGCCCGTCTATTGCTACAATGATGCGCCTGGTCATGTGGGGAACTTCCATTTTAGCGTGCGATGCCGCGCTCTTGAAAACTGAGAAAGCGTAACTCTGTGATATAAGACATATTAGAATGCAGCCCCAGTATTCCGGCGTCAATAGTACTATGCGGAGAATGCAACCTTGTGTCGCCCGCGAACCGGAACGGAGGGTTTGCGGGCTCGCATGAATTTTGAGCGGATTAGCGTGTTATTGGTCGAAGATAACCCGGGCGACGCGCGCCTGATGCGAGAGGCGGTGCGCGAAGCTGAGGGCAGCAACATCCGGCTGACTCATGAAGATACGCTGGCCAAGGCGTTGGCGCGTCTGGAAGCCGAGCGTTTCGACATTATCATGCTCGACCTCTCGCTGCCGGACGCCGATGGGCTCGAGACACTGGTTACCGCCCACTCACATTCCCCGAGCGTCCCCATCGTTGTCCTCACCGGCTTGGATGACGAGGCGCTGGCTGTCCGGGCTCTGCGCGAAGGCGCGCAGGATTACCTGGTAAAGGGCCAGGTCACGAGCCATCTGCTGGTCCGCGCGATGCGGTATGCGACGGAGCGCAAGCGCGCCGTGGAAGCCCTCCAGCGGAGTGAAGAGTACTTCCGGTCGCTGATTGAAAACGCTCTGGATATCATCACCGTCCTGGATACCGACGGGAATATCCGCTATGGCAGTCCTTCGCTGGATAGGGTGCTCGGATATGAGCCAGGGCATCTGAACGGCAGCAGCATATACCCGCTGATCCATCCGGAGGATCAGAGCGCATTCCGAGAGCGTCTCAGTAGCAGCAGCCGCAATCCCGGTGCGAGTCATTCCTTTGAATTTCGCCTCCGGCATGCTACTGGCTCCTGGCTGGTGCTGGAAGGCATTGGAAAAAGCTTTGCGTCCGATTCCGCGGTCGCCGGCCTGGTGTTGAACTCGCGCGATATCACCCAACGCAAAGGCGCCGAGGAGGCCTTGCGCGAAGCCAATGAAACCTTGCGGGCCGTTATCGAGACATCGCCTTTGGCCATCTACTCCCTGGATCTGGAAGGAAGGGTCAAGAGTTGGAACGCGGCGGCGGAAGCTATCTTCGGATTTTCCGAGGCCGAGGTTCTCAACCGTTCGCTGCCAATCATCTTTCCCCAGGATCAACCGGCTTTTCGCATTCGCCTGAGGCAGGCAGCGCTGGGGAAGGTGATGGTGGGCGACGAGGGAAGGCGCTGCCGGAAAGACGGTTCTCCCATTGAGGTGAGCATCTGGAGCGCTCAGCTAAGAGACGCGACCGGGGCCGTCACTGGGATTGTCGCTGCCGTTGCAGATAACACCGAGCGCAAGCGGTTGGAGGAGCAGTTCCGGCAGGCCCAGAAAATGGAGGCGGTAGGGCGGCTGGCCGGTGGCGTGGCGCATGATTTCAACAATCTGCTAACGGTCATCACCGGTTATTGCCAGATGCTGCTGGACAGGCTGCCCGAATCCGATCCGCTATATGGAGACATGCAACAGGTGTTGAAGGCCGCTGATCGGGCCACCACCTTGACCAAGCAGCTTCTCGCGTTCAGCCGCAAGCAGATCGTTCAGCCCAAGATAGTGGATCTGCGGTTGCTGATCATGGAGCTGGAGCACATGCTCCACAGACTGCTCGGTGAAGATATTGAACTGCTGATCCATTCGGCTCCGGGCCTGGGGAAGGTGCGCGTGGACCCGGGTCAACTGGAGCAGGTGATCGTCAACCTGGTGGTGAATGCGCGCGATGCCATGCCATCGGGCGGCAAGCTGACGATCGAAATGCACAATATGGACGTGAGCGCCGGTTACGCCAGCCGCCACCTCACACTTGCGGCCGGTTCCTACGTGCTGCTGGCCGTCAGTGACACGGGAAGCGGCATCACTCCCGAAGTAAAGACCCACCTGTTTGAGCCGTTCTTCACCACCAAGGAGAAAGGACGCGGGACCGGGCTCGGCCTCTCCACCAGTTACGGCATCATCAAGCAGAACCAGGGCGAGATTCTGGTCTACTCCGAAATCGGTTACGGCACCGTGTTCAAGATCTATCTGCCGCGCGTGCAGGAGCCCGCATCGCTCGATGCCCCGCTGCATGCGGAGCCCCGCGATTACCGGGGAAGTGAGACCATTTTGGTGGTTGAGGACGAGGATGGCGTCCGCCGGGTGGTGGGCGAGATGCTGCAGAAGCAGGGGTACCGGGTGCTGGCGGCGAGTGGGGGTCCGGAAGCGATAGAGCTCTGCCTTACGAACAATGAGCGGATGCACCTCCTGATCACCGACGTAGTGATGCCTAAGATGAGCGGGCGTGAGTTGGCGAACCGGATCCGCGCAATGCGTCCCGACATTCAAGTGCTCTTCGTATCCGGGTATACAGACAGCGCCATCGTCCATCACGGAGTGCTGGACCCAGGCACCGATTTTCTGCAGAAGCCCTTCGCGCCCGAGCAACTGGCAGCCAAAGTCCGCGCCGTTTTGGAAGGAAACAAAGCTACTTAGCTGCTGAGTTGGGTTCGTTCTGAAAATAAACGACGTGTACCTTCAACACTGTATTCTGACTGGCCGCGCCGTCATTTACATCTGACGCGAGCGAACTCACCGCTTATGCTTTTTCGCCCAAATTCCTCATCTGCCGCCGATCCCGCGAATAGCGGAGGCATACAATTGAGTTATGCCGCGGAGCTGCTTAGGGAGCATTTCTTTTCCCTGCGCCGGAAGCTAGAGCTTACTTTAGACATATTCTTGGAGACGAAATGACTATTGACGAACGGCTCGAGCGCCTAACTGAACGTCACGAAGCGCTCACGCAATCGGTCGAGCTCATGCAGCACAACCTAGAGGCCGGCTTTACCAGCCTTACCGGGAAAATGGACAAGCTGGTGGGCGTCTTGGAGAAACTGGCGGCCCTTGCAGAGAATCACGAGCGGCGGATCACGCGGCTGGAAGGTCCAGCATAAAGCTCGACCGAGGCTGTAAGCACCCTTTTTTCTATCGCAACTGGTACCTTTGCGCCCCGGCCCCAATTAAGTTATGTTTGGACTCATGCTAGAAACCTCCCGGCGAAGATGGCTGCGGCAAGGAACCGGTGCGCTTTGCGCTACCGCGCTGCCCGTGGAAGCTGCGGAGCCGGCGTCTCCGAAGCGCCGGATACGAATGGGGGTGTCGACCTACTCGTATTGGCATCTCAAAGGCGAGAAATACCCGATTGAAAAGGTAATCGAGAACGCGGGCCGCCTCGGATTTGACGGCGTAGAGGTGCTGCATCGCCAGATGAGCGGCGAGTCCGTCGAATATTTAAATCAGCTGAAGCGTTCCGCATTTCGCAACGGACTCGATCTGATTCAGTTGGCTATCCACCAGGACTTTGTCTCGCCGGATCCGCAGGAACGCCGCAAACATATCGAGCACACCACCCGCTGTATTGAATTAGCGGCGCAGATGGGGATTCCTTCCATTCGCTTGAACTCCGGGCGCTGGAAGACGGTTCCTTCTTTTGACGATCTGATGAAGGTCAAGGGGGATGAACCCCCGTTAAAAGGCTATACGAACGACGATGCTCTGAAATGGTGCATCGATTCGATCCGGGAATGTTTGCCCGCCGCCGAAAAGGCCGGTGTAATTCTGGATCTGGAAAACCACTGGGGATTGACCACCAGGACGGAAGCGCTGCTGCACATCTATCGTACGGTCAATTCTCCCTGGCTGGGAATCAACCTGGATATTGGAAATTTCCCCGTGGATCCGTATCCCGAGATCGAGAAGATTGCGCCCTATGCGAATATTGTGCATTTTAAGACGTATTTCGGCGGCGGCGTCTGGTACACGCTGAATTTGGATTATCCACGGATTGCGGCTATTTTACGCAAGGCGAACTTCACGGGATACGTCTCGCTGGAGATGGAAGGCAACGAACCACCGGAAACTGCGGTCCCCAAGAGTCTGGCACTGATGCGGCAAGCGTTCGCCTGACTGTGCTGACTGAAAACTCTGTTGGGATTGCGGGAGCCGGCCGGGTGGCTCGAGCCCTGGGCAGAGCGTTGCAGGATGCCGGCCTAGCCGTCGGCTTTGTGGCGAGCCGAAGCCGGGAGCACGCCCAAGGCGCGGCGGATTTTATTGGAGGCGGCGTACAAGCCGTCGAATATGGGGATCTTCCACGGCATGCCTCCCGCTTTCTGATCGCCGTATCGGACTCGGCCATCGAACCAGTGGCGCAAATGCTGGCGGCCGGGGGCGCTACCAGCGGATCGGCGCTGCACACTTGCGGCGCTAAGGGCGCAGATGCCCTGCAGGCTCTCAGCGATCGCGGCGTCTCCTGTGGGAGCCTCCACCCGCTCCAGACGATTCCGGACGGCCCTGAGGCGGCGCACTCACTTCGGGGCATTTCGTTTGCGTTTTCAGGTGAGGGCGCCGCGGAGCAATGGGCGCTGGAGATAGTGGAACTGCTCCATGGGCACGTTCTCCGCATTCCACCCCAGGCCCGGGTGCTGTATCACGCTGCGGCCGTGATGGCCAGCAACTACATCACTGTCCTGCTGGATTCCGCCTGTCAGTTAATGGCGGCCTCCGGGGTGGACGAGCAGGAGGCGTTGCGCGCGCTGGAACCGATCGCGCGGGCCAGTGTAGAGAATGCGGTACGTTTAGGAACAGCGAGGGCGCTGACGGGTCCCATCGTCCGGGGCGACGCAGCCACGGTCGCGGCTCACAGGAAAGCGTTATCGGACTGGAATGAAGGCGTGGGACATCTATATGAAGCAGCGGGAGGGCAGGCGTTGGAGATAGCGTGCAGGCGCGGACTGGATAGCGGCCAGGCGGCACAGGTTGAGGCTGCCCTTCGGGGAGCGCGGAATGTCTGAGCGGATAAAACCGGTTCGTGTCCCCGATCTGCTGGAGCGGAAAAAGCGCGGCGAGAAGATCGCCATGCTTACGGCGTACGATGCCACCATGGCCCGGCTGCTGGACCGCGCCGGCATCGACCTCCTGCTGGTGGGCGATTCGCTCGGCATGGTGGTCCTTGGCCTGGACACGACCTTGGGCGTCACCCTGGATATGGTGGTTCACCACACGCGCGCCGTGGCGAATGGAACCAGGCGCGCCATGGTGGTCGCGGATATGCCGTTTCTCAGCTACCAGGTAAGCGTGGAGGAAGCGGTCCGGAATGCGGGACGCCTGATGCAGGAAGGCGGGGCCGCGGCGGTAAAGATCGAAGGCGGCAAGGGAGTAGTGGACGTGGTTCGCCGGCTGGTCGATATCGGCATCCCGGTGATGGGCCACGTCGGCCTCACGCCGCAGTCGATTCATCAACTCGGCGGGTTTCGTTCCGTCGGCCGGGTGGAGAGCGAGCGCGAGCAGGTTCTTGCTGATGCGGATGCACTGCAGGAGGCCGGAGCATTTGCTGTTGTCCTGGAATCGATTCCGGCCGAGCTGGCCA
>DATLBY010000072.1:0-8538 GCA_035526665.1 Bryobacteraceae bacterium
GTAACAGCGGACGCTTTTGTCTCCAGCACGGGCGCGCCGTACTTCACAATTGGGAAAATCATCAGAAGGTCTTCACCTGTTCGAGATAGCTTTCGAAGTTTCGTTTGGTCTCGCCCAGTGAGTCTCCGCCGAACTTTTCCAAGAAAGCTCCGGCCAGAACGATAGCGACCATTGCTTCACCGATGACGCCGGCTGCGGGGATCACCGCAACGTCGCTTCTCTCATAGGCGGCGAGCGCGGGCTCGCGGGTAGGCAAATCGACGGATTCCAACGGGCGCCGCAGGGTGGAGATGGGCTTCAGGAAGCCGCGGACCAGGATGTCCTGACCGTTGCTCATGCCGCCCTCGAGTCCGCCGGCACGGTTGGCGCCGCGGGTGAATTTACGTTCTTCCCGCCGGTAGTGAATCGTGTCCTGAACCTTTGAACCAAACGAGGCCGAGCCCTCCTCGGCGAATCCGATCTCCACGCCTTTGACCGCCTGGATGGAAACGATGGCCTGGGCGAGTTTGCCGTCCAGCCGCGAATCCCAGGTAATGTGCGAGCCGAGTCCGACCGGCACATTGTGGGCAACCACCTCGAAGATGCCGCCCACCGTGTCACCGGTGCGATAGGCCTCGTCGACCACCGATTTCATGCGGGCCTCGGCCCCCGGATCGACGCACCCCAGCAGCACGTCCTGCTTGCGCGCAAGCGCAACCAGTTCGGGCCACTCGGCGTTGCGCCCGAGGCGCTCCGGCCCCACTGCGATCACGTGGCTGAGGACTTCCACATCGAACTGTTGGAGGAAGAGCTTGGCGATGGCGCCCACGGCTACCCTGGCGGCCGTTTCGCGCGCGCTGGCGCGCTCCAGAATGTAGCGCGAATCCGGGAAATTGTACTTAATCGCCCCTGCCAGATCGGCGTGTCCAGGGCGAGGGCGGCTAACCGGCTTTTTCTTCTCTTCCGATCCGGTGTAATCCTCCACCGGCAGGACCTCGGTCCAGTTTTTCCAGTCGGCGTTAGCGATCAGCATGGCGATGGGAGCGCCGATGGTGGCAGAGTGGCGGATACCGGCCACGATGTGGGCTGTATCGGTCTCAATCTTCATGCGTCCACCGCGTCCAAAACCCTGCTGGCGGCGCCAAAGCTCGTAATTAATATACTCGAGGGAAATGGGAATACCGGCGGGCAATCCTGTCACGGTGGCGACAAGACACTCTCCATGCGACTCCCCTGCGGTCTCAAAACGGAACATTGTCTGGTGATGGGCGCTGCGGGCACCCGGAAGATTCTATGGTAGCAAGCGGGCGGCGTTTTCGCGACTGCGGGGGCCGATTGGAACCCTTTGCGATACAATTGACAATTATTGCAACCAAACCGCCGGCGCCGATCATCCAAGATGAGATAGGTGTTCAGTTTCGCTTATTGAGATCGGCGAGTTGCTCACCTTCGATAGCCAAGTACGTCTTCAAAAGGATAGGACAGTGCCGTCCCCATATCGATTTAGCTGCATAGTAGCCGGTGTATTCTTCCTAGCCGCGGCATCCGGTTGCGAAAAAAAGAAGGCTCCGGTTGCGTCGGGGCCGCCGGTAGTGCCGGTATCCACCGCGCGCGCCTCTGTGGAATCGGTTCCTTTTGAACTGAAGGTGGTGGGCAACGTCGAGGCGTCCGCGATTGTTCAGATCAAATCGCAGGTCAGCGGCCAGTTGGTGAAGGTGAATTTCACCGAGGGGCAGAATGTGGCAAAGGGCGCGCTGCTGTTTGAAATCGACAAGAGACCCTATGCCGAGGCTCTCGCCCAAGCGCAGGCCGCAGTGGCCCGGGTCCGGGCCCAGCTCCGGCAAGCTGAGGCGAACCTGGCGCGCGACGTAGCACAATCGAAAAACGCGGACGCGGAGGCGGGCCGGAATCTGGAGCTCTCCAAAGCCGGGGTCATATCCAAAGAACGCTACGAGCAGGTCCGGACCAGCGCGGACGTGACCCGCGAATCGGTCCGGGCCTCGCAGGCGGCCATCGAGAGCTCGCGGGCCGCACTGGACAGTGAACTGGCGGCTGTCGAAAAGGCCAAGCTGGACATTGCCTATTGCGAAATTCATGCGCCGATTTCCGGCCGCACCGGCAATCTGCTGGTGAACCAGGGCAACCTGGTGAAGGCCAACGACGTGCCACTGGTGATCATTCATCAGATTGCGCCTATTTTCGTGAATTTCAGCGTTCCCGAGCAGCACCTGGGGGTGATCCGGCGCTTGAGCTCGCGGCTGCCGGTACGTGTTTCGCTGCAGGACAATCCGGCTCGCGTCACAACGGGCCGTGTCAGCGTGATCGACAACACCGTGGACCCCACCACAGGGACCATCAAGTTGAAAGGCGTGTTCGACAACCGGGATGGATTCCTCTGGCCGGGTCAGTTCGTCAACGTGACACTGACGCTGGACACCATTCAGAATGCGACCGTGGTGCCGGCCGAATCGGTGCAAGTAGGGCAGAAAGGCCAGTTCGTTTACGTCGTGAAGCCGGATAACACCGTTGAATCGCGCATCGTGGTAGCCGGCCGGAGCTTTGAGCGCAAGATGGTGATCGAGAAAGGTGTTGCACCCGGCGACATGGTGGTAACCGACGGACATCTGCGGCTGTTTCCGGGAGCGCACATCCGGCAAGTGGATCCGCGGAAGATTGAGGGGGAGAAACTATGAACCTCTCCAAACTTTTCATCGAACGGCCTGTGATGACGGCCCTGGTATCCTTCGCGATCGTGCTCTTCGGCGTGGTCGCCTTCCGGGCGTTGCCGGTAGCGGCTTTGCCGAGCGTGGACTACCCCACAATTCAGGTGACTGCCGCGGTTCCAGGCGCCAATCCAGAGACGATGGCATCTTCGGTGGCAACGCCGCTGGAACGTGAGTTCTCGACGATTGCAGGTATCGATACGATGAGCTCGACGAACTCGCAGGGAACGACGGCCATCACTATCACCTTCGCGCTCGACCGAAACATTGACGCGGCGGCCCAGGACGTGCAGGCCGCGATCTCCAAAGCGGGAGGACGCCTGCCTCCGAGCATGCCGCGCCCACCCTCGTTCCAGAAGGTCAACCCGGCCGAACAGCCCATCCTCTATCTTTCCCTGGATTCCGATACGCTGCCCCTGTACACGGTGAACGAGTATGCCGATACCCTGCTGGCGCAGCGTATCTCGATGGTGAGCGGCGTCTCGCGCGTAAACGTCTTCGGGGCGCAGAAATATGCGGTTCGGATTCAACTCAATCCGGATGAGCTGTCGTCGCGCAACATCTCGGTTGACGAGGTCCAAAAGGCAGTGCAAGGAAGCAACACGAATCTGCCGACGGGCCGCCTGGACGGAGAAAAGCAGGCCTTTACGATTCAATCCAGCGGGACGCTGGCGAGTGCGGCCGCCTACCGGCCGATCATCGTGGCGTATAGGAAAGGCTCGCCGGTACGGCTGGAGCAGCTCGGCAATGTGGTCGACAGCGTTGAAAACGACAAGATCATCGCCTGGTTCAATAACAAGCACGCCATGGTGCTGGCAGTACAGCGGCAGCCGGGCACCAACACAGTGGAGGTGGTGGACAACATCAAGGCGCTGCTTCCGGCGCTTCGCCGCGAGATTCCGCCTTCCGTCAATCTCTCGATTGGTTTCGACGCTTCCCAATCGATTCGCGGCTCTATCCGGGACGTCGAGTTCACCTTGGTGCTGACCATTTGCCTGGTGGTATTGGTCATTTTCCTGTTCCTGCGCAATTTTTCCGCTACTTTGATTCCGGGCGCAGCAGTCCCGTTCTCCATCGTCGGTACGTTCGCCGTGATGTATTTGCTGGGCTACAGCCTGAATAATCTGTCTCTCATGGCGCTGACACTGTCGGTAGGATTTGTGGTGGACGACGCGATCGTGATGCTGGAAAATATCGTTCGGCACATGGAGATGGGGAAGTCGCGGATGGAGGCGGCTTTCGCGGCTTCGCGCGAGATTGGTTTCACCATCATCTCGATGACGATCTCGCTGGTGGCGGTCTTCATTCCGGTGCTCTTCCTGGGCGGGATCGTGGGGCGGCTGCTGCATGAGTTTTCCGTGACAATCGTAGTCGCAATTCTAATCTCCGGATTCGTTTCGCTGACGCTGACTCCCATGCTGGGCAGCCGATTCCTGAAGGCCAATCACGATGTGAAGCACGGCCGTTTCTACAACACACTGGAGGCTGCGTTCAATAAGATGCTGGGCGGTTACGAATACACGCTCGGGATCGCAATGCGGCACCGGTTTGTGACGCTGATGGTGGCTCTACTGATGCTCGTCGGCACAGCGTACATGTTTGTAACGATGCCGACAGGCTTCATTCCGAGTCAGGATAGCGGGTTCATGTTCGCCATTTCGCGCGGACCGCAGGATATTTCCTTCGAATCCATGGCGAGGCATCAGCATGCAGTGGCTGAGACCATACGGGCGCATCCGGATGTGGAAACGGTGGGCGCTTTCGTACTTGGCGGCAATCAGGCTGTGGCCTTCTCCCGCTTCAAACCGCGCGACCAGCGTAAGAAGAACGTGGATCAGATTATCGACGAGCTGCGTCCGGAAGTGGCGAAGGTCCCGGGAATCATGGTTTTCATGCAGAATCCGCCGCCCGTCACTGTTAGCGGCCAGCGTATGGCAAGTGCCTACCAGATGACTTTGCAGAGTGTGAACCTGAACGAGTTATATGACTGGACGCCCAAATTGACCGCCGTCATGCGAACGCTTCCTGGCTTCGTGGACGTGAGCACCGACATGGAGATCGCCAGTCCCCAGGTAATGGTGGACATCGACCGCGACCGTGCGCTGGCGCTGGGCGTTTCGCCTCAGCAGATCCAGAACGCTCTGTTCACATCTTTCGGCAGCCGCGAAGTATCCACGATTTTTGCCCCTGCCAATCAGTACTCCGTAATCATGGAAGTAGAGCCGAAATATCAGCGGAGCCCGGAGGCCTTGTCGAAGCTTTATGTTCGCTCCTCGCAGGGCGCGCTGATTCCATTGGACACGCTGGTGAAGACAACCCGTACGGTCGGCCCGTTGAGCATCGGCCATTACGGACAACTTCCGGCTACCAGCATCTCGTTCAATTTGCGTCCGGGAGTGGCGTTGGGCGATGCGGCGCAGCACGTGGATACAGCCATTCGCGATCTGCAGATGCCGGCCACCATCAGTACGGCGTTTCAGGGCACAGTGAAAGAGTTTCAGCGTTCGTTCCAAAATCTTTCCATCTTGCTCATCGTGGCGGTACTGGTGATTTATATTGTGCTGGGCGTGTTGTATGAGAGCTTCATCCACCCGATTACGATTCTTTCGGGACTGCCGTCGGCGGTCTTCGGAGCGCTGGCCACTCTCCTGATCTTCGGCAAGCAGCTAGACCTTTACGCTTTCGTCGGAATCATCATGCTGTTCGGCGTAGTGAAAAAAAACGCCATCATGATGATCGATTTCGCCATAGGAGCGCAGAAGGAGGGCAAAACCGCCCACGATGCCATCTGGGAAGGCTGTCTGCTCCGTTTCCGCCCGATCATGATGACTACGGTGGCGGCGCTGTTCGGCACCCTGCCCATCGCACTGGGCTACGGTGAAGGCGCGGATGCGCGTCAGCCGCTCGGCCTGGCAGTGGTGGGCGGCCTGATCGTCAGCCAGTTCCTGACGCTGTACATCACTCCTGTAATCTATTTGTACCTGGAGCGATTCCAACTGTGGCTGAAGCGTGACAAGAAAGTTGCAGCACGAGTCGAGCAGGAGCCGGTTACAGCACAAGTTTGACGCGCCAGACGGAGCTTTCCATGACTACTTGCAAATTCCCTGTGGCCTTCTTTTTATTCACGGCGCTGGCTGCCGCGCAACCGGGCGATCCGGCCCAGGGCGGGCCCTTACGTCTCGCAATCGCCGGTCTGGTACACGGTCACGTCGACGGATTCTTTCGAGCCGTTCAGAATCGACAGGATGTTCAAGTGGTCGGCGTTTTCGACCCGGACCCGGCTCTCCAGCGCAAGTACGCGCAGAAGTATCACCTGGCCGACTCGATTCTATTTAGCGACTTGAATACGATGTTCGAGCGCACCAAGCCGGAAGCGGTGGCATCCTTCACAAACACTTACGACCATCCGGTAATTGTGGAGGCGGCGGCGCCGCGGCACATCCACGTGATGATGGAAAAGCCGCTGGCAGTGAGTATGGAGCATGCGCGCGCCATCCAACGGGCAGCCGGGCGCGGCGGCATTCAGGTGATCGTAAATTACGAAACAACCTGGTACCGCAGCCATGGCGAGATGTGGCAGCTCTTGAAGAAGCAACAGGCCGCAGGGGAGATCCGGAAGATGGTCGCCATGGACGGCCACCAGGGCCCGAAGGAAATAGGTACTCCACCCGAGTTCTTCGGCTGGCTCAGCGATCCGGCAAAGAATGGAGCGGGCGCACTGTTCGACTTCGGCTGCTATGGCGCGAACCTGATGACGTGGATGATGGACGGGCAGCGGCCGCTGGCGGTGGCCGCGCTGGCGCATACCAGCAAGCCGGACATCTACGCGCGCGTGGAGGATGAAGCCACCGTCCTGGTGCAGTATCCAAAGGCGCAGGGAATTATTCAGGCATCGTGGAACTGGCCGTTCAGCCGCAAAGATTTCGAGGTATACGGAGCCAAAGGGTACGCTAACGCCATGGGCGGGAACGCGCTGCGTGTACGGCTTCCAGGTGATCGCCAGGAAGAAACACGCCAGCCCGCGGCGCTTCCGCCGGATGAAAGTGACTCTGTGTCCTACCTGAAAGCGGTGGTCCGAGGCAAGGTGAAGCCGTCAGGTCTTTCTTCGCTGGAGAACAACATCATCGTGACCGAGATCCTGACGGCCGCACGCGAATCCATTCGAACAGGCAAAACGATTAAATTGCAGTAGGACGCGTCCAAAGCGATTCGGAGCCGATGCAGGCAATACCGCTGCTAAGCATCCAGGGCAAGCAGAAGGGGCGATGGCCAGCCGGAAACCGTCCACGGTATGCCGTAGGGCACGTTGCCGCATCGCTCACCACGGGCTGCATCTATTTCGCCGAGCAGCCGGTTGCGCGGTTACCTCCATGGCTGGCCGAGGTCCGGGCACAGATGAATGTGCCGTTGTCGCCGACGAGTTCGACCCGCCCCGGCGTGGACCTCGACGACGAGAAGATGTCTCACTATCGCCGCCAGGCAGGGGACAATCAGAGAGGGTGCCTACCCGCGGCGGCAGTATGAATCCGACGGCCCAGCGACGTCCTCACCTGGCTTCTCTAGTGCAGGATTATCTGCGATACGGAAAGCAGACGGCCGTCGTCCATCGCGAAGGTTTCCGCACAGTCCATACATCGTATTACGATCTCGCGCAGATGGCAGGGCGCTTCGCCGCTGAACTCGACCGCCGCCACATTGGGAAAGGCGACCGAGTACTAATCTGGGGAGACAATGGGGCACCGTGGATTGCCACCTTCCTGGGATGCCTGCTGCGCGGAGTGCTGGCGGTGCCTTTAGACGAAGCGGGGTCGCCGGAGTTTGGTCGGCGGATCGCAGGCGAAGTATCACCGAAACTCTGCGTGGGGCGCCAGCCGCAGCTTGTTCATATGCCGTCGGCGGTACCGCGAATTGAATTCGACGCGTTTCCCTGGATGCTGCCGGCCGATGCCAATCTGCGTGTCGTTGAAAATCTGAAAGAATCCGATCCGTTTCAGATCGTGTTCACGTCCGGTACGACGGGTGAGCCAAAGGGCATAGTCCACACGCATCGCAACGTGCTGGCGAGCCTGGAACCCATTGAGCGCGAGATGTTGCACTACCGGAGGTACGAGCGCGTATTTCACCCCCTGCGCTTTCTTCATACGCTTCCACTCAGCCATGTATTCGGGCAGTTCATGGGCATCTGGATCCCGGCGCTACTGGCCGCCGAGACGCACTTTGAAGCGCGGCTGGCTCCGGCTGGCTTGATTGAAGACATTCGACAATCGCGTATCTCGGTGCTGGCGGCGGTGCCGCGCGTCCTCGACATTCTGCGCTCTCATTTGCTGGCGCAATTTCCGGGTCTGGATGTGCGGCTGCACGCCTCCGAGGGATCGCCCGTATGGAAACGTTGGTGGCTATTCCGGGATGTTCATCGATTCTTCGGGTTCAAGTTCTGGGCCTTCGTTTGCGGAGGCGCAACGCTGCCGCCCGACCTGGAAAAGTTTTGGACGGCGCTGGGATTCGCCGTGGTCCAGGGGTATGGCATGACGGAGACTGCGGCCCTGATCAGTTTGAATCATCCGTTCCGGCAGGCTCGCGGAAGCATTGGAAAAGTGCTGCCGGGCCGCGAGGTCAAACTTCGGGAGGATGGTGAAATCCTGGTGCGCGGAGAGACGGTATCCACCGCGGTGTGGCAAGGGGGCGAACTCAGGCAGCGGGACTCCGAATGGCTGGAGACGGGCGATCTTGCATCCGTCGATGAAGCCGGCAATCTGCGCTATCGCGGCCGGAAAAAAGATGTGATCGTGACGGCGGCAGGCCTGAACATATATCCCGAGGATCTGGAATCTGCTCT
>DATLBY010000073.1:0-7843 GCA_035526665.1 Bryobacteraceae bacterium
CTGCCGGCCTTCCGACACGGTGAACTCGGCTGCATCCTGGCGGTCATAGTCCATGGATATGTATTGGTGCGGCTGAAATAGTCTCAATTTCCGTACTTTTTCGGTGGAAACCCGGCTGGCAGTCAGGTTGGCGACACAGCCCCCGGGGAACGCCAGCCTCACATTCGCGATATCGACACGTTCGGACAAAATGGATACCCCGGCAGCCCGTACATCTTCCGGCATCGTCCCTGTCATTGCCAAAACGATATCGATGTCGTGAATCATCAGATCGAGCACAACGTCCACATCGAGACTGCGCGGGCTAAACATGCTGAGCCGGTGAATCTCAAAAAACAAGGGCAGGGTGGCCACTTTCATGAGCGCTTCCACGGCGGGATTGAATCGCTCCAAATGTCCGACCTGGAGAATTCTGTTGTGAGTGGCAGCCGCATCCAGCAACGCCTGGGCAGACGTCAGATTCTGGGCGATCGGCTTTTCCACCAGCACATCGATGCCGCTTTCCAGAAGCAAACAGCCGATTCCGGCGTGCGTTGTCGTGGGCGAGGCAATGATGGCGGCATCTACCCTGCCCTGCAACTGCTCCGGATGCTCCGCCGCCGCACAACCATACTGTTCGGCGGCGGCCCTCGCCCTGGCTGCGTCCGTGTCTATGACGGCTACAAGCTCGGTCTCTTCCGACTCATGGATGACACGCAGATGATTCTTGCCGAAGCCACCCGCCCCTACAACCGCCAAGCGCAGTCTGTTCACGTGGTGTAATGTAGCAGAATGAGTAGCAAAGAAAAGGCGAAGATCACAGCTGGATCGAACCTGGCGCTGGGTTTCCCTGAGTTTTCCCAGCAGCAGGCACTGGCGCACGCCGGCAGCGTCGAGGCCGCCGTGGTCCGTTTCCAGGAGTGGATGGCGGCTGACAATTCACCGATTCGATCAATCCGCCATCAACCTGCCCGGCCCGCGGTTACGGCGCCGCTACCCGATTCGGTGGACCTCAAGCTGCGAGCCGCCTTAGCCAGGCGTGGAATTCGAGAGCTGTACAGCCATCAGGCAGAGGCCTTCAGCGAGATCGAAAACCAAAAAAATGTGGTCATCGTGACGCCTACGGCCAGCGGTAAGACGCTGTGCTACAACCTGCCGGTGTTGAATCGTTTGCTAACAGACCCTACTGCCCGGGCGATCTATCTGTTTCCCACCAAAGCCCTGGCGGAGGATCAACTTCACGAATTTCAGGCGGCTGTGGACGCCATGGAATCGGGCATTCGCGCGTTCACCTATGATGGCGACACGCCCCAGGATGCCCGTAAAGCCATTCGCGAACGCGCCAACGTGGTGCTCACGAATCCCGACATGCTCCACAGCGGCATCCTGCCGCACCATACGAAATGGGCCAAGTGCTTTGAGAATCTCCAGTATTTTGTCATTGATGAGCTCCACTACTACCGGGGGGTTTATGGGAGCCATCTCGCGAATTTGCTGCGGAGGCTGAAGCGGATCTGCGCGTTCTACGGATCGTCTCCCAAATTCATCTGCTGCTCAGCGACAATTGCCAATCCCAAGGAACTGGCTGAGGCGCTTACGGGCGAAGCGTTCGAACTGGTGGAGCGGAACGGCGCGCCTTCGGGTGAAAAGTACTTTGTTTTCTACAATCCTCCTGTGGTAAACCGACAGCTCGGAATACGCAGAAGCTATCTGCACGAAACTCGCCGGATTGCCCTCGAGTTTATCAACCGCGGCCAGCAGACGCTGGTGTTTGCCAATAACCGGCTAGCTACCGAGATCCTGATTACATACCTGAAGGAGGCCTGCCAGCACCATCCGGCATCGGCGGACTCGATTCGCGGATACCGGGGCGGCTATCTTCCGAGAGAGCGGCGCGAGATCGAGCGCAAACTGCGCGACGGCGAAATCAAAGCCGTGGTGGCGACGAATGCACTCGAGTTAGGAATCGATATAGGATCCCTGGATGCTGTGGTGATGGCGGGTTACCCCGGGACGATTGCCTCCACGCTGCAGCGCGCAGGCCGGGCGGGAAGAAGGCAGACGGCGTCGATTGCCGTCCTGGTGGCGAGCAGCTCCGCCCTGGATCAATACATCGTCGAGCATCCCGACTATTTCTTCAATCGATCTCCGGAACACGCCTACATCAATCCGGATAATCTTGAGATCGCCCTGAATCACCTTCGCTGCGCGGCCTTCGAACTGCCGATTCGCGACGACGAAAAATTCGGTCCTCACGACCTGGGAGAATTGTGCAAGTTTCTGGAAGAGACCGGATTTCTGCATCACTCAGGCCGCGCCTGGCACTGGACATCGGACACGTATCCGGCAGACGCGGTAAGCCTGCGGGCCGTGACCAGCGACAATTTCGTGGTGGTGGACATCACCGGAGACCACAAGGTGATTGCCGACGTTTCCTTCCCGACGGCCCTGACGGCATTGCATGAGAAAGCAATTTATCTGCACGAGGCCCGGCAATACCAGGTGGAACGCTTCGATTACGAAGGCCGCAAGGCCTACGTGCGCCGGGTGGATTCGGATTACTTCACCGATGCGATCGACTACACGCAGGTAAAGGTGCTGGAGGAGATGGAGACAGCGCCGCTCCGTGTTAGCGCCACTGCGGCCCACGGCGATGTGCGCGTCAACCGCCAAGTGGTCGGCTGGAAGAAGGTGCGGTTCTTCACGCTCGAAAATGTTGGATCGGGACACCTCTCCATGCCGGAACAGGAGATGCACACCACAGCGTTCTGGCTGCATTTTCCCGCGGCATTCCTGGCGGAATTTGCCGATTTACCGGCGGCCGAGAGGCACAGCGGCATCACCGGCATGGGAAACGCCCTGAGATCGGTGGCGGCACTGCTGCTGATGTGCGATCCACGCGACCTGGGGGTCGCGATGACGGAGGATATCTCGCAAGGATTGCAGGTATTCGAACCGAATCTATATCTCTACGACGCTTACCCCGGCGGGGTGGGGCAGAGCGCGCCGCTCTTCCGGCTGGTCTCCCGTCTATTGAAACTGACTTCCGAGTTGATTCGCAGTTGCCCGTGTGAAGGCGGCTGTCCCAGCTGTGTGGGTCCGGTAGGTGAAGTCGGAGAACGGGGAAAAGAGGCAGCCTTGCGATTCCTCGACGCCCTGCTGCCGGCCTGACGAAATTAGCTTGCAGAGCTAGGCTAGCGCTTCTTCTCTTCCGGGAAAATTGCGTAACCGGCGGGCGGCGGGTATAAACTCTGCAACAAGGTCAGCCGCTTGCGCAGGAACCGGCTGGGGAGCTGGCGCGGTCCAGTCTCCACGTCAATGTCGCAGCAGATGCCGTGAAGATAGAGCGTGAGGGTGTCAATGAAGGACTGCCGCGCATACTCCCGGAACATCTTGGTTTCACGGCCTACCTTATTCGCGCGGCGAACCAGCGACTGCTTGAGATGCCAGCTCTCCTCATCTACTTCCCCGTGCACATCGGCCGCCAGTTCCTCGCGAACGAGAGTGAAGTATTGGCGCTGCGCATCTTCGGTCCAATATTGGGACATGAGGGCCGAAAGTAAATGATAGAAGCGGTAGTGATAGTCGGCGACTTCCTGGTCCTTTAGAGCGAAGGCCAGCAGAGTTTCTTCCTTGGACACCACACAGGAAGTCCACGATACGCGGTTTTGCGACGGCTTTTCGAGCCGGACCATGTCCGCCTGCCGGCCCGCGACGGCACGATCCCTGCCTTGCACTTTCTCCAGATACGGTACTAGGAGGATGAAAACTTTCGGAAGTTTGGACGCGATGGATGCGGGAAGAGCAGCGATAGGCTCTTCCAGATACTCCTTAATATCCTCGTCCGTCAAGGGTAGAGCGGCAAAGTAGTAGGAGAACTGCTTGCCGAGCGGAATCATCTCGCGGCGGTACCGCTCCGCGAACTGACCCACGCTCAGATTAGCGGGATCGGGTTGAGCTGGCATGGAAACGATCACAATTCTAGCAAACTCAGCAGCGAGCAGCGCTGTTCTCCTAGGTCGACACTGCTCCTTTTGCTCGCAGGTTAGAGGGCCAGCGCGTTGAGATCGTTTCCCGGAATTCACAAGGGTGGGGCGCAGGGATGTTGCTAGACTAGGCCCTAGTGCCCCCAAAAATCCTAGTTTCCGCCGGAGAGGCCTCAGGGGATCTCTACGCCTCGGAGCTGGTGACGGCGCTGCGGGAGAGCTGGCCGGACGCGGAATTTTTCGGATGCGCCGGTCCCAGGATGCGGGCCGCCGGAGTGCGCGCCGTGGTCGACTCGGCCAACCTGGCGGTGGTGGGACTAGTCGAAGTTCTCTCTCACGTCCCCGGAATCTACCGGGAATTTCGCAAGTTGGTGAGCGCGGCCAAGCGGGAACGGCCCGCTCTGGCAATTCTCACCGATAGCCCGGATTTCCATCTGCGTCTAGCAAAAAAGTTGAAACGCCTGGGAATTCCAGTGATTTATTTAATCGCTCCTCAGGTCTGGGCCTGGCGACAGGGCCGGGTTCGGCAGATGCGGCGGAATCTGAATAAGTTGTTATGTATCTTTCCCTTTGAGAAGAAGTTTTTTGAGACGCACGGTATCCCAGTGGAGTATCTGGGTCACCCTTTAACGCGAATTGTAAGGCCAAACACCTCAAAAGACGCGTTTTTTCGGAAACACGGTATTGACGGCAGCCGTCCAGTAATTACGCTCCTTCCCGGCAGCCGGATCGGGGAGGTGGCGCGTCATCTGCCCCCTCTGTCGTTGGCAGCAGCTCTGCTGAAACAGGAGCACGGCGCGACGCTGATACTCGCTGTTCCGGCAGGATTCAGCGACAAAGCAGGCCTTAATTTTTTTGGGGAACGAATTAGCGGAGCGCCCATCCAAATAGTGGAAGGGCAAACCTGGGATGCTATCGCTCATGCGGATATGGTAATCGCGGCCAGTGGAACAGTCACCATCGAAGCTGCCCTACTCGGCGCACCGATGGTGACCTTTTACCGCGTTACGCCGGTGAGCTGGTTATTAGGCAAGCTCCTCTTGCGAGTCCCTTTCTACTCCATGGTGAATCTGGTGGCCGAACGCAGGATTGTACCGGAGTTGATGCAGCGTGAGGCCACCGGTGAAAATTTGGCGCACGCAGCCGGAATGTTGTTGACTAATCCGGCGGCCCGGCAGGCCATGCAGCGGGACCTGGCGGAAGTGACGGCGAAGCTGCAAACGCGGGAAGACCCCATGCAGCGCGCAGCAGAGGTAGTAGGCAGGATTTTGAAGAAGGAATTGAAACATGGTTTGTAATCGCGGGATCGTGCTGGCATATCTCGCGCTCGCCTCACTGGCAGCGCTTTCTCCTGCGGCGGCGCAAGAGCGGAAGAACAGAATCGACGTAGAACATTACACAATCGAAGCTGAGATCGACCCTCGGACGCAGACACTGACCGCGACTGTCCAGGTGCGGTTTATTCCGCTGGAGGATAACACCTCCACAGTGTCCTTCGAATTGAACAATGCCCTAAATGTCTCGCGCATCGTGGATGCCGGTGGACGGCAGATCCCGGCCTCCCGCTCCCAGCAGGATTTCTCGGTTCGTTTAAATTTTCCGGAGCCTCTGCCCAAGGGCAAGCCGACCACCCTGACGTTTTCCTACGACGGCAAGCTGACCGGCAACGAAGAGTCGCCGGTTTATGGGATAAAATTCGCAGCGATCAAGAGCGACAACTCGTTTCTGCTATATCCGGCGCGCTGGTTTCCGGTGAACGATTATACGGCCGACCGCTACACGGCGGACATGAGGATTGTTGTGCCTGCCGCCTATAAAGTGATTGCAAGCGGAACGGAGGATAAGCCGGACCGGGCCGCGGGCGACAAGATATCTTACCGGTTTCGATTTAATCAGTCTTCTTTCCCCGGCAGCATTGCGGTCCTGCAAGGGGAAGCGGTGCGTGCGTCCTCGCAAGGGGTAACCACGCTGCTGTATTTCCACGAGCAGAAGGAAATGGCGAATGCCTACGGGGAAGAGATCGGAAAGATTATGTCCTACCTCACCAGCGTCTTCGGCCTGCCGCCGCAGGCTTCGCTGACTGTGGTCGAGACGGATTCCGGTACGCCCAACGGCTACTCGGCTCCCGGCATCCTGTTTCTCTCGCCGCGCGCCATCGGCAAACAAGTGAATCCGCGGCTGCTGGCGAATCAGGTGGCACGGCAGTGGTGGGGCTCCCTGGTGTCTCCAGCAACGCGGAATCATCTTTGGATTCAGAATGGCGCAGCCCGCTACTCCGAGTTCCTGTACCTGGAGCATGTCAATGGGGCGGCCGCACTCGATGCAGAGGTGCGGGACGCCTACATAGAAGCCTTAACGGTGGATAACGTTCCTTTGATTCAGTCCGCGCGTTTGGAGGATTATTCGCCGGAATATTGGGCCGCTACCTCCGGGAAGGGCGCCGCCGTGTATCACATGCTGCGCGGCGTGATGGGAGACGACAAATTCGGCCAGCTCCTGAAGACCATCACGGACAAGTACGCCTGGAAATCGATCACAACGGAAAACTTCCGCAAACTGGCGGACGAAGTGGCCGGGCAGAACCTGCAGTTCTTTTTCATCCAGTGGATTGAATCGAGCGGAGCACCCGAGTTCAAACTGGACTACACGGTGTTTCGCACGCAGAAGGGGTTCCGGGTGATGGGTAAAATCGCTCAGGATCTGGATACCTTCCGTATGCCGGTAGAATTGAAAATCGAAACCGAAGGTAACCCAGAAGACAAGCGCGTGGAAGTGGTGGGAACATCTTCCGAGTTCATGGTGGACACCTTCGGAAAACCCAAAAAAGTGGTTCTCGACCCCGCCAACCGCGTGCTTCGCTTCAGCAATCCCATCCGCGTCGCCGTGGCGATCCGGAAAGGCGAGCAGTTCGCCGAAGTAGGCGAGTTTACCGAGGCCTTGAAGGAGTACCAGAAGGCCCTGGATGTTAGCCGCAACAGCTCACTAGCGCACTACCGTGTGGCCGAGGTGTTCATGCTGCAGAATAACTACCAGTCGGCCGCCAATGAGTTTCGGGAAGCTTTGAACGGCGATCTGCAACCGCAATGGACCGAGGTGTGGTCGCACATCAACCTAGGTAAGATTTTCGATATTACCGGACAACGCGAGCGCGCGGTGAACGAATACCAGTTGGCTGCGCGAACTAAGGACAATTCGCAGAACGCTCAGGAAGAGGCCGCCAAATATCTGAAGCAGCCTTACGAGCGCAAGAAGATCGAGAACTAGTGGCCTTCCGCCTCTAAAAATCGCTCGGCCTCGATGGCGGCCATGCAGCCGGCGCCGGATGCGGTAATGGCCTGGCGATAGGTCCGATCCTGGACATCTCCGGCATGAAAGACGCCCGCTACATTCGTCCGGGCTCCCCCATGGGAAACGATATAGCCATCGGAATCCAGGTCGATTTTTCCCATAAAGGGCTTGGTGTTCGGGATGTGCCCAATCGCTACAAAGAAGCCGTCGACATCACGATCATAGGACTGGCCGGTCTCCAGATTTAGCAGGCGGACCCCAGTGACGGTGTGCTGGCTCACGTCGTAGACCTCTTCCACGACTCGATTCGGAAGCCATACAATTTTGGGATTGGCGCGGGCGCGATCGAGCATGATTTTCGAGGCTCGAAAATTGCCTGAGCGGTGCACAATGGCGACTTCCGAGCCGAAGCGCGTGAGGAAGTTGGCCTCTTCCATGGCGGAATCGCCGCCGCCGATCACCATGATTTTCTTATCCCGGTAGAAGAATCCATCGCAGGTCGCGCAGGAGCTGACGCCATGACCGATCAGCTTCTGCTCGGAGGGAAGATTCAACCAGCGCGCTGATGCGCCGGAGGCGATGATCACAGT
>DATLBY010000074.1:0-38388 GCA_035526665.1 Bryobacteraceae bacterium
ACCGGCGATGGTTTGGAGCCGCTCGCGCACATTGCGGTGAATAATCATCCGGCTCTCATCCTTGAGATAACCGGTTAGCAGAACATTCCAGTTACCCTGCCACAGGGCGGTGGCAAGGCGCATGCCGAAGCCTGCGATGGGGAAGCCGCCGGTTCCTTCATAGCGCGTGTGGACGTTGTCGTTGCCCGCCGGATAATTGAACTCGGGCCTGCCGGTGCGCACGAAAATCGGCTCGTGGGTAATTTCCCCGAAATACAGTTCCGGGCGGGTCAATTTGAGGCTGGTGGTCTTTACCAGCGCCGGCGCATCCTGGATGAAAAGGTGGGGCGCGCCGTTGGGTGTGATGCGGTTCGCTTCCGCCATAACCAGGCCGTACCCGTGCGTGTAGATAAAGTGCGGATTGATCCAGTTAGAGCGCGCGTCCGCCAGTTGCCGTACATCCAGCTCTCGCGGCGTCAGCAGAACCTGCCGCAACTGGCCGTCAATCATGTAGCGATCGACGTCTGTGTCGGCGAAAACATAGTATTGCCGGAGAGCCTGTATCTGCGTCACAGTGTCGTGAAAGGCGCGCCAATCCCACAAGCGAACATTGTCCAAGAGCGGACGGTTCCGTACCGCGTCGATGGGCGCCTCCAGTTTTGCCGGGAACTGCACTTCCTTGACTTTGGCCTGCAGGCCGTAGGCTGACCGGGTGGCCTCAATGTGGCGCTGGATGTACGGCTTCTCCAGCGAGATCTCATTTGGACGCACGTAGAGCGCGGATACGATGGGTGGAACCAGCAAAGGAAGCAGCAGAAGCACCGCGGCGGCGAGCGCTAGTTTGATGCGCTTCAACCAGATCAGAAGCGCCGTAAGAACACAGATGAGGACCGACATCCAGAGCAGCGGTAGCTGCACCCGCTCATTCACAAAATCCATGCCGACCAGGAAGCGATGCTCGTCGAGCAGCATACTGTAGCGCGACAGATAGAACTGCACGGCAAAGGAGAGCAGGAGAACCACTCCGATGGTCCGGAGGAATAAAGACTCGGGAGCGCCGCTCAAGCGCAGATCCTCAATATTGAAGGCAATGCCCGTGTCGGCGCGGTGAAGAAATTGAGATTGTAGCTGCGCGCCGCGCGCAGAGAGCCAGAAGACCAGAGCCGAAGCGATGGCGAGGGTACGGACGAACTGCAGAAGATGCGCGTAGAAAGGCAGATCAAAGAAGTAGAAGGCGAGAGGCCGCCCGAACACGGGGTCGTGCCAGCCGGCGGCGTCCGGAGCAAGACCTCGAGCTCCTACATACCGGATGAGGGTCCAGTCCTCCGCAAAGTGAATCAGAGCGAGAAAGAGAGCGATGACGATGAGCAGCAGCGTGGAGATCCGCGCGAGCATCCGGTTGCGGCCGAAGGCGGCGCCTCCGAACTTCAATCCGCGGGCGTGGGCCGCCCACAAGATGGCGAAAGCCAGCAGAGCCGCGAGAGCCGCCGGGGCGATCGTATAGAACATCATGGTGGTCCATGTCTGGACCTGCCCGAGTTCCTTCCACCACTGATAATCGATCAGGTAAGAGGCGCCTGTGCGAGCGCCGATGAGCAGCGCGAGTGCAATCAGGATGAAGATGACGCGGCGTGGAGGTCCCTCGCGCGGTGCGATGCTGCGTACCACCATGGGCGGTCGCTCCTATTCTTTGTCGATGCGCCAAACGAAAGCGCCGTTCACGATAGTACCAGTTGGACCGCCTCGGAAACGGTGACCGTCAAACGGTGAGTTGCGGCTTTTCGACTGGGAACGGTTCACGTCGTAGGTCCACTCATGATCCGGGTGAATAAGCGTGACATCGCCAGGCCCGCCTGCAAAGAGCTTGCCACGATCGAGCGAGAGAACACCGGCAGGCCCCGTGGTGTAGAGCTCCACCATTCGCATCAGGCTGATTTTCCCGGTATGAACCAGCTTCTCAAGCGTGAGCCCGATAGCTGTCTCCAGACCCGTTATGCCGAAGGGACACTTCTCGAACTCCTGCATCTTTTCACTGCCGGCATGCGGGGCATGGTCCGTGGCCAGCACATCGATGGAGCCATCGGCCAGACCTTCGACGATCGCCTCCACGTCGCCGTGCGAGCGCAGCGGGGGCTTCATTTTGTAATTGCTGTCGTACGGCTTCATATCCGCATCGCAGATCGCGAAGTGGTGGGGAGTGGATTCTGACGTGACGGCAAGGCCGCGTGACTTGGCAAAAGCCACCATCGCCACGGAATGACGAGCGGAGATGTGGGCTACGTGATAGCGTGCGCCGGTCAGCTCTGCGAGCAGAATATCCCGTGCGACCATGACGTCTTCCGCGGCGGACGGTATGCCGCCCAGGCCCATGCGGACAGATTCGAGTCCTTCATGCATGTCGCCGCCGGCGCTCAGGTCGAGGTCTTCGCAGTGATTGATGATGGGAATTCCGAACGCGCGCGCCGATTCCATGGCCCGGCGCATGACGCGGGCGTTCATCACAGGCCGCCCGTCGTCGGAAATGGCAACGACGCCGGCAGCCTTCATCGAGCCTATGGACGCAAGCTCTTCGCCTTTGCTACCTTTGGTGATCGCGCCGATTGGAAACACATTCACCACAGCGAAGCGGCGAGCCCTCTCGATGATGTAGTTGGTTACCGTCGGGCTATCGTTCACCGGCAGGGTATTCGGCATGCAGCAGACGGAGGTGAATCCCCCAGCGGCCGCGGCGCGGGCCCCGCTCTCAATCGATTCGGCGTGCTCGAACCCCGGCTCGCGCAGGTGGACGTGCATGTCGATAAATCCGGGAGCCACGATCATTCCGGAAGCATCGAAGACCTCCGCGCCTGCTGTATCGATGCCGGCGGCAATGGCGGCGACCTTCCCGTCTTCCAGGAGGACGTCGGCGACGCAATCCAGACTGCTGGCAGGGTCGAGAATGCGGCCGTTTTTAATGAGGAGTTTTGGCATTTATATGTGCAATCGGTGAGCTGATGTTTCGCAGGTTGACGGCCTGCCCGCCTCAGGCGGCTCCCTGCAGGATTCGTTCGAGCACAGCCATGCGGACGGCGATCCCATTTTCCACCTGATTTAGGATTACGCTCCGTTGGGAGTCGGCAACTTCGGAGGAGATTTCACGGCCGCGGTTAATAGGACCCGGGTGCATCACGATGACATTCGAGCGGGCCAGGCTCATGTGCTCCAGGCGCAATCCGTAAAAGCGAAAGTATTCACCGGCCGGGTAAGAGCTCTCGTGCTGCCGCTCCAGCTGGACGCGGAGCATCATGATAACGTCGGCCTCCCGGATGGCGTCGCGAATATCGTAGCAAAGAGTAACGCCAGGGGCGATGCGCGCCAGTTCGGCGGGCAGGAGCGGGGCGGGGCCGCAGAGGACGATATCGGCGCCGAATTTGGAGAGCAGGTGGATATTGGAACGGGCCACGCGGCTATGGGCAATGTCGCCGATGATGGCGACCCTCAGGCCGTCCAGGCGCTCGCGCCTGTCCAGTATCGTCCTGGCATCGAGCAGCGCCTGCGTGGGATGTTCATGAGCGCCGTCTCCGGCGTTGATGATGGGAGTGGGCAGGTGGCGCGACAGGAAATGCGGAGCGCCGGAGGCCGCATGGCGCATGATGATCGCGTCCGGACGCATGGCGCCGAGCGTGTTCAGCGTGTCTACCAAGGACTCTCCCTTGGATACGCTGGAGCCCGAGGCGGAAATAGAAACGGCGTCCGCACCCAGGCTCTTAGCCGCGATTTCGAAGCTGATTCGCGTACGCGTCGAGGCCTCAAAGAAAAGATTCACCACCATTCTGCCGCGCAAGGTGTCAAGGCGTTTGAACGGCCGGTTCTCTAAAGGCTGGAAATGTTTAGCTCGATCGAGAATGCTTTCAATTTCGGGGCGCTGGAGCGCTTCAATTCCTAATAAGCCTTTTTGCATTGTCATTCGCCGGCGGATTTGGCCTTGCCGCCCGTCCTATCCGGGATAGTGAAAAAAAAGACCGAGCCCAGGCCGGGTTTCGACTCTACCCAGATGCGTCCGCCGTGGCGCTCTGCGATCTTTTTACACATGGAGAGACCCAGGCCCGTTCCTTCAAACTCTTTTTTGTGCAGCCGTTTAAAAATCCCAAAGATCTCATCATGGTGCTGGGGATCAATCCCGATTCCATTGTCGCGAACGGAAAACACCACCTCACCATCTTTCTTTTCGGCTCCAATGTGGATGTCTGGATTACGCTCGCCCCGATATTTTAAAGCATTGCCGATCAGGTTCTGGAAAATCTGGCCGAGACGTACCGAATCATACACGACGGCAGGCAGGGGATCGTGGGTCACGGCCGCTTTGGCCTCGGCGATGGTGACTTTCAGGTTGGAAAGAACGTTTTTCAGAACGATCTCCGGATCGACGGGCGAGACAGACTCCTCCGGATCTTCGTTGGCGCGCGAATAGTCCAGAAGATCCTTGATCAGGAGGTTCATGCGTTTGACACCCTCGACAGCGTACCCGATAAACATGTCGGCGTCCTGATCCAGTTTGCCTTTGTAGCGGCGCTGGAGCAGTTCGGTGTAGGTGCCCACCATGCGTAGCGGTTCCTGCAGATCGTGAGAGGCGACGTAGGCAAATTGCTGAAGATCTTCATTCGAGCGTTGGAGAGCCTCGGTGCGCTGGGCGACGCGGCGCTCCAGATCCGCATTGATCTGGCGTATGCGCTCCTCCTCCCGCCGGCGTTCGGCGGTCTCCCGCCGCACCGACACCCAGATAATCCAGATGGACACAGAGTTCATGAGGAGCACGGCGCCGAAGAGCAGCATGGTGCTCACAAAATTTTGTCGCTGCGCCTGCGTACGTTCGGCCAGCAGGCGGTTTTCCACCCGGATCATCATCTGAATCACCCGGGCGATGTCATCCATCGCCTGCGCCCCTCGATTCGACAGCAGGACACGGGAAACGGCCTCAACGCCTTCGGATTTACGCAGTTCGATGGTTTTCTGCAGCTCCTCGAATTTTTGAGGAATGATAGGCTCGAGCAGCTTGATGTTGTAGCGCTGATCCTCATTTTCGGTGGTCAGTACCTTCAACTGCTTAATATCCGCGTCGACGGCAGCAAGCTTTCCCTGAATGGGAGCGAGATAGGATTCCTCGCCTGTGATGATGAACTCGCGTTGGGCAACCTGTACATCCTTCAGATTGGACAGAAGAATTTCCAGGCGGCGCACGACCTGATTGGTGCGGGCGACATCGTCGGCGGATTCGATGAGCGATCGCGAGTTGCGGTACGCCATCAAGCCAAGCAGGAAAGGGACGGCCGCCAGCAGCCAGAAGCCCCTGTTAATTCGTTGCTGGGCGGTCCAATTCATCTATTCAGATGAGGCGGCTCTTTCTACGAGGAGTACCTTTTCCATCTGGTCGATTTCCTGAAACTTCACTTCAATTATTTCATGGTCCGCGGTCTGCACCATGCGGCCCACGTAGCGGGCTTCAATCGGCAGTTCGCGGTGTCCCCGGTCGATCAAGACACAGAGTTGCACGCGGGCGGGGCGGCCGTGATCGAACAAAGCATCCAGCGCCGCGCGTATCGTCCGGCCGGTATAAAGGACGTCATCGAAGAGGATAATGTCTTTGCCTGTCACCGGGAACTGGATATCGGTAGCGTTGACGACGGGTTGCACTCCAACCGTCGAAAGGTCGTCGCGGTAGAGATTTATATCCAGGGTGCCGACAGGAATCGACCGGTCCTCCAGATTGAAGATCTTCTGCGCCATACGCTCCGCAAGCGGCACCCCGCGCCGGCGGATACCAATGAAGGCCAGCTTATCCAGATCTTGCGTCTTTTCCAGAACTTCGTGGGCCAAGCGCACGAGTGTACGGTCTATTTCCGAGGCGCTCATCAACTGAGACTTTTCGCGGGTAAAGATCATGGGAGGGTGGACTTTTCAGGCTAGCACAGCTATTTATGCCCAGCGGCCGAGGGTGTCTGAATGGGAAGAATACGGACGCTGGAACGGCAGGCGTCAATGGTGACGAAGGCTCCTGCGTCGAAATCCACCTGATGACGCTGCAGCGCCTGAATCAGAAACTCACCAAGCGCCGCGGGCGTGACGTCCATCGTTCTTATCTGCAGAACGCTGGGGCCCGAGGCCATGGTAGCCGAGATCATCGCGCCGAACTCAAGTTGATGAGTGAAAACGACATAGCCGGCGACGCGGGCCCAGTGAAATACCACCTCATCAGTGGCTCGCGGATCGCCCAGCTTGGTCCAGTGAATCGCTTCGAACCCTGCGCTTTGCAGAACGGTTACCCATCCCGGCGACAGATTCATGTCGATGAGAATCTTCACGGCTGCTGGAGGGGGACCTCAATCTCTTCCACGCGCCACGCGGCATAAACGAGGGCTTCCCGGATGTCCTCGGGCTCAAGGTACGGGTAAGCCTGCAGAATCTCTTCCGTGGTGCGGCCCGCCGCCACCAGGCTAACCACCATGCCTACCGTGACGCGGAGTCCCCGGATGCAAGGCCGGCCGCCCATTACTCCCGGATGGAAGCTGATTCGGGCGAGATGCTGGATCGGCGTCGCCATACCCTTAGTATCGCTTCAATCGGGACCGGATGCGTTTGGTGAGCCGCTCAATCGTATCGATCTGTTTCAGAGAGGTGAGCGAGAGCACGTGCTGATCATTTTTCTCAAGTTCTAACTTCAATTCCTCGGCAAGCTTTGCCAGTTGAGTGACGTCCTGGAGCGTTTTTTTGTGCTCGGCCTTGAGAATCTCCTCTTTTTGCACCTTGCCGTTCGGAAGCCGCGGTTCCTCTGTCTGATCACTTGGATGGCGCGACTGTGCGGGGGCCAACGTCACCGCCAGCAGTAGAAGAAAAAGGCTGAACCGCATACTGCGATAATACACAGGATATGCAGCAGGTGAATGTGGGCATTGTCGGACTCGGCAATGTAGGGATGGGCACTCTTGGCTTGCTCATGCAAAACGCTGAGCAGATTGCACTGAAGCTTGGCTTCGAACTGAAGGTGACCGGCGTCTGCAGCCGCGGCGTTCTAGACAAGAAGCTGCCCGATGGGATGGACGGAGTGTTCAAAACCACGGCATGGCAAGAACTGGTGGCGCGGCCGGATATTCACATTGTGGCTGAACTGGTGGGCGGGACGACGGTGGCGCGGGAGATTATCAACGCGGCGATCGACGCCAAGAAGTCCGTTGTGACCGCGAATAAGGAGTTGATGGCCCTCTCCGGAGCCGATTTATGGGATCGGGCCATCCGGGCCGGAATCAACCTCGCGATGGAGGCAAGCGTCGCCGGGGGCATCCCTATCCATGCCGTCCTGCGAGAGGGGATTTCCGGAGACCGCGTAACGTCCTTATACGGAATCCTAAACGGCACTTCCAACTTCATCCTGACTGAGATTGAAAAGAGCGGCGCGGCCTTTGACGAAGTGCTGGCGGAGGCTCAGCGGTTGGGATACGCCGAGGCGGACCCCACGGCGGATATCGACGGCTTGGACGCGCGTTCGAAGCTGGCTATTCTTGCCGCCTTGGCATTCGGCGAAAAGATTACTCCTTCAGATATCTATACGGACGGTATCCGGCGCATCTCGCCCATGGATTTTCAGTATGCCCACCATTTGGGGCACACGATCAAGCTCCTCTGCACGGCCAGGCAGACGCCGTCCGGCCTCATCCTGTCGGTGCGCCCTTCCCTGATTGCGAAATCGACGATTCTGGCCAATGTACAGGGCGCATATAATGCTGTTTGGGTTCGCGGGATTTTCGGAGGCGATACGTTTTACTATGGCCGGGGAGCCGGTCCGGATCCCACCGGCGTGGCAGTTGCGAGCGATCTGATGAGGGTGGCGCGAGAGATCCGGTCCGGCAGCCCCGAGCGGGTTTCCCCGTTTGCGCATCCGAGGCTGGGCGAGTATAAGCCGATCTCCGTAGCGCTGCAGAAGAGCGCTTATTATCTGCGATTTCGTGTGCACGACCGGCCTGGAATCATCGCCTCGCTCTCCGCGATTCTGGCCGAGAAAAACATCAGCCTGGATGCCGTTCTGCAGCTGCCAACCGATTCCAAGCAGGATCTTCCGTTTGTGATTACCGTGGAGCCCACGTCGGAGCAGGCGATCCGCGATGCGGTGCAGCGCATGTCCACGCTGGATTTTCTGGCCGATGCGCCGCTGGCGCTCCCGATGGAGCCGCCGCTATGAGATGGATGCTGCCGCTGTTTTGCTGGGGACTGCTGGCTCAAGTCGCAGACAAAGCGAACGAAAATTACAAATCGGAACAGGGACGCGCAAATATCGGGCGATCGCTAGGGTCCAAGGACCGGAATGAGCGGCAAAAGCCCGCAGAGTTGATTCGCGCGATGGGGCTGGGGCCGGGTATGACGGTCGCCGACGTCGGAACCGGGATCGGCTACATGCTTCCGTTTTTGAGCCAGGCAGTGGGTCCGGCAGGCGCGGTTTACGCCGAGGACATTTTTCCGGATTTCCTGGAGAAGGCACGTGCCACGGTAGCGGAGGCGGGTTTAAAAAATACAACGTTTGTATTGGGATCGGACACGGAAACCAAGCTGCCGGAAGGCCTTTTCGACGTGGTTCTGGTGCTCGACGTTTATCACCATTTCGATTATCCCGAGAAGATGCTGGCAAGTATTGCGAAAGCTCTAAAGCCGGAGGGACGGCTGGTGGTTGTGGAGTATCACAAAAAACCCGAGGCAATGGCAGGCGGCCGTGCCATGGAGCATGTCCGGCTGGGAGCCGAGGCGGCTACCGCGGAGATTGAGGGTCACGGTTTCCGGTTGCTAACAATGCGCGACCATGTACCGGATGTGCAGTGGATGGGTATTTTTCGCAAGCCCATGGCTCATTAATGGAACGGCCAGGGAATGATAAGCTGAGGGACGAGCTGTGGTGCAACTTTGACAAAATGGGACAATTTCCCACGGAGAACGAAAGTCGCAGTATAATGTAGTAACAGTAACGGGAACTCATTGACAGCAGATGAGTTAAAAATCGGAGAGGTGGCTGAGTGGTCGAAAGCAGCGGTTTGCTAAACCGTCGTAGGCCTTTAAAGTCTACCGGGGGTTCGAATCCCCCCCTCTCCGCCAGCAGCCAAGTCGCGCCCCATCAGGTTTCCAATTTTCTCGAATAATTCTTGCGGTTGGATTGGTTTTGAAACATAGTCGTCCATGCCGGCCTCCAGGCACCTTTCCCGATCTCCTTTCATCGCATGAGCAGTTAAGGCAATGATGGGAATGTGGCGCCCCGTTTTTAATTCGTTTTGCCGGATAATCGCTGTCGCCTCGATCCCACCCATTTCGGGCATTTGGATATCCATAAGAACGATATCGAAATCGTTCTTGTCCAGCGCGTCGAGTGCTTGGCGGCCGGTGGCTGCGAGTACTGGAGCGTGTCCTTCTTTCTGGAGCAGCCGCATGGCAAGCTTTTGATTGATAAGGTTGTCTTCGGCCAGCAGAACCCGTAACGGTCTCTCACTGCGCTCACGCTGCGTGATCGCTTCTCGCGGATCCGGCAACTGCACGCGGGCAGGCTCTCCGAATATTTTCAAGATGGCATTCCAGAGGTCGTCTTGTGAGATGGGTTTTGTGAGATAAAGATTGACCCCTAGCTCGCGGCAGCGCTGAGCATCCTGCTGCAGATCCATGGAGCTCAGCATCAGGATAGTAGCTGCGGCCAGCCGGGGGTCTGCTTTAATCATCCGGGCTAAATTGAAGCCGTCGATCTCGGGCATCTGCGCATCCAGCAGAATCAGTTGAAAGGCTTCTTCGGTGGCCGAGCGCCGGTGCAGGATGTCGAGCGCTTCCCAACCGTTCTGAAAGCTGGCTGCCTCCATGCCCCACCCTTTCAGAGTTTCCTCAAAAATTGTAATGTTTGTGGGGTTGTCGTCGACTATCAGCACCCGCAAGCCTTGTAGGATCGCGGGATCGGCTGGTGTTTTGGTGCGGTCGGTGGTTCCGATTCCAAAATCCGCAGTGAAATGAAAGTTGCTTCCTTGGCCCGGCTTGCTTTCCAGCCAGATGCGCCCCCCCATCATCGCCACCAGCCGCGTAGAGATCGCCAAGCCCAATCCAGTTCCGCCGTAAGAACGCGACACCGATCCATCCGCCTGTGCGAAAGCCTCAAAAATGTGCTGCTGCTTGGCTTCGGGGATTCCGATCCCCGAATCACTCACGGTGAAATGAAGCCGTACTGCCCGATCGTCCCGGGATTCTACCTGGATGTTGAACAGCACTTCACCCTGTTCAGTAAACTTGATGGCGTTCCCAATGAGGTTGATCAGGATCTGCCGGAGCCTGAGAGGATCGCCGATCACCGCGTGCGGCACATCCGGCGAACAGCGCCAGAGCAGCTCGATCCCTTTCCGCCGGGAGCGAACAGCCTTGATCTTCATGATTTCGCTGATGGTTTCCCTGAGGTGGAAATCAATGGGATCCAGGGCCATCTTCCCGGCTTCAATCTTCGAAAAATCGAGAATGTCGTTCAAGATACTCAGTAGTGAATCGGCTGAGGTTCTTACGGTGCGAAGATACTCCTGCTGCTCATCTGTGAGCGCAGTGTCCAGGGCCAGATCGGTCATTCCGATAATGCCGTTCATCGGAGTCCGGATCTCATGGCTCATGTTCGCCAGGAACTCACTTTTCAACCGATCGCCCTCCTCCGCCTTCTGCTTGGCTACGGTCAATTCGCCGTCGCGGACCTGAACCTGAGCGAGCATCTGGTTGAAGGCGCTGATGAGCACGCCCAGTTCGTCGTCAGTGCGCTGGAGGGCACGAACTGAGTAGTTTTTATCGATGGATACCTGCCGCGCGGTACCGGCCAGCTCCAGGATAGGATTGGAGACAATGCCCTGCAGTTTGGAAGAAATGGCCAAAGCCACCAGAATGGAGAGCAGAAAGACAAGCGCCGCAATTTCCAGATAATGCCGCAGGCGTGCATGCATTTCGCTCAGATTGGAGCGCACATAAATGGTTCCGATGGATTCGCCGCGCAAGGCGATGGGCTGAAATACCAGGAGGTGTCCCTGCTCGAAGTAGGCGCCTAAACCCCTTGCCGGCGGCGCCCGGAAGGCTGTCTCGCCGGTTTTGTTGTAACAGGCGAAGACTGCTCCATCGCTGATGTAAAGACAACTGGCGAGGACGCTGGAGTTGGCGCGCAGCGCTGCCAGGATATCGTTGGCGACATGCTGGTCCCGAAAAGTCAGGGCCGCGATGCTGTTGGAGCCGATGATCTGTGCCAGGGTGTTGAGCTCGCGCGTCATCACCTCGCGATACGTCATCCTGTCATACAGGCTGAATGCGGAACAGGCCAGCAGCAGCGCGACGCAGCTGGTTACCATGATAATAGAGGTGAGTTTTTGCCGGATCGAGGTACCCGAAAAGGAAGGCATGTTTAGCGTCTTCCTTCCCGATCGTGATCGCGTACGATGACGGCCAATTGCAGAAAACGGGCGCTGATTTTCACTCCTGCCCGGGCGAGGCCGTCTGGATTCACTTCGAAACGAATTTTTTGATTCTCGGCGACAATGAAAATCATTCCACCGCGCCGCGCGAACTGGTCGATATCGCTGACCGTCAAAATCGTGAAATCTTTCAGCGCCGCTACAATATCTCGCAGCCGCTCGCTTTCCGAGTCGGCAATAAAGAGGACATGGCAGACTTTGATGTCCTCCAACTTATTGATCGATTTGACGATGAGTGGCCGGCCATCGAGGCTCTTGGCACGGACGACCTGCTGCAGATGAACTTCGAGAGGACCTTTACCCAGCACACCGAAAATGATGGGACCGCGAGCGCCGGCGGGCCATTCGATGAACTTGATGACGTTGTAGAGAAAAGCCGCTTTCATGTAGGACTCCAGCCGGGATGGAGGGGAATCGGCTAGGTTTGCTGCGGAGGTTACGGCCGCCATCACGCAAACCAGAACTGTTTTCCGAAGAGCTTGCGCCGCGGCAACCATGTCTTGTACGCCTAGCGCTCGATTCGCAGAACGAGTTGTATCTGGCGGGGGACTCCCAAACCGGTCGCCGCGCTGTTAAGAGGCGCAATAATGCGTCCGAAGCTGCCGGGATTGGCTAGGTCGGCCAATGGATTCGCTAGCTGGTTTCGGTTGAAAAGGTTAAAGATTTCCGTGCGGAAATGTAAGGACCAGCGGTCGCTGATCTGAGCTTTTCTTGAAAGAGCCAGGTTCGCTTCCCATAGGTTTGGACCACGCAGCAAATTTCTGCCGGCATTGCCCCACGCCCCTGCGGCGGGCACGCTAAAGGCTGCCGCATTGATCCACAAGCCTGGCGTGGGGCCGCCGGGCGGATAGAGCGAGATGCCCATCCGAAGATCGGGCCGCTGGTTGCTGTTGTTCCCATCGGGCAGGCTGGCCGAGCTGCGGGATACGACGACGGTAATGGGCGAGCCAGTGCGAGCGGTTGCGAGGCCACTTACATCCCAATTACTCAGCAGCCTGCGGCCAACGCTCCAGCCGGAGCGCAGCGACGGAAGCTGGTGAATCAAGCTGGTGGTCAGCGTATGCCGGATGTCGAAGTTGCTGTTGCCGCGTTCACAGCGGCGGCAATTAGTATTTTCCGGCTGTCCCGCCTCGCCGCCGCCTATCGAGTTGTCGTTGATGGAGTGCGACCACATGTATTGGGTTTCCCACAGCAATCCTTTTGCGAACGGGCGGCGGATTGACAGGATCAAGGCATTGAAGCTGCTGTTGCCCACGTTGCGTTTTTCGTCGATTTTCCCGAACTCCGGCAGAGGCCGCCGTCGCGTGGCGGGATCGATGACGTTGACGAAAGCCCGCGAGAAAAGCTTATGCGCACTCGTGCCGACGTAGCGGGCCTCACCGAAAAAACTGTGAGGGAGCTCCTGTTCAATGGAGAGTCCCCATTGCTCGCTGTACGGGTCCCTGCGATCACGCTGCAGGCTGCGGGGAGTGCTTCCAATGGCGCGTGCGATACCCAAAAATGGAGTTACCGGAAAGGAAAGCCGTGGAAATTCGACGGCTGAGAGCGAGAATCGCTCCGCCGAGCTGGTCACTGCCGCGTTGAGGTCTCCGTTTTCTCCGGTGCCGTGATATACCCCGAAACCGGAACGGATTACCGTTCTATTCTGGAAAAGTGCCGGCGACCAGCTCAGCCCGACGCGTGGATCAAAATTGTTCCGATCGGGAAGATAGAACGGCGAACCCGGCGGACAGAAGCCGCTGCAGGTATACAAATTGAAGACGCGGGCCCGGTCCAGCACCTCTTTGAGCACCGTGTAATATTCATAGCGGACTCCGGCGGTCAATGTGAGGTTTGGCCGGAGCTTCACTTCGTCCTGAATAAACGGAAGGTAGTAGCTCCGGCGGGATCCGCGAGTTGCCAGTTCGCCGTTAATGGCCACATTGTCCAGCCGGTTGCGAGCAAAAGACTCAAGACTCGCATAGGCGGCCGAAACGGCAGCGGAGTTCCCCACATTCAGTTGAATCCGGCGGAACTCGCCGCCTACTTTCCAGCTATGGCGCCCGTGAGTTACCGCCAGGTTTTGCAGCAGCGAATAGGAGGTGCCGGCGTCAACCGATTGACTGTTCGTGCAAACCGCGCAATTAACGGTATTGCCGATGCTGGTGAGGCCCGGAATGCTGAAGCCCTCGTGGAAAAGTGCCGCCACCGAACGATGAAGCACGGCACGGTTCATCCCGAGGCGCCCCTCGGCCGTTACATGCGGCGAGAAGACATGCTCCACCTGGGACGCGAAATTCGAGGTGCGAAAACGGGAGGTCCGCCTGTCCAGAAGCGCGTTTAATGGTTCAACAATCTGAGCATTATCCAGGTTATAGCGAGTGAATCCGCTCGTCTGGCTCGACCAGCGATGGTCCAGGCGCAGCAGGGCGCTATCTTCCCGCCAGGTCTGATTGGCCTGAACGCTGTAATCATCCACCTTGGGATCCGCCGTCCCCTGCCGGCCGATGGGATAGGCCTCGATCACCGGCCGCAAAGCGGGCGAAAGCGAGAGAACTTCCGTACGAAAGGCGGCACTCGGCACCAGGCCGGCTAACGTTTGCGTGAGGTCTTGCCGTAATCCCTCGTAATTAGCATAAAAAAAGCTGCGATTGTGACGGATCGGCCCTCCCAGGCTGCCTCCGAATTGATTGAGCCGAAACGGTGGATGTGCGGTATCGAACGGCTTCCGGGCCTCCAGTTTGTCATCCCGGAAAAATTCGAACAGACCGCCATGAAAATCGTTACTGCCCGATTTCGAGACGACGTCGATCTGGGCGCCATGCCCGGTGCCGCTTTCGACGCTATATAGCGTTGTGTTCACGCGGAATTCCGCAATCGCGTCGCTGGAGATGATCAGCCGTAAGGACCCCTCCTGGCGGGGCTTGTTGATGCCGGTGGAATCGATGCCGTCCAGGGTCCAATTGTTATCGTCCGTCGACCGACCGATAAACCGGATGCTCTCCTGATTTCCTTGGCCGGTATTGACAGAACCAGGCGCCAAAACCATCAAACCGGCCCAGTTCCGGCCGTTCAACGGAATTCCGAGCACCTGCTCCGGCTGAATCACCCGGCCGAGTTCAGCGGTCGAATGCTCCACTCGCCCGCCGCTCTTCTCGGCTGGAGCTTCCGTATCCTCAATCCCTACCTCCATCTGGACATCCAAGGATCTGTTTCCTCCGATGAAGAGTTCCACGTTATCGAAGCGCCGCGTCTTATATCCGAGTTCCACCAGCAGCACTTGCAGGCTGGGGCTGGAGAAGGTCACCGAATATCGGCCAATCGGGAGCCCGGCTAACAGGTAGAATCCGCCGGCGTCGGTTTTTCCCGTTCGCTCCGACCCATTTGCCAAGGAACGGACCGCGACGGATACGCCGGGGATCCCGGGTCCGCCGACTTCGGTGACCCGTCCCTTGAGTGCCGCACGATCCACCTGCGCAAGTAACGGACAGACGAGGAAAACGGCCGCGACAACTATTTCACAGGCCCAATGCAATGGGATTTTCTCTTCCACTTATGCTCCTTATCGGCGACTCCTCTGTGACTTTGAGCCGGTGGAAGAAATGTCTAGTTTCAGTGAAACTAAGGAGGTGAGGCAAACCAAATCAATGGACTACGTCAAGCCTTCGCGTTTGAGGCGTCAGCCCATGGCGGAAGCGTGGGGCACGGGGTCGGTTTTAATGAGAGTTAGTGTCCAAGCTGCGCAGATACTCGACCATGTCGGCGCGATCTTTTCCGGCCGATAAATAGAAGGCGTGAGGGGCGGTCGCCCCGCGCGTTGGGTCGAGCAGATTGCTTAGTGATGGAACTGAGTTGTCGTGCAGAAACACAGGCTTGCGGGCTAGATCTAAAAGTAACGGAAGCGCAATGCCTCGAACCCCGCCACGAATGCTGGCGTTCACTACTGCCATCTTGTCGTCGAACGGATTTCCAGCCGTGTCCTGCACTGGATTCAGAGGCGGCTGGCGTTGCGCTAGAACTACTGGGTTGTCTCCGGGAAAGATCGTTTTCATCGCAATCACGTTTAGCGGCACTGGCTTACCTTGGTCTACGTTATGACAACCGGTGCATCCCGAAGTCCGGAATAATTGACGGCCGTGTGCGGCGACTTTCCCGTCTACTTTGGCCCCGGCGGGAGCTTGCAGACTGACAAGATAAGCATTCAGATCCAACAGCTTCGTATTGTCAACGCGAATGCTCAAAGGCGCATCTTCGTTGGGAGCATGGGCTTCGCTCTTTGTAAATGGGTAACCCTTGACGCCAGTTGCGGCTAATACCTTTACGTAGCTGTCGGCGATCTCGTCGCCAGCCGCTCCACCCAGTTTATGCAGGAACGCCCGTCCGCCGGGGGTCGTTAGATTAGTGGGATCGAGCAGTGCCGTATAAGCCAGATTGCCGAAGTTATCGAGACGCGCAATACTGGCTTCGCTTCCAAAAGGAGCGGCCAGATCCTGCCGGAACAGCGGACTGTTGTGCATGGGATCGCCATTTCCATCGAAGCTATCGTCGAACATGCCAACCGGATAATACTGATTATTAGAAAGATACGCGTCAACCTCGGCTTCCGTGGAAGTTTCGGTTAGGCCCGAGGGCGCGCGTCCCAGCGACTTGCCCCCGTTGGCTTTTAACGCCAACTGAAGCAAGGGAAACAGGGCTCGCGAATTAGCGGCAGTGGCCAGCAGTTCGCCCGTGTGCAGCGCGTGGTTAGCAGGACCGTCAATCCGGCGGCCGATCGACCCAGCGTCAGCAATGTGAAAAATAGATGCGTCTGTGATGGTGTGGCAAAGCGCACAACTGACGCCGACTTTATCGCCTTTTGCAGGCATGCCGATAATTGCATTGGTTTTCACCAACTTCTCGGTAACATTGGGATCATTTAGAACAGTTGAAGTTTTGCCCGTAGGGTCGGTCTTCAGCTCGGCGGTTAAGGCTTGCAGGGTTGTTTTGTCGAGCGCATCGGAGTCGACAAAAAGACCCAGTTGCAGAGCCTGCAGCGGGGTCACCCGGGCCGCCTGAATGCCTGCCGGCATGCGCACTGCGTCGGTCCAGAAACCTTCATTTCCAAAAGTCTCGAAGCGAAAGACTTCACGCCCCGAGTTGGCGCTGCCATCCTGACGCGGGACCGCCTCCCCATTTACCGTGGGTCCGTCGGTTCCGGCGATCTCTTTTGTGTTTTTGGCGGAACATCCAGCCAATACTGCGGACAGAAGCAGGACGAGATGCTTCGTCCTCAAGTATTTTGACATCGAGGATAACTGGGTTTTATTCGGCACGTGTGATATCCCCTGCAACTCAAGCACCACAAGTCGTAGTTTGTTCCTGGACTAAAGTTCGTAATTAACCAGCGAAATTCAATGAATGTGGCTGAGGCACATAGTAAAGTTTTCTTCGTTCCGGTAACGCTTTCATCAGAGCCGGCATTAGTGCTAAGCCGCCGACTACTTTCTACGATCTTCCGGACATCCTCACCCCGGTGACGGAATGTACCAAACTTTATTAGCATTGCTTTCAGTGACTTGCGGGTTACAGATGGATTTTCAATTCGAAGCCGTTGATAAGTTTGGGTCGTAAGAGAAGACCGTTAACGAAACGGCAAAGAGGCGGAGCGACAACCGAATGAGAACTAAGCGGTCGAGGGCGCAGGCAGCACGGAGGATCAAGCTTATCGAAGGCCTGCTGAAGGCTTACGAAGACAGAGTCAAGGGAAACAAAGAAGCGGAAAAAGTCTCGCTGGGTGAATATATCCGGCTGATACAACTTCAGTCGGAACTGGCGGACACGCAGCCGAAGGAGATCAAGGTGCAATGGATCGAAAAGCTCGAATCCAAACAATCTCTCGAGGAATAGAGTACTCGAAGCTTCCTTCGCAGGCGAGATTTCATAATTCCGAGGCCCGTTTTAAGGGTTATTCCGGATCAATCGGCTCCGGCAAAAGCCAGGCGTTGTGCCAGGAAGCCATCAAATTGAGTTACGTGAACGGCGGGCGCACGGGACTGATCGGTGCGCCCACTTACCCAATGTTACGGGATGCCACGCTGCCGACTCTGCTTCATATCCTGGACGAAAACGGCCTTCCGTATGAGTTATCAAAGGCCGAATCGGTAATTCGCATGAAAGATACGGGTTCGCGGATTCTGCTGCGGGCGGTGGAGGAATATGACAGGCTTCGCGGCACGAATCTGGCATGGTTCGGCATTGACGAACTGAGTTATACGCAAGAAGAAAGCTGGCTGCGGCTGGAGGGGCGGCTGCGAGATCCAAAGGCAACACAGCTTCGCGGCTTCGCGGTTTGGACGCCCAAGGGCTTTGACTGGGTGTACAGCCGTTTCATCGCAAATCCGGTGGCGGGCTACGCGGTGATCCAGGCCGAGCCGTTCGAGAATCGCTTCATTTTGGATAAGGTTCCGGACTTTTACGAACGGCTGAAAGCGAGCTACGACGACAAGTTTTTTCGCCAGGAGGTGCTGGGTGAGTACCTGAGCGCCAACAGCGGCTTGGTTTACAACCAATTCAATAAGATTCGTCACGTTGATGAAGAGGTGAGGGTGAACCAGTCGCTACCTCTTTTATGGGCGCTGGACTTCAATGTGAACCCGATGAGCTCGATTATCGCGCAGGTCCAGGGCACAGAGGTAGCGGTGCTCGATGAGATTGTGATCCCGCGAGCCTCGACGACAGAGGCATGTGATGAGTTCCTGCGGAAATTTCCCAGGCACGCGGGTGGCCTTGTGGTCTACGGAGATGCTTCGGGTAACAGCATGAAGACATCGGGAACAACAGACTACGACATCATGCGCGGCTACTTCCGGAATACGCATTACGCACGCATCGATTACCGGGTTCCGAGGGCGAATCCGGCAGTAAGAGAGCGAATACTAACGGTGAATGGCAGGCTGCAGAGCGCCGCCGGGACCAGTTCCCTTAAGGTGTCGCCGCTCTGCAAAAATCTGATTCTGGATTTTGAACAAGTGATGTATAAGCCGGATACTGCGGTGATTGACAAGGAGAAGGACTCCAAGCGAACGCATGTTTCCGATGCGCTGGGTTACTTACTCTGGCAGATCGCTAAGGACAGCCAGCAGCCGATCGGTCCGCAGCGGAATCGATTGTTTTAGCCGGGGCAGGGAATTACGGGCCAATCTGCGATGCAGATGGCCCTTTTTGTTTATGGAAAGGAGCTGGAGTGCAAACCATACAACTGGAACATCCGGACTATCTGGCGCGCCGATTGATGTGGCAACGCTACCGAGATCTATATGTGGGCGGGGAGCAAATCAAAAATAACGCGCCGCAGTATTTATCACGCCGGCAAAGCGAGCCGGCCGATGTGTACGGCGAGCGGCTAGCGGCAGTGTTCTATGAGAACTACATCGGCTCCATCGTGGACTGGTATGCCGCCACTCTGTTTCGCCGCGAGCCCGTATTCCACGTAGAAGGAAATAGCCAGGCGGGGAGAAAATTCTTCAATGAATTTACCCATGATTGCGACATGAAAGGCAGCACGATCACTGGATTTCTGAGAAAGCAATTGGTGAACACGCTGGTTTACGGGACCAGTTACACGCTGCTGGATTTCCCCAGAGTGGCCAGCCCCCTGGTGAACCGCGCAGAGGAGGAAGCATCAGGGGCCGCGCGCGCTTACCTGGTGGAGTTTACTCCTGAAAACCTCATCAACTGGAGCACGGACGAGCGCGGCAACTATGAATGGGTCGTGTTGCGGACAGCGCATTTACGAAATGCGGATACGCAGCGCTTGTCCTGGAAGGAAGAGACACGCTGGACGTATTACGACCGCCAGAATTATCGCGAATACCGCGAATCGAGCGGGGATGCAAAGCAAGTCCACATCGTTGCAGAAGGCCGACACGGGCTGGCCGGGCAAAACAAAGTGCCCTTATTCGAAATGCGCGCCAGCGAGGGTCTCTGGCTGCTGAACAAGGCTGGACTTCTGCAGTTGGAACATTTTAACAAATCAAATGCCCTCTCCTGGGCGCTAACGATGGGACTTTTTGCCACCCCGGTGGTGTATAGCGAGCGGCCGTGGAACCAGATCGTGAGCGAGTCTTACTACATTCAGCTTGGTCCCAATGACCGCTTCGGCTGGACCGAACCCGAAGGCAGAGTATTCCAGATAGCTGCGCAGAACCTCAGCCGCCTGCAAGAGGAGATTTACCGGGTGTGTTATCTGCTGACGCAGGCCGGAGGCGCCTCGGGCGCGACCGCTCAGTCCGGCTTGAGCAAGCTGCGCGATTTCGCGATTACACAAGAGGTATTGCGCGGCTACGGGGACATGGTGAAAGACAGTCTCAACCGGATACTGGCGGCCGTCGAAGCAGCCCGTGGAGACGGTCTGCTGATTGGGGCCTCGGGATTGGATGAGTTTGACGTGGGCGATTTTGGAGCGGATCTGCAGGACGCGCAGAGTCTTTTGTCGTTCGGCATCGAGTCGCCCACCTTGAAAAAACAGATCTTCAAACGGCTAGCGGCCAAATATTTGTGCGACGTACGGCAGGAGACAAAGGATCGGATTTCGCAGGAGATTGACGACAGCTTTGAGCAAACCGAGCAGTAGGACAGGAGACTTATGGAAGACAGCAAAACAAACACAGGGTCAAAAGACCCGCTAGACATTCGCTCGCTTGTGCGCGGGGCCATCCAGGAGTTCATCCACCTGGAGCAGTCAAAGGCCGAACCCGCATACAAAGTCGAACTGATGGAGGAACGCAAGCGCCGCGAAAGCCTGGAGCATCGAGTGAACGAGCTGGTGGAAGAGAACCGGCGAACGCGGGTGCTGGCCGAGGAGGCGGAGCGGGGCTCGGCGATCCGGACGGAGCTTCAACGACTGGGCGTCGTAAAAGTCGACCTGGCTTATAAGGCCGTCAAGGACGAAATTCATCGCGGCGAGGATGGACGGCTAATTGCGACGAACGGCGCCTCGGAAGTCGCGATGAAGGACTTCCTGTCCGAGTTCGTGAACCAGAATCCGGAGCTCTTGCCGGCGAGGATTTCCGGCGGTTCGGGCGCGGGCCCCGCACACAAGCCGGCAATGTCGAGCGGCGGCATCGACCTGGAAAAGATTAAGCCGGGAATGAGCGCCGAAGATATGGAGCGCGTCCGGCAAGAGATCTCGCGCATAGCGTCACAGACGCTTCGGAGCTTGTAACAGCATTGCCCGAAAGGCATGTCTGTTTGAGGGAGTAGTTGTAAGTGAACAGGAGAAAAAACTAAATGCCAGCTATTACATCATCAAACATTGCAAGTGCAATCGTGAAACTAGTCGCAGCGGATGCGCTGCCGGCGCTCATGGGCAACTTCGTTATGGGGAACCTGGTGAACCGGGATTTTGAACCAACTCTGGCGCAAGCCGGCGACACGGTGAACGTGCCGATGCCTGCAACGCTGACGGCCAATAATTTAGCCGAGGGAGGGAGCGTCGTCACACAAAATCCGAACATTGGAAATGCCTCGATCGTTCTGAACACACACGCCGAGGCGACCTTCCAGATTCCGGATGTCACCAAAGTGATCGCCGTGCCGGATTTGCTGCGGCTGTACATGCAGCCCGCGGTGATCGCCCTAGCCGAAAAGATCGAGTCGGATCTGCTCGGCCTCTATTCGCAGTTCACGGCCAACGGTCCGGTGGGCACGGCGGGCACGGCGTTGACCGAGTCCGTAGTCGACCTGGCAGAAACCGCTCTCTTCAACGCAAAGGTGCCGGGAAGCCAGCCGAAGTATCTGATCGTGGACGGAGCAACCTACTCGCAGCTTCGGCAGATTCCCCGGTTCAGTGAGTTTTCGACGGCGGGCGATGCCGGACTGCGAACGCTGATTGACGGAACCGTGGGGAAGATCAAGGACTTCTTCGTATTCCGTTCGCAATTCGTTCCGAAGACCGGAAGTGGTCCCGTTACCACGCAGAATATCGCCTTCGCCAAGAATGCGATCGCTCTAGTCACACGGCGACTGCCGCAGCCGATCACCGGCACCGGGGCTGTTGCGGAATACGCCGAGCTGGGAAATTTCGGCGTGCGGGTAATCATGAGCTACGCGCCGGACACTCTCGCCCAGCAGTTCACGGTGGACGTCCTGTACGGCGCCGCCGTGCTGCGTAACGGCCACGGCATCCAGGTCCGCAGCTAGTCAGCACCTCAGCCAGGCCGCCGGGATGTTTCCAGCCGGCGCATTGCGGGGCCCTTACGGGCCCCTTTTCAATTTAAGGAGCGAAGCAGATGGACATCAGAATTTATTTCCAGAAAGTCAAGGCCGTAGAAGACAGCATAGATGGAATGCACGCCGTGATCCGGAGTTTGGAGACACCGGACGGAGGCAAGGCCGGGGTACTGACGGAGGTGGGCCGCAATCTGGCGGCCCGTCTGGTGGTGGACGGCCGTGCCGTACTAGCCAGCGCCGATGAGGCAAAGCAGTTTTATCGCGATGCCGCGGATGCAAAAGCAGCGTTCGAAAGGATTCAGGCTGCAAAGATGGTGCAGGTGACTGTCATCTCTGAAGCCGATCTGCATAAGCCGCAGCAGAGAAAAGGCTAATTAAAGAGGAGCAACGAGAGGCCATGTCCCTATTTACCGACCGCACTATATCTACAACTGAGGACTTACGCGTATACGAGAGCTCAATTCTGGACATCGCAAATACAGAAGGTATCGAACTGGAGGCAAAGCTTCGACTGGCGCAGCGTGAAATAGGAGTGGAGCTCAGCGCGATATTGTTGCGGCAACCACAGACAGCGGACCTGAGCCGCGATCTACGGAACGTCGTGGTGACCGAGCCTCTGAGTCAATGGCATGCCCTGCACTCGCTGGCAGTCATTTATCGCGATGCCTACAACAACCAATTAAACGAGCGCTATCTCGGCAAATGGAAAGAATACTTGCGGCAGTCATCCAGAGCCGGGACACTCTGCCTGGAAGCCGGGGTCGGCGTTGTCATGCGCCCGCTCGACCAGGCGCAAGCGCCGTCCTGCAACGCGCTACCGGGAGGTACGTTGCTCCAGAGAACTTATTACGTGCAGGTTGCCTGGGTGAACGCGGCCGGCCAAACCGGCGCGGCGAGCGAGCCCGTGGTGCTGGAAGTAGCGGCAGCGAACCTGCTGACGGTCCAGGCAGTGGCTACACCTGCTGAGGCAGCGGGCTGGTACCTCTATATGGGTGTCTCCGGTGATTCGATGCTCCGTCAAAATGTAACGCCGCTGTATCCGGGAACAGTTTGGATTGAATCGATCGCCGGAACCAGCGGCGTCAACAGTCAAAAACCGGGACAGAAACCAGACTTTTACGTAACACGGCAGCAGCGGCTGCGGAGGGGATAAGAATGGCGCGAGCGGCAAGTCTTTCCTTAAAACAGCTTACCAGGATTCTACAGCAGGACACCGGACTTCCTTACAGTGTGGGAGCGATTGCCACGAAGGAAAACATGGATCTGGGAGCCATGTTGAACACGCCGGTCCTCCGGCAGCACATTGCCGCGGAGATGGCTGAGAGGGCGGGCGTAAAATATCCGACCCTTTACGTTTATTGCGAACGTGTGGTCAACAATCTCAAGGAAAAGTTCAGAACCTTTTCCGGCGAGGCTGAACTGGCGGTGGAGGCCCGGGTGTCCCACGACCGCGTAGAGGAGATCGAGAAGCGCCTGCACCTTTACGTGGATGCGATTACCGATGTCTTGGACAGGAACCGCGGGGAATGGCAGCAAGGAATGTTTTACACCGGCGGTTATGAGGTCCAGTTCGGCCCCGTTAAGCATGGCGGCAAGAATTATCTGCAGGCCGCCAAGATTAAGTTCAAGGTCAATTTGAGTGCGGAATAGGGAGAGTTCACAGTGCCTTGTTACATATCATCGAACGAGAACCGGTTCTATGTGGAAGCGGAAGTAACTTACGGACAAGTTGCAGCCGTAACAGAGAACCATCGCTTTCCGGCCGTAAAGTTGTCGGCGAAGCAGGCGGGGGAACGCGCCGAACGGCGGGATAAAACCGGCGGCCGGACATTCGCCGGCATCCCCCCGGGAGGCAGGAGGCGAACCAGCTACGAACTCAAAACTTATATGACGGCCTGGGACACCAGTACGGAACAACCTGGTTATGGGCCACTGTTTAGAGCAGCCATGGGCGCAGCGCCGCTGCGCTTTGCGGGGGGGACTATCGAGGCGGCGAGCGGGAATGAGTTGACCTTCACAGGGCTCCATGGATTGACCTCGGGCCAGGGGATCACCTTCGGTGGTGAGCTGCGGTTCGCCGCGGCGGTGATCGATGCCTCGAGAGTCAGCCTAAATGCTCCGTTCACATTTCAGCCCACTGCCGGCACGCCGGCCGGCCCGACGATTACCTATGTATTAGGGTCCGACCCGTCCAGTGTGAGCCTGTATGATTATTGGTCTCCCGCGGAAGCCGTGCAGAGGGTATTATGCGGAGCAGCCGTGGACAAGCTGGCGCTATCCATCAACGGCGATTTCCATGAATTTGAATTCAGCGGGCCGGCCGCGGATCTGCTGGACAGCGCGAGCTTCCTGAGCGGCCAGGGAGGACTGATACAGTATCCCTCCGAGCCAGGCAACCTCGCATTTAACTACGCGGTGATTCCCGGTCACCTAGGACAGGTATGGCTAGGCAGCACGCCTGAGCGGTTCTACACTTTGACGGGAGCGGACTTAAAACTGGATAACGCCATCAACCTGCGCAGCAACGAATTTGGATCTGAGGGCCCCCGATGCGTCAGCGCGGGACGCCGCAACGTGTCGCTGGGCTTCAGTCTCTACCAGCAGGACAACGAGGCGACAAGATCGTTGTACGATGCGGCGCGGCAGAGGTCACCCATTAGCGCTATATTCCAGCTCGGCCAACAGCAGGGGCAACTGATGGGCGTTTATTTAAAAAGTGTCGTTCCCGAAGTTCCGACTTTCGACGACAGTGATACACGACTGCAGTGGAAGTTTGTGAACTGCCGCGCCCAGGGCACCGTCGACGACGAGATGTCGATTGCATTTGGATAACACAATGACACATGAAAGCGTAGTGACTGTCACGTCGACTTACGATGACCGGGTCCGATTCAAAGTGGTCCGAATGTCTTTCGGGCGGCGATTGGACCTGGCACGACGGGTAAGAACTCTCTCCCAACGGCAGGAATTTCAACAAGCCGGGACGGAGTTCAAAGACAAGGTGGAAGCCGTGGTACTGGCAGCGGAGATCGATCGGCTCTACCTGGAGTGGGGCTTGGTAGAAGTCATTGGACTACTGCTGGATGGTGCGCCGGCGACACCGGCAGGGCTGATTTCCTGGGGACCCGAAGAGCTCTGCCGCGAAGCCCTAGCCGCCATCAAAAGTCAGTGCGGGCTATCGGAAGCAGAAAGAAAAAACTAACCGTCGCCTTCCACTTTCAGTTTTCGAACCAGGCCGCCTGGACATGCGACGGATGCAGGGGGAGCGGCCTGGATACGAAACGGAACTGCGGATTCCTGGGACGCAAGAGCGGCACCGAGGTGGTATGGATGCGCCGGGGCGTTTCACTTTCCACCTGTCCCAAGTCTTACGTGAGCTCCGAAAGCCTGTCTCTGCTGGAAGAGTTCTACGCCTGGAAACTGTGCGGTCCAGCGAATTATGCCGATTTGCCGGCGAGGACCGTGGATGCGTTGTTTGTTCTGGAAAAAGAATTTATCGGGGAGAAGAAAGATGGCTGATACCAATTTGCAAGAGCTCCTTTCCGTGCTGAATATGCGGGTTTCACCCTCGGGTGCGAATGCCGGCGCCCCCGCCCCTGACGCGATAGCTGCGGCCTCGAATAGCCGCGGGGAAGATTTGGCGGGAGAAATGGGCCACCTGGCGGCTCAGATCGAACAATTGCGCCAGGCCACCGCAATACAAATCGATTCCCTGCAAGGCCACACGGAGGCGATTTCCCGCACTGAAAAACGAGATTCATCCGGCGGGGTCGCCGGAGTATTGGGACATGTGTTTTCCAGCACCCTGGCGAGTGGATTTGGACTGGCTCCGTTGTTCTCCGGTCTATTCGGACTGTTCGGCAGTGGAAGCAAGCCGGACCCCGCCTCGCCGCTGCCTAAATTCAGTTTGCCTGAAGCAGTGAATGTAGAGGCCGGAATCACCGGATCGCGCGAGTTTGCGCCGGCAGGATACGCGCAGGACGGGCGCGTGAGAGCGGTACCAGCGCAGGCACAGCAGATCCAGATCCACGTCAATGCGATGGACAGCCGGTCCTTTATGGATCGCAGCGACGATATTGCAAAGGCCGTCAAAGAGGCCATGCTGAACTCACATTCATTGAACGATGTGGTGGCGGATCTCTAATGCCGCTGCCATTGTTTCCGAAACTAAAAACCGGAGCGATCACTCAATATCCCGCAAAACGGGGAATTGTTTTCTCTACACGGGTGATGCACTTCGTTGACGGTAGTTCCCAGAGGTTTAGAGACTTTGGAAGTCCGGTGACGCGCTGGGTAGTTCATCTTGAGCAGCTCACGACCGCAGAGGCAGGAGAGCTGATGGACTTTTATGTCGACCGGCAGGGGAGCTTTGGTTCCTTCCGTTTCATAGACGCGGCCAGCGGTTCTGAGTATGGCGACTGCAGCTTTGAAGAAAACGTGTTCGATTACGAACTTCGCGGCGAATCGGCGGGCCGCCTGATACTGACGATCCGCAACAACAGGGCACAATGAATCGATTCTTTCCACAACTACACAGCGGCGCGCTGGTCCAGTTTCCAGTTCGCAAGCGAATGTACGAGCGGAGCATTCGCAACGGGTTACTTGACGGATCAACGGTGAAAAAACTGGATGAGAACGCTAGTGTCACCGAGTGGGATCTACACTATGCGGGCCTGACGGACGGGGAACGAGCCGGCATCGAGACGCTTTTCACGGAATGCGGCGGGCGGCTCGAAAGCTTTCTATTTCTGGACCCGACGGATAACCTTTTGCGCTGGAGCGAAGACCTGGAGCAAACAGTCTGGGAGAAGAACCCACTTCTTGCCGCCTCTAATAGTGCCCCCGATCCTTTTCACGGAACGCGCGGTCTTCGCATTGAAAACCGAGCCACGATTGCGCAAGGCCTTTCCCAGACGCTGAATGTCCCACCGGCACTCGTCTACTCTTTCGGCGCGATGCTGCGGAGCGACACGAATACGCAGGTCCGGCTGGCGATCTCCTCGGGAGCTATGTCAAGCGTGACCTATGCCGTTGCCGGTGATCGCTGGCAGCTCGCTGTTGTATCGGAGCGGTTTGCATCCGGTATCGAGCCCGTTCGCTTTTCAATCGAGTTGGACGGAGGTCATGCGATTGAGCTGTACGGTCTCCAAGCAGACGCACAGCCGACTATCTCCGGCTATAGGAAGACCACGTCGCAAAGCGGGGTGTACCCGATCACCTATTTCAAAGACGACGTCCTGGAGGCCACGGCCACCGGAATAAATGAGCATGCGCTGGACCTACGACTGACCAGCCGGAGAGGCACATTATGACGAGCATTCACGACATTAAAAAGCGCGAAGTGACGGATACTCCTCTCCTGCTGTTCGAGTGCCGCTTGCGTTCGGGTTCGGTGGAACGCTGGAGCACGCACCATGTGGAAATCGCGGACGTGACTTACCGGGCAAGGGTTCTGAAGCACAACCTGTTCGATTTGAATGCAGCCTCGGAAGAAGGCGTGGATGGTATTTCGACCATGTCGTTAACGCTGGCGAATGCGGATTCCTATTTTTCTCAAGTTGAGAGAAGCTCGGGCTGGAAAGGCGCGAAGCTCAATGTCACGTTTTTATTCTTCGATGTTGTTAATGGAGCAGCGGCATCAGAGGCGTCTGTCGTATTCAAAGGTTTGTGCAACCCACCGGACGAGATTACCGAAACCGGATTACGCCTGACCTTCACCAGCCGCCTTAGCCTGCAGCGGGCGCTGATGCCGGAGATCCGGATCCAACGCCGCTGCCCGTGGGTATTTCCAGTGACGGCGGAACAGCGAGTTGAGGCGGTGGATGGGGGCGCCAAAGGTAAGTATTCGCAGTTTTTCCGGTGTGGCTATTCGCCTGAGATAACGGGTGGAGCCGGCACGTTTAACGCCGGTGCACCGTTTGCCAGCTGCGATTACACGCGCCTGCAATGCGAAGAACGCGGCATGTTCGCTAAGGATGCCCGCAATCAAGACACGGCGCGCTTTGGAGGGCTTGAGTTTGTTCCCTCCAGCATTCTTGTCAAGAGCTACGGCGATAAGGCTCTTCATGTGAGCAGCGCGCTCGACAACGAGGCAAAATACAATGATTTTGTCCCGATGATTTACGGAACCGGTTGGTACCGGCCCCCCGTCATTTTTGCGCGGAATGACGGAAATCTTACCCACCTTGAGGTATTGCTAGGTGTGGGCGAAATGAACAGCGTGCTGAAGCTGACCGCGAATGGAGTGGAGATTCCCGCCGGCCGCTCCGGAAAGAACATGACGGCCACAGGGTGGTTCAACGTGATCAGCCTGGGAGGACGCACGGGCGGGTTCAATCTCGATTTCAAATCCAGTTCCGGACAGCCGTCCGGCGACCCTTACGGAAGCATGGCAGTCGCCTCTGTGGTGGTTCCGAACCGAATCAGCGATGGCACTTCCTTACCCCGGATTGAGATTTTGGTGGAAGGCATGAAGCTCCCCATATTTCGGGAAGACGGGACTTCCCCGGGCGAAATCTTCTCAAATAATCCGGCTTGGATCCTGCTCGACATCCTGCGGCGCAGCGGCTGGGAAACGGCTGAGATCGACATGGAAAGCTTCGTGCGCACGGCGGCGTACTGCGATGAGCCTATCGAGACACAGGATCTGTATGGGAACACGCGTTCGATACCCCGGTTTCAGTGCAATCTCATCCTGCGAAAACGGCGAAGCGTAGCGGATTTGATTCGCGGAATCCGGAACGGCTCCGGTCTGTATTTAACGTATGGCGCCGGTGGAAAGCTGGAGTTGCGGGCCGAAAGCTCGATCCTGGTGCAGCAGCCCGTCAAATCCGACGGTTCGAACAGTACTGAAACATTAGACGGGGGCTGGCCCGCTTACGAGTTTGGTGACGGCGTGTCGGGTTTTTCGGACATTATCCGGCGTGAAAGCGGCGAGCCTGCATTACGTATGTGGTCCCGCAGCACGGCTAACGCACCGAACCGGTACACGGTGGAGTTTCAGGACGAATTCAACGAATATCAGCAGGACAGCCTATCGCTGGTGGATTTCGATGACTCGCTGGTTGTAGGACAGGAGATCAGCGCCAGCTTAAGTGCCCTGGGGCTGCCGAACTTTAACCAGGCGGCGCGGATCATCCGAATTCAATTGGACAAGGCGATTCGCGGGAACCGGTATGTGGAGTTTGAAACCGGTGTCAGAGCCATTGGACTTAAGCCTGGTGACCTGATTACCCTCACTTATCTGAAGGAAGGCTTCGACCGGCAATTATTCCGCATCCTACGTATCTCCCCCGGCCTGAATTACCGGACCTCGATGATTACTGCTCAAGTGCATGATGAGTTATGGTACTCGGGAGGAGTAAATGGCGAACTTGGACTTATCGGCGGGGGCCGACAACCGCGCTACGAAATAGGCCTCCCGCGGCCTCTGACCGGGGCAGTAATGGACGCACACGGCGACACACAGTTCGCGGTTGAGGAGCGGTCCGAAGAAAGCTCTGACGGCAGCGTCCAGATCAAGTTGTCGGCGAGCTTTTCGACCCCGGCGAAGGTGCAAACCTCAGCGCCGGGCATCCCCCTGCTGAGTCTGGCCCCGAACGTTTCGCCGACGGGCGGATCGCTGCCGGGAGGCGAAAACTTCTATTACGCGATCACGTCAGTGGATGGAAGCGACAGCGAAAGCCAGACATCGTTCCTGGTGAGGGCGATCACGAATGCGGCATCCAGCAGTAATTCGGTGACCCTGCGGGAGCTCAGCTTCCCGCCGGGCGCGTCCAGCTTCCATGTTTACCGCGGATCCACGCCAATACAGCTTTTTCGAATCGCGTCTCATGCAGAAATCGCGAGTAGCTACACGGATTTGGGCGCAAGTTCTATGCTAGTGAGTCCGCCGGACCCGAACTACCATCATGCGAATTTCTATTGGAGGACGGAACTTCAGCCGGAGGCCGTTGCAGGGATCGCCTCGGCCAACACGATCGGAAATGCCGCGCTACACATGCACCCGGATGATTACCGAGGGCAGATCCTCCGGGTGACAGGCGGGAAGGGGAGAGGTCAGGAGCGTCTGGTGTCCGGCAATAGCAGCACCACCGTCACGCTGACAACCAATTGGGATGTGCTGCCGGATGCCACCAGCACTTTTGTAATCGCGGAATCCGGTTGGCGGTTTGGAGCGCTCACAGAGACCAGCCCTGCCGTTTTCGATGTTCCGAACAGAGAGAATACTACTGTCCATATATCGGGCAGGTCAACCAATGTAAACGGGAAAGAGTGCGCCTACGAAATCTCGCCGCTGACGCGCCATACCATTACCGGCGCGGGAACCGGTCCGGTGGATCAGGATGTAGCCGGCGCGCCCATTTTTGGACTCAGCAGCCCCGGGCAGGGAATTGTAGAGATTGTCGGGGTAGGATTCGATACGCTCGCCAACACACGCACTGTGACGGCGGCGACGCTCACATTGCACTACGTCGATGAACTATTGAATCCGACGCTGCTATCGCTTGGGACGGCACTCGATAGCGAGACCAGCACGATCCAACTGGCGACCGCCGGAACTCTGGTGGCCGGCGACCTGATCCAAATCGATCGCGAGGTGTTGGCGGTGACCGAAGTGGTGAGCGATCGCCGCACCTGTACTGTTTCAAGGGGAACAAGCCAGAGCGGCGCGGTTGCCCACGTGGAAGGAGCCCCTGTATACCGCCTTCAACAGAAGGTGTTTATTCTGCCTTTCCTGAGAGATTTCTTCGGCAGCCAAGCAAGCGGAAGCTATAGTTTCGGCATTCAGCTGGCTAACGCCAGGATCGCAAGCGCCGAAATGTGGGTGACTAACTCGAGAGGCAACAGCAGTGTCAGGCCGGTGTGCTTTACCGCTACGCAGGGCGATGGCATCCGGACGCTTTCCGGTGGGCAACTCTCGATGCAGATTGAGGGATATCTGGCAATCCAAACGGATGCTGTTCCCCCCTTGGTGATGGATGCAACGTATTCCGTCCGGGATGTGTTTGCCACGGTCCGTGATGCGCCGGACCTGGCGCCAATTCAGGCACGCGTTACCCGAAACGGCCAGCTGTATTGCGATCTCACAATCGCGGCAGGGAACACAACCTCCAATGTGGTAAGTGGATTTGGATTGGAGCCACTTGCCGCCAACTCACAAATCGGGCTGGATGTTGTATCCATCGGTCAAACGGCCGAAAGCAGTCCAGGCCGTGACCTCACGATCACGGTGAGGTTATGAGCGGCAGTGAAACCCTGCAAAAACTCTCGCCACACCGCGATTTGCAATGCTATTTCGAGCATCCTTCCGCCATCGCCGCAATGAGCGGCGCCACAGCCGGCGGCTTTACGGTTTCCGGCACTTGGCGCCAGCAATTTGATTGGGCGGTGATCGAGTGGAACCGCGACAATGTGTTCGAGCATCCCACGCTTCGTAGCCTGCCGGACGAGGACCTTTCCGGGCTGACGTTGACATACGAGGAGGAGCGAGATAATGCCATTCCGATCGACTCGGACCTTTATCCCACAGTCGACTGGCCGTTCCTCCGAATCTGGTGGAAATCTGAATCCGGGGAAGTGATTTCCAAGGTCCGTATCCTGGACCACGCGGTGCCGATTGAAGGCAGTTACACGTGTGCTTCCGTTGAGGTTGAACTGCAAGGAACTGTGACGGGAGGGGATTACATCACGCTCGGCTGGCTCACTGAGCATCACACGCATCAAGCCTATGGAGTGGACACGCTGGATACCGTGCTGGATGCGCTCGTTGACAGCGTTCGGGCATTCTCCCCAAACATGTGGGCAGTAAAGATCGGAACGCGTATTCGCCTGTACTATATAACGCCGGGCCGCACCATCGAGACTAGTATGACCGGCGCTGATGGGAACCGCATCGGCGTATACTGCTTCACTTCGGGAGCGGGGAACGTCGCCTGGGATCGGCCTTCAGGGCAACTGGCGGGCGGGACATCGCCGACGAAATGGCGTATCGCGCTGACGTTTGCCACCCTGACTGATAGCAACGGAATAACCATAAATTCAGCGCGTGTGCGCAAGATGAGATGGACCTACTCCGCCGATTTTCAGAAAGGCGCATTCGCCCGCAGCGAGTTCGCCGTGAGGATTACAAACTGGATCTGCCAGGGGAGCAATCGTGCGTACCGGGTGGCGGGTCCAGGCAGCAGGCGAATCGAAAGTGATGCGAAGGCCGTTCAGTACGCGGGCCACTGGACCAAGGCCGCGGGAAATTTTTCCGCGGCATCCATCCAGTATTCAACTGCGCCTGGCTCTTCCATCACAGTGACTTACATGCATCCGCAGGCGCATGCTCTTTACCTGGGGACGCGGGGCAGCTTCAACTCGGGAAGTGTTTCCGTGTCCATTGACGGAGGAGCCGCAATCACCGTGGGTCTCTATATCCCGGGCGAGGATGTACTGATGAGGGCGCCACTGGGGGCACTACCGTCCGGGGAGCACTCGGTGCGTATTATTCACTCGGGTGCAGCCGGGACGTATGCGTACTTTGATTTCCTAGAAATCGCCATGCCGACGGAAGAGGTCCGCACTGTTTCACCGGACCCGTCGATGACCCTTGCTACCGACTGGGATACCGACCATTCCATCGCACTGGCGCCGGAACGAACCGCCTGGCTGATCCACTCGCTGGGATTTCATGGCCGCGTGAATCATTATGTGGGCGCACTGTGGTTCTACGAACTCGCGGTGACCGGTCATCATTACGCATCCGTGGAACTCACATTTACCGGTGTGCCCGCGCCGAGCAGCATATCCGAGATCACGATCACCAGGTCGGGCGCCCAGACAGTTCTGCAGCATTTGAACCTCTTCGGGGACACGGCTGAATCCGTGGCAAAGGCGTTTGAACTGGAATTAAACCGGGGATATACGGCGGTCCGGGCGGAGGCGAATGCGAACGTTCTTATCGTGTACTCCCGCTCGATGGGGGCTGATGGAAATGAACTTGGAATCTCTGCGAGCCCGAATACCGGCACTTTTCAGATCGTTTGCTCTGCCAGTACCCTTACAGGTGGAACGGATGGCGAGTGGCATACCGACCTGACGTCCATGCCGCGCTTGAATCGCGCAGTCCGTGATTGGTGCCGGAGTTTTTATTTCGCGATTGCCAATTATGGACTCGACGTAGTGGCCGCCTTCAGTACGGAACTTCAGCATGGCGACACCTCACTGGAGGCGGGCATCGCCCAGCGGTACCCCAGCGGAAATCCGGTTACTCTAAACACTCCAGCGCTGCAAACAAATTTTTCTCCGGTAAGCCGGGCGTTCTGGCAGCAGGTCTATCTGGATATGGCGCAAATCATGGCTGCCGCGGGCCACCGGCCTTACCTGCAGTTCGGCGAGGTGCAGTGGTGGTACTTTCCTTACGACAATTCCGGGCTGCCGTTCTACGACGAATACACGAAGGAACAATTCCAGAGCCGTTATGGTGTGCCAATGCGAGTGATCGCCGATGGGACGGCATCGCCCGCTCTATTTCCGGAGGAGGCCGAATTCCTGCCCACGTTAATCGGCGAGTTCACGCAGGCCATTATGGCTTTTGTTCGCCAGACGAACCCCGATTGCCGATTCGAGGTGCTGTATCCGACCGACGTGAATGACACGGCCTTCAACCGTGCTATCAATTTTCCGGCCGCGCACTGGACCCCGGCAACGCTGGATTGTCTTAAGACCGAAAGCTTCACTTACACTTACTCGAGAAATCTCGATTCCTGTTTGTCTTCCATACTGTTCAGCCGGGTAAAAGGATTCCCGAATAGCAAGCGCAGCCACCTGATCGGTATTGGTGACCCGATCGCTCCGTGGGTGAAAGAAGCGAGCCTGGCGCGGGCCGAGGGAGCCGAATCCGTGGTGCTTTTCGCGCTCGATCAGTTTTGCCTGATTGGATTTGACACGCCGGTGGAGAGACTAGCGCGGAGAAGCGTCTACCAGGCATAGCTTCGCCGCGAAACGCGCGCTATAGTTGTCACTTGCATCGTGATCCTAGTCCAAAACGTCTCCAAGCTCTACAAGCTGTATAACCGGCCTTCCGACCGCCTGCTGGAACTATTACCTTTCCGAAAAACCAGGCTTCACTCCGATTTCTGGGCTCTCAAACATATCAGCTTTTCCGTTGAGCCGGGCGAGATTCTCGGCCTGGTGGGGCCGAACGGGTCGGGGAAAAGTACTTTGCTTCAAGTCGTCGCCGGCATCGTACGGCCGACCTCGGGACGCGTTTCGATAGAGGGCCGAGTCGCGGCGCTGCTGGAGCTCGGCGCCGGCTTCAATCCCGAGTTTACCGGCCGGGAGAATGTTTACCTGAATAGCGAGATTATGGGCTTGCCCCGCCGGCAGGCCGAAAAGATTTTTCCCCAGGTGGAGGCATTTGCCGAAATCGGGGATTTCATCGACCGGCCGGTGAAGGAGTACTCCAGCGGGATGTATGTGCGGCTGGCGTTTGCAACTGCCATTCATGTGGAACCGGATATTCTGATTGTGGACGAAGCGCTGGCCGTCGGCGACGCCATCTTCGCGAACCGGTGCTTGCAGAAGCTGGAGGAATTGAAAGATCGCAAGGTTACGATCCTGTTTGTATCGCACGATCTCGGACTTGTGAAGCGGCTCTGCCACCGCGCCATCCTAATGTACCGCGGCGAAGCTCTGCTGCAAGGCCGCCCGGCGGATGTGGTCAACAGGTACGTCGGCTTAGTTCATGAACGGGGGCTTGGCGCCGATCGTCCGCCCGCACTCAGCGGTAACTACCGTCATGGAGACGGCACAAGCCGGATCGATGCCATCGAAATTCTCAATGAAGACGGGCAGATCACACAATCGGTTCGCAGCGGCGAAAGAGTGAGTGTCCGGGTGCACGCGTCATTTCTCAGGCGATCGCCGCATCCTATTGTTGGAGTGCTTATTCGAAATCGCCTGGGGATTGAAATTTACGGCACTAATACGCGGCTGGAACAGATCGATGTCGGAGAAGTGGAAGCAGGGGAATCGATTGAGGTTACTTTTTCCTTTCCCTGTCTTCTGACACGTCAGGACTACACGCTTACGGTGGCGACTCAGAATGCCGACGGTTCCAGTCAGGATTGGCGGGACGATGCCCTGCAGTTTACAGTAGTGGATGATAAAGATACGGCCGGCTTTGCCAACTTCAAGACCGAAGTAACCTGGAGCGCGGGCCGTACTTCCGATATTTCTGGCCGCACCGAATGCCGGTAAATCCAGCAATCCCGATTCGGCCGGAAGCCACCCTGTGGGGCCACCCGCGGGGACTGACCACGCTCTTCTTCACTGAGATGTGGGAGCGATTCAGCTTCTATGGAATGCGCGCTCTGCTCATTCTGTTCATGACGGCCAGCGTGGAGCGGGGAGGCCTGGGATTCGCTACCTCCGAGGCCGGGATCATCTATGGTCTGTATACCGCGATGGTATACATGACGGCATTACCTGGCGGTTGGCTGGCGGATCAGTTTCTGGGGCAGCGGAGGGCGGTGCTGTATGGCGGCATCATCATCGCCATGGGCCATTTCACAATGGCCGTTCCCAGCCTCACAACATTTTATTCCGGATTGTGCCTGATCGTCATCGGCACGGGTTTGTTAAAGCCTAACATCAGTGTGATTGTGGGCCAGCTATACGGCCGGGAAGATACCCGGCGCGACGCCGGTTTTTCTATTTTCTACATGGGAATTAACCTCGGCGCCTTCCTAGCCCCGCTCGCCTGCGGATACGTCGGTCAGCGGGTCAACTGGCATTGGGGATTCGGACTGGCAGGGATCGGGATGACGATCGGCGTCGCGCAATACATGCTGGGATGGAAACACCTGGGAACGGCAGGTTTGGCGCCTGCTCCGCCCAAAGATGCCGGTGAAGCCGCGAGCCGGAAAAAATATCTTTTGTGGGGCACTGCCGCTTGCGCAACGCTGGCCATCGTCTGTTTCCTGTCAACCGCGCGGGGTCTGATTTCGGCGCGGGCCGTGGCCGACGCGTCCGGTGTAGTGCTTGTCAGCACCGTGGTTGTGTTCTTCGGCTGGCTGTTCTCGTCCTCCTCCTGGACCAGCGTGGAACGGAAGCGGTTGATCGTGGTCGCGGTCCTGTTCCTGGCGGCCGCGTTGTTCTGGTCGGTATTCGAACAGGCAGGGTCAACCCTGAACCTGTTCGCGGAGCGCAACACGGACAACCGCGCCTTTGGTTTCGAGTTTCCGGCAAGCTGGTATCAATCCATCAACTCGATGTTCATCATCACTCTCGCGCCGGTGTTTGCGTGGCTGTGGCTGAGGCTGGGCCGGCGCGAACCTTCCAGTCCGATGAAATTCGTACTGGCGCTGATTCTGGTGGGCGCGGGATTTGCCATCATGGCGGGCGCCGCGGTGATGGGTGCGAACGGTGTGCGGGTGAGCCCCTGGTGGTTGATCTGTACCTACCTGCTGCACACGATGGGCGAGTTGTGTCTGAGCCCGGTCGGTTTGAGCGCCATGACAAAACTTGCGCCGGTACGCGTGGGAGGGCTGATGATGGGGGTCTGGTTCCTATCGCTTTCGGCGGGTGAATACATCGGCGGGCGGCTCGCCTCGCATTACGAGAGCTTTCCCCTGCCGATGTTATTCGGCGTGGTCGCCGCCTTCGCGGCCGGGGCAGGCCTGTTGCTTTGGATGATGGTCAGGCCCACGGAGCGGCTGATGGGCGGCGTGAAATAATCCATTCTCATGCGGATCGGCAAAATTCAAGAGGCTCTTCAGGAAACGCAACTGGACGGCTGGCTATTCTTTGACCATCATCATCGCGATCCCCTGGCGTACCGGATTCTAGGCCTGGATGCAGCGCTGCATGCGTCACGCCGCTGGTATTACTTCATCCCGCGCGCGGGCGAGCCTCGTGGTTTGGTGCATCGGATAGAGGCGCATGTGCTGGACGGTTTGCCGGGGACTATGCACGAATATTCGCGCTGGGACGAGCAGACCTCCGGAATTGAGATTCTGCTTAGCGATTCGTCGCGCATTGCCATGCAATATTCGGCGAAATGCGCCATTCCCTACGTTTCCATGGTGGATGCCGGGACCGTCGAACTGATCTCGGCTCTCGGCGTAGAGGTCGCCAGTTCCGCCGACCTAGTGCAGATGTTCGAGGCGTGCTGGTCCGAGTCGCAGCTACAACAACATCTAGATGCAGGCAAGCACGTGGATGCGATTCGGGCAGAGGCATTTCAGTTGGTGGCTGAACGGCTGCGAACCGGTGTCTCCGTAGATGAATGGGAGATCCGCTGCTTTATCCGATCGAGGTTCGCCGAAGCGGGGCTGTCGACTGATCATGGGCCGATCGTCGCCGTGAATGACAATGCCTCAAATCCGCACTATGAACCATCCCAGGAGGTGCACAGCCTAATCCGGCGGGATGACCTTCTGCTGCTGGACATGTGGGCCAAGCTCGATTCCCCCGAGGCTGTGTACTACGACATCACCTGGACCGGTTTCTGCGGAACGGCCGCGCCGACGGAGATGGTGAAGGTGTTTGACGTAGTACGCGAGGCGCGTGACCGGGCCGTACGCCGCGTGCAGGATGCAGTGGAGTCGCAAGCGGACCTGAGAGGCTTCGAGGTGGACGAAGCGGCCCGCGAATTCATCACAGCGCAGGGCATGGGCGAGTACTTCGTGCACCGGACGGGGCATTCCATCGGCACTGAGGTGCACGGGGCAGGCGCGAACATGGACAACTTCGAGACGCATGACGACCGCCGTGTTATTCCCTGGACCTGTTTTTCCATTGAACCCGGAGTCTACCTGCCGGAGTTCGGCATCCGTTCCGAGGTCAACGTGTTCGTCGACGCGCAACGGGCGCGGGTCACCGGCGAGATACAAACGCAGCTGGCAACGCTACTCTGATGCCGCGAACGCGCGGCCGGGCCGGCGTCTTGCGAGGCCACAGTGCGGCATGGTACGCTTCGATCGAAGTACAGGAGGACCTATGAAGAGCGCGCGATTGCTGTTGCTTGGCGCGGTACTGGTGAATACGTTGTGCGCCCAGGCGCCTGCTGTTACCCCGCCCAAGACGTTTCTGAAGGTAGGAGATCCAGCTCCCGATTTCACGCTTCCATCCACCACTGGGAAACCGGTCACTCTTTCCGAGTTCAAGGGAAAGAAACAGGTTGTTCTCGCCTTTTTCCCGGCTGCTTTTACCGGTGGTTGAACGAAGGAATTGACGGCGTACCAGTCTGGTATCGCCAAATTCGAAGGGTTGGAGACGCAGGTATTGGGCATCAGCACGGATAATTCGCCGTCACAGAAAGACTGGGCGGAGAATCACCTGAAGCTGCAGTTTCCGCTGCTCAGCGATTTTATGAGGAAAGTAGCCACAGCCTACGGCGTGTTGATCCCGGAGCGCGGCTTCGCCAATCGCACGACGTTCGTCGTGGACATCGACGGCAAGATTCAAAATATCGAGGAAGGCTCCGCCGCGCTGGACCCCACGGGGGCGGAGACGGCCTGCAGCCGGTTAAAGAAGAAGTCTAAGTAGTTGCGGGTGCGTTGTGTGAGATGGGGGCGTGGAGCCTGTATCTCCAGCTATGTTGCAAAAGAGGATTTCTAGCGGTGTGGTGCACGAAGTGCCCGCAGATTTAAAAGAAGCACTCACATCCGACCTGCAAGCGTTGACGGCATGGGAGGGTATTACGCCGCTCGCACGCAACGAATGGATATGTTGGATTGAGTCAGCTAAA
>DATLBY010000075.1:0-7506 GCA_035526665.1 Bryobacteraceae bacterium
ACACGGCGGCGGCGCTCCTGGGTGAACCGGTCCAAGCCATTAAGAAAAACGCGCAGCTGTTCCAGGACGTTCGCACTTGCGGCCTTCCCGAGAATTCCCTGATTGGGCGCGGAGAAGGTGATATCCACCGTGCGCCCACCACGCTGCGCCGGACAGATGCGGAGGAACGAGGGCTCAGTGAGGACGGCTGCGTCGGCCTGAAAGCCCATCAGCCTGCCGGCCAGCGTCCCGTTCACCCCGCCGAATTCCTCGTCCACCACACTTTCGAAAATCAGGTCGCCGGCGAGACGAATGCCGGATTGCGCCAGCGCTTCGATGACGAACAGGCTCATGGCGATGCCGGCTTTCATGTCATTGGAGCCGCGCCCATAGAGACGGCCGTCCTCGATCTGGCCGCCGAAGGGATCCTTCTGCCAGGGCGCGGCGCCCGTTGGTACGGTGTCGATGTGACCCGAGAGCACCAGGGATCTGCCGCCGCCTACTCCCGCCTGGCGAGCACCGACGTTCGGCCGGTTTGCATACTCGCGTCCAGGCCAGTAGAGGGGATGGGACTCAATGCCCGGGGCCTGATCGGGCGTATAGAGAAGGGGGGTCCAGCCGCACTTGCGAAGGAAGCCGGCTATGTACTGCTGGCAGTCGCCCTCGGCCCCCATTGGAGCGCGGTTCTCGGACGGTATTTTTATGAGGTCGCGCGCAATCTCAACAACGCGCTCCGGATTTACCAATGAATTCACGAGGTCTTTAACTCAACGGCAGGCTGCCGGAATCCTTTCGTCAAAATCGCACAATAGATCGTGCCGATAGCGAGCCAGCAAAAACCGACCAGCATGGCCTTCGAGCTGAGACTGGTCCAAACGTACAGGCAGATGACCGCGCCCAGCGCGGGCGCGATCAGATTGCTCCACAGGGCTGATCCAGATCGCTGCCGCAGCTTCCCGTAGTAGTGCGCGATGACGCTGAGGTTGACCAGAATGAAGCCGACAAAGGCGCCAAAGTTCACCAGCTCCACCACCATTTGGAAACTGACCAGCAGCGCACCGATGAAAGAGATGGCGCCCATTAAGTAAATGCTTCGGGTGGGCGTAGCGTAGCGGGGATGCAGATAGCCGAAAATATAGTTCGGCAACATACCGTCACGGCCCATGCCGTATAACATGCGGGAGGCGCCCGCCTGGCTGGTGAGGGAACTGGCAACGCCGGCGATCAGCAGCACAAACGTGGTGAAGCCAAAGAGAAGCTTTCCGCCGATGATCTGCGTCACGTCCAGGATGGCTGTCTCCACGTTGGCGAAGGGCTTACCAGCGGGCCACACCACCGCCGCCAGATACACAATCGCGAAGCAGAATACTGTCTGAAGAAGGCACACCAAGATGGTGGCGAAGCCAATGTCCTTCTCCGGGTGCCGGGACTCTTCCGCCAGGGTGGATATGGCGTCGAAGCCCAGGTAGGAGAGCGTGGCTACGCCGGCTCCGAGCATCAGCGGACTCAGCTGGAGCGTCCGGGTGTCTACCAGCCGTTCGGCCACGAAGAGACCGGAGAGGCCCGCGGCCTTGACGGTGAAATGGATGGCGCAGGCGACAAACAGAATGGTAGAGGCCGTCATAATGATGGTCATCACTTCACTGGCGCGTGTGGTCACTTGAATGCCGCGCACATTCACGACTGTGATGGTTAAGGCAAAGAGAAACGCCCAGACCGAATACGGAACTTCGGGAGCCAGCCGCGCGGCCGTGATGGAGACGTATACGGCGCTGAGCAAGGGGACCAGAACATAATCGAGAATCATCGACCAGCCGGCCAGAAAGCCCACGTGTCCGTTGAGAGCCCGCTGCGCGTAGGTGTACGTGGATCCGGCTACGGGAAAGGCAGCCGCCATGCGGCCATAACTGGCCGCGGTGAACAGCATGGCCACCATCGCGATCAGATAGCTGAGCGCCGCGTGTCCCAATGAAACCTGCTGCACGATGCCAAACATCGGATAGGCTGCCGTGGGAGTGATGATGGTGAGCCCGTAAACCACCAGATCAGTTCGAGTTAACACGCGCCGGAGGTGAGGCGCGGACGTGGCCGGGGCAGGCTCGGAGTGCATTTTCGCCATGGATAAGATTGCCTTGTGAGACGGGAACTTAAAATGTGCCTGTCTGTTGCATTAAATCATAGGCCCAGGACGAGCCGGCAATAACTCCGTATGCGAGCCCCATGGACGTACGGTATGCTAACAATTTCCATGAGACGATCGGCTTTGCTATTCGGGATGTTAAGTTGTGCCCTGGCCAAGACAGTGGTGTTCGAGCCCAAGATTCACTCCAATGTTTTCTCGGCCTCGAAGAGCCCGGTATTAAGGATTCAGCCGGGCGACACCGTTGATACGAAAACGTGGGATGCCGTCGGCCAGGATCAGAAAGGAGTGGCGCGCGTCGCGAATCCGTATACTTATCCGGAGCTGCGGAACGCACTGAATGGTCCCTTCTATGTGGAGGGAGCTGCCTACGGGGACACTCTTGAGATTCACTTGGACAAAGTGGCATTGAATCGAAACTGGGGCTACACCACGTATCGCCTGATTCCCTCCTTTCTCGATCCGCGTACCGTGGAAAATCTGTACCGGAACTCGTTCGAAAAAGGCGCGGTGCGGCCTGAACGCGACAATCTTGTGAAGTGGGATCTGGATCTCGCCAGTGGGATGGCTACGGCAAGGATGCCTTCCGCCTCGCCGGCTCAATTGCGCTTTCCTGTAAAACCCATGCTGGGATGCATTGGCGTGGCGCCGCCGGGCGAAGAGTCCCACAGCTCTGGGACCTCGGGAGCCTGGGGAGGAAATATGGACTACAACGATGTGGTGGAGGGCGCGACTCTTCTGCTACCCGTATTTCATCCCGGAGCGTACTTTTTCATTGGGGACGGGCACGCACTCCAGGGCGACGGCGAAGGTCTCGGCATGGGGATCGAGACGTCGATGGATGTCCGATTCACAGTCAAAGTGCGAAAAAACCAGCGGCTCAGCATGCCGCGTCTGATCAACGATGAGTATATTATTTCCATCGCGAGCCAGCCGGAATACAACAGCAATCTGGATCTGGCACTACAGCGCGCCAACTCGGACATGATTTCTTGGCTGACATCCGAGTATGGATTTACTCCGCAGCAGGCGCACCTGTTGCTGGGCGTCGCGGCGCAGCACAAGATTGTGACGTATTTCGGGACAGTAACCACGATGATTCCCCGGAAGTTCCTTCCAAAGAAATAATTCATGGCGCGCCGCCTCAGGCGTCCAGGATCGCCTTTACCACCTGCGCTTCATTGACATCGGTGAGCCGCTCGTCGCGCGTGCCGTGGCGGAACGTCAAGGCCTTGTGATCCAAGCCGAGCTGGTGCAGCAGCGTGGCATGATAGTCGGCAATGGTGACGGGGTGCTCCACGACTTTGTAGCCGAAGTCATCGGTCGCGCCGTAGGTCAGTCCGCCCTTCACTCCGCCTCCCGCGATCCAGATACTGAAGGCGTCCTTGTGATGGTCGCGGCCGTCGGCTCCCTCGGACATGGGTGTACGCCCGAATTCGCCGGCCCAGATCACCAGAGTGTCGCTCAACAGACCGCGCTGCTCCAGGTCGGTCAGCAGCGCGGCGGTGGGACGGTCGGTGCGATGTGCGATCTGGCGCTGGCCTTTGTCGTTGTCTTTATGCGTGTCCCAGGGCTGGCCCTGGTGCAGCACCTGAACAAAGCGGACGCCGCTTTCCACTAGGCGGCGGGCCAGTAGGCACTGACGCGCATGGATGCCGGTTTCCGGATCCTCCGTCCCGTAGAGTTCATGGATGGCGCGCGGCTCGCGGGAGATGTCGAGCACGGAGGAGGCGGCTAGCTGCATGCGCGCCGCTAATTCGAAGCTGGCAATGCGAGACTCCATTTCGATCTGGCCGGGATGCGCCTTCAGATGTTCGCGGTTGATCTGTTGGAGAAGCTCAAAACGCGACCTCGCGGCGTCGGAACTGCCCTGGGGCTGCAGGTTTACCACCGGCGTTCCCTCGGCACGCATGGGCACGCCATGGAACACCTCCGGCAGCCAGCCACTGGAAAAGTTTCGGATGCCGTCCACCGGCAGACCTTTAGGGTGCAGGATGGCGACGTAGGCGGGAAGGTCCTGATTGGTGGTTCCCAATCCATAGGCAACCCAGGAGCCAAGCGCAGGGCGGCCCGCCTGCACAACACCGGTGTTGAAGTTCCAGATCGCCTGCTCGTGATTCGAATGCGCCGTGACCATGGACCGGATCACCGCGATCTTGTCGGCATGACGCGCCGTCTCGGGCAGCAGCTCTGAAATCTCCATGCCGCTCTGTCCATAACGCGAAAATTTGAACGAACTGCCCATCCAGACGCCCGTTTTCTTGACGTCGACCGGATTTACATAGCCGTCACCGGGCTTCTGCCCGTGGCGCTGCACCAGCTGCGGTTTCGGATCGAACAGATCGATGTGGCTGGGTCCGCCGTTCTGGAACAGCATGATGACGCGTTTGGCGCGCGGCTTGAATTGGGGCTGGCGCTCGGCTACGTCGTAGCGGGTTCGGATGCCGCCGGCCTCTTCGGCAAACAGAGAACGAACCGCGATGGCGCCCAGTCCCATCCCCAGCCGGTCAAACAGATCGCGCCGGGAGAATCGCGCGCGCATTGGCATCCAGAGATCCTGCATGTTAGTCGGCTCCGTTAATCCACATATAAGAACTCGTTCGAGGCCAGCAGTGTCTGGCATATATCGGCCCAGACCTGCAAGTCGCGACCGGCTGCATCCAGCGCGGCGTAATGCTCTTGCTGTTTCGCGGCAAACTTCAGCAGCATGGCCGATTCAGCCGCTAAGGGCCTGCGCCCGAAGGCCAAGAGGAAAGCGCGTTCCAGCCGGGATGGGGCGTCGCTGTTTTCCAGCAGACGCTGCGCAAAGCGTTTTGCCTGTGCCGTGCTGAACTCCCCGTTCAGGAGGTTCAGCGCCTGCAGCGGCGAATTATAGGTACTCCGCCGGGTGCAATTAATCTCCATGACCGGCGCTCCCAGCGCGTTCAGGAATGTTTGCGGGGCCGACCTGCGGACCAGCAGATAGACGGACCGCCGGCCGCCCGCGTTGTCATTCTCGGTGACGATTTCACCGCTCGGCTTGGTCTCCGACTTTACTGGCTCTCCATACATCTTTAGATCGAGTGTACCGGAAACAGCTAAAATCGTGTCCCGCAACACTTCGGCCTCTAGCCTGCGAGCATTCATACGCCAGAGCAGCCTGTTCTCGGGATCGAGGGCGGCGGCGGCGGGGCGGACAGCCGAGCTCTGGCGGTAGGTCGTGGAGGTCATGATCAGACGCTGCATAGCCTTGACGCTCCAGCCATGTTCTACGAACTCGGTGGCCAGCCAGTCCAGCAGGGCTGGGTTGACCGGCGGCTCGCCTGATCGTCCGAAGTTGTCGGTGGTGCGCACGATGCCGGCGCCGAAGTGGTGGGTCCAGATGCGGTTCACCATGACGCGGGCCGTCAATGGATGCCCAGGCTGCGTCAGCCACTTTGCGAAGGCAAGGCGGCGTCCGGTACTGGGAGCGCCGGAAGCCGGCTCCGGCACACGGAACGGCTTCGACGGATCGTCGAGCACGGAAGGAACTCCCGGTTGCACTGCCTCGCCGCGCTGCGCCGCGTAGTCTCCCCGAGAGAGGACGTGAGCGGCCGGGGGCTTGGCATCCACGTCGTAGAAGGCACGTATGGACGGCAATTGGACGCGCCTGGCCTCTTCCTCACGTATGTCTTTTTCGAGACCCTCGGCCAGCACGGCGTATTCCTGGAAGTGTTCCTTCAACTCGGCTTCGGTGGCCTGTTCCCCCTTCGGATGGTGGGCCCGGTATTGGCCGGCACGGGCCTTGAGCAGTTGTTGCAGCGCCTTAATCACCGGATCCTGCACCTTATTGGTGGCCTGGGCGCGTTCCTTTTCTGCCTTCGAGGCCTCCACCACGTTACGCGCGGCGGCTACCAGGAAAGGGCCATCGGGACGCGATCCACCGAGAAAGAGCGCCTGCAAACGGTAGTAATCTTTCTGGCTGACCGGCTCGTACTTATGGTCGTGACAACGTGCGCACTGGAGCGTCAAGCCCAAGGTAGAAGAGGCAACAATCTGCTCGGTGTCGAACAACGCTTTCCAGAGGTAGTCGAGATTGAGTTCACGCGGGTGCGAGTCGAGGCTGCCGTCAACCGCGGTGCGAAGAAATCCGGTGGCCTCCAGCCGCTCGACGGCGGGCGCCGGAGGCTGGTCGTACTTCCAGTACTCCGAGAGCTCATCGCCGGCGAGCTGCTCGCGCAGGAACAGGTCGTATGGCTTGTCGGAGTTGAACGCACGAATCACGTAATCCCGGTAGCGCCAGGCGTTGGGGCGGATAACATCGGCTGCCTCGCCGCCTTCCGAATCGGCATAGCCGGCGATATCGAGCCAGTGCCGCGCCCAGCGTTCGCCGTAGCGAGGGCTTGCGAGCAGCCGGTCGATCAGGCGTTCATAGGCATCCGCCCGGCGGTCGGCCAGAAACTCTTCCACTTCTTCAGGAGCGGGAGGAAGTCCAATGAGGTCGAAGTAGGCGCGGCGCATCAGGGTAATGCGGCCGGCGTCGGGCGAGAAGTCGAGCTTCTTGTGCTCCAGTGCAGCGAGGATGAATGCGTCGACGGGCGTGCGCACGCGGCTGGATTTGGCCACATGGGGCGCGGCGGGCCGAAGCGGTTTGCGGAAGGCCCAGTGGTCCCGGTCGCGCGGCCTGGTTCCCGGTTCGGCCGTGCCCGCCGGATCCGAGGCTACCGCGCCTGCATCGATCCAGGACCGGATCAGCTCAATCTCGACCGGGGCAAGAGGCGGTCCGCCGGGAGGCATCTGTCCGTTGCGCAGCCGTACCAGCAGGTTGCTTTTTGCGCTGGTTCCCGGAACGACGGCAGGACCGGAGTTGCCGCCTTTCACCAGGGAGTCGCGACTGCGTATATCCAATCCTCCCGCGGGTGCGGAGCCAGAATGACACTTCAGGCAGCGAGCCTCCAGGAGGGGCGCGATGCTGTTCTCAAAGCCCGGCTGTCCGTATCCCGGGAGCTTGGTGGGCACGCAGGCAAGGCCGGCAAGCGATAAGACAATCCAACGCATCACGGGGCGGCTACAAACTCTCCTGGACCTTTATAGAATAGCTCGATAGGAAGTTCTCGCGGGCAGTTAAGTAGCCCGGGGGAGTCGCACCCCCAGGCCCTCCCAGAACTGTACGTGAGCGTCTCCACTCATACAGCTCCTATGGTGAAAAACCGACTACGCTGGTGCTCCCAAAGCGCAAGCAGGTTAGGCTGTCGATCAATAACTTTCATCAGCCAGGTCCAGGCCCGACTCCGGTGATTGCGTAGCTTCTTGTATTTCCGACAAGCCCAGCGAACCAACGATTGGCCGACATGCCTCTCGATGGGCCGGAACGCTGAAGGCGTAAAGCGCCCATAGTAGTTGAACCATCCCCGAAGCTTGGGATTGAT
>DATLBY010000076.1:0-7413 GCA_035526665.1 Bryobacteraceae bacterium
TGACGAGTACGGCGGCTCGTTCGGGAATCGCATCCGGTTTGCAGTGGAGGTGACGGAAGCGGTTCGCGGCGTCTGGCCCGCATCGCTGCCGTTGTTCATTCGAATTTCCGCGTCGGACTGGACCGATGGCGGATGGGATGCGGCCGATTCCGTGGAACTGGCTCGCCACTTGAAGCCGCTCGGCGTAGACCTGGTGGATTGCTCGTCCGGTGGAAGCACGCCCCATGCCAGAATTCCACTCGGACCCGGATATCAAGTTGAATTCGCAGAGCGAATCCGGCGGGAGTCCAATGTGCTCACGGGAGCCGTGGGGATGATCACGGAACCCGAGCAGGCGGATGCCATTATCAGAAAGGGACAGGCCGACATGGTCCTCCTGGCCCGTGAATTTCTACGCGACCCCTACTGGCCGCTGCATGCAGCCCAAGCACTGGGTGCGCAGGCGCCGGCTCCAGTTCAGTACGGCCGCGCGTTCATGAAAATCTAAACTGCTAAATCCTCCTACGGGGCGATCTGCCATTGCGCAAAGTCGCCCCGGCAGCCTCTCGCACAGTACATTCCCATACAGTAAAACCTTCAGGACAATTTCCTTGCGTTCGCCGTCATTAAGTGATAAATCTCAGAGACGGCGTCAAAGCTGTTACAGCAGGTGCTCATGCCGGACCGGCTGACAACAGAATCTCAGCTTTCGCGAAGGAGTCCATAGCATGCCGAAGAATTATGAAATGTTGTCCGAACTCGAGCGCGAGTTTGAGCTCGACATGGCGGAATCTGGCGAACTCGAAATTGACGCGAGCGGCGAATCGGGTGAGTTTGAAACAGATGATGAATTCGAAGGCGCCGAGGACAGTGAATTGGAAGAAGATTCGGAATCCGACGATTCCAGAGCCGGCTCCGGCAGCGGGGAGTTCGAAGGCGATTACGCCGAAAGGCTTTACGAATTATCCCAACGTGAGTTCGAATCTCCGGACGAAGCCAGCGAAGCTGTGGACGGCGTGCTCAATGAAATGTACGAGAACTTCCTCGGCCTGAGCAAAGTCCGGAACTACATAAAAAAGAAGGGCGCCAAGCTCCTTAAAACGGGGATGCGAATCGCCAGCCATCATCCCGCTTTTGGCCTTCTGAAGAACGTGCTCGCCGGAAAAAATCTTACGCAGGTCCTCTCCTCACTTGGCCAGACCGCCTTGTCCGCATCTCCAATGGGAGCTGCTCTCCTGCCGGCGCTGAAGAGTCTCGGATTTCCCGGCGGCAATCCCGAGGAACAAAAGGAAGCCTGGAGCAACTTCGTCGACGTAGCGCGGGAAGCCTACACGGACTTGGCAGAGAACCTGAATGAGGCGGCCGACCAACCCTTCGAATCGGCTCAACTCGCGACGCGATCACTCAAGCGCGGCGTGGAGAAAGTACTGCAGCGCAGACGCAACGGGTACCGAGGTAGAGGAGCCGTCAGCGCTTCCGGCGGGAAAATACTACGGATACGCGTCAGACCGGGACAGCGGATCCGGCTGGTAATTGTAGGCGGATAATTCGGGCGCGACGTGCCGCACCGTGCTCATTACCTACAGTCGCGGATTGAGTCTGCGCGCTCGCGCATACGCATTCTCTCTACCCTACGGAACCTGGCGGCGCTCCCGAAAGCCGGCGATCTTACGGACCGGCAATGGCGCGGCATCAACCTGCAGTTTGCGGGCCGCCAGACCAATCTCATGGAACGGCTGGCGGCCGCGGAACAGCGCCTTCTCCCACATATCTATCAACGGGCGGTGCAACGGCAACTGAATGCGGCGCTAGGACAGCTGGAGTTGGACCTTTCACAGGCACTAGTGATTTTTGATACGTATATGGATGTCCTCACGCAACGTCATCCCGGCCCGCTGGGAGCAATGCTCGCTGGTTGTGATATCGTCGCGAAGGACGCCCTGCGGCGCGATCATCCCTCCCTGCTCGCCGTGGAGGACCCTCTGGTGTATTGCGACCGAGGATTTGGCGCATCCACCCTGCGTGAGGGTGTGGTGTTTCCCGGCGGAGCGCGCAATCCCATGCCGCTGATCCAGATTCCGTACTCGCGCCTCCTGGAGAAATACAACCTCACTTCCATTCTGCATGAGGTGGGGCATGAGGCGATGGCGCGCCTGGGGTTGCGAACAGAACTCCCCAAAGTATTCCGCGCCACGGTATCCAAGGCAGGCGGGTCCAGCGCGATTGCCGATCTATTTTCACTGTGGAGTTCGGAAATCGGGCCGGATTTCTGGGGCTTCTGCTGCTCGGGGCTGGCGGCGGCGGGAACCATTCAGGAATTTCTCGCGCTGCCTCCCGCCCATGTCTTCCGCGTTCTCTGGACGGACCCGCATCCGCCTCCCTATATACGGGCGCTACTGGCTTTCCGGCTTTGCCGCGACGTTTGGGGGCGTGGTCCGTGGGACGAATGGCAAAGCACATGGCTGGGAAATTATCCGATTGACCAGGCGCCCGCCGATAGTAAGCCGACCTTGAGACAGGCACAGCGAGTTATCCCAGCAATCAGTGAAGCGCTGCTATCGCACAAATTCGACACCACCGGAGGGCGGCCAATTCCCTCGATGTTCAACCTTGGAGTGCTGAACCCGGGATCCCTGGCGGGGCGGATTAACGGCAGTTCCATCCGTTTGAGAGGACTGCGGCCGGCCGCTCATCTGGCCGTCTTCCGAGTCTTGCGCGAGCAGAGGAATATCGCGGAGCCGGCGCTCGACCGGCTGATGACGCAATGGCTTTTGACTTTAGGTAAGCGAAAGGCGGCGGCGCCCAAATGAACAGGTGACCGGCGGATAAGGAGATTTCATGGCACTCGATCCGAAAGTGGAGCAACTCATCAAACTATTGCTGACTGGCACAACGGGTGTTCCCATCACCCTGACTCAAGGCTCGCTCGACCCTGTTTTGCCCGGGAAACAACTGGCGCGACAGGAGCCCATTCCGGTATTTTTCCCGGAGTGCTCGGATGTCCTGCTATCGCTCTGCCGACCCTCGAATCCCATCGACGAGATCGACACACACTTCTCGGACTACTTCTCCTTTCAGCCACCTGTCATCATCGAGTCGGCTCCGGCGCCGCAGGACAGAACAGCGATCGATCCACAGCTCGCCAAGTGTGCCGGTAACCAGTGGCCGCCCCATTGTTGCCTCCCCCACCCGTGCGTCTTCCTTGATGGTAAGCGCGACAATGGCGAGCACATTCGCCGCCTCTTCGTCGGGGACTTGATCTGGTTGTTTTATTTCGAACGCCTGGGCATTTTCCGGCTAATGGGTTTAATTCTGGATGATTACGCGACTAAGGGCACATTCCCGATCTCCACCGGTTTTCTGCCCGGCGCGGCCGACGACCAGACGTTGATGATGCTGGAGGCGGCGACCCTCGAAACAAAGACCGGGCGATCGTCCACCGTGCGCGATCGCGAGAGTGCCTACCGGCGGGGTATCGGCTGGACCATGCGCCAGATTGCCGTCGAATCGCAAACGAATCAAGCTCTCTCAGAGCAGCTCGCCCGGCTGTCTTTCCTCACGGGCCAGTTCTTTACGGACAAGCGCTTGGCGGTCGCCGTCCGGGGAGCCGCCTCGCCGACAGCCAACGCGTCCGTAGCCACGCTGATCAGCATCAAGGACACGATCATCCTTTTGCAGAACTCGTTCCGGCAGTTCTACTACGGCCGCACGTATACCATCACGCTGGCCGGAATCGTCTGGGCCGTTGCCGGTATGAGCCTGATACGCGCACTCCGGCAGACGCTCGGCATAGCGGAAACGCTCAACCGGCCAGAGGACTACGTCACGGCCGCCTATGACAAATTCTTCGGCGGAGCCGGTACACCTCCGTCCCGCACCAATCGATACCTGGTGCATCGGGATTGCGCGCGAGCCGGCCGGGACCTCCTGCTCGATATCGAGATGCTCGATACAACGGTCCCGGACTTCGACAGCGTGGGCGGCGTGCTCGATCGATGGCTGAGCACGGTGGAAGCGAAATTTGAAGCCTACCGCAATAGCTACCGGCTGCTCAGCGGCGTCGACTTGGCCTTGAGCGAGAAGCCCGTAATCGAACAACAGGCTTAATGCGATGCGTGACCGGGTCCGTTTCGAACGGGAACTGGCTCATCTGGGACTCCGGGAATTCGAGTCTCCATCCGTCCCCAGCGCGGACGCCATTGACGATGCCGCCGCGCAGCCGCTGTTCGCGCCCGCCGTGCGGGGCCGGGTAGCCAAACTGCTCTCCGCGGCGGCCGCGAAGAGAGCCGTCAAGTGGAATAGCGTGACTCATCCCAAAGCCAGCGGCGTGGATTTATCAACGCTCGGCCAGCGCCTGGCCGAATATCTGAATCGGCCTAAGATCGAACAGGCCATGCGCGATGACACGGATCTAAAGAATCTGGCGAGCGACGAGGGGACGGTGGTCGCAGCCATGGCTCATCAGTTTCAACAGAAAATCTATGCCAGTACGGCGAGTCATGACGGAAAGATCGGGGAAGGGACGCTGGACGCTCTCGGCTTTATTCGTCACCGCGGGCAGGATCTGAACCGCGTCGATGCCAGGAACGACAATTTCCACGCGGGAAAAGATGGCGCCGGTAAGTCGGAGACATTCAAGCGGCTGGAAAGCGTATACCGTACAAACCGGGCCGAGTTTGTGAAGGTAGCGCCCGACCTGACGCCGAACACCTGGTATTCCTTTTTCGTCAATCCCCCATTTCTGGGGCGCACCTTCGGGCTGGGTATTCACGTCGAGTTGATGAAGCGCCTCCGGGTGGCGGAGACTCGGCTCACCGGATTGCAGGCTTATGCAGGCATGAGCCCGGTGGAACTGGGTGTTGCGCTGGGCGTGGACGAGGACCATGGTGGCGGCCGCATCAAAGAGAAGACCTCCAGCAGCATGCATACCTTCGGCCTGGCCGTCGACATCGGCTATCTGAAGAATCCGTGGATCGCAGGGCAGGCCGGATCGCCTACTCGAAATCGCTATTTTCGCGAGGTCAGCGCCAATGTATCGAGGCTCCTCCAAGGGTCAAATCACGAGCTCAATCCTGCATGGCTGAACTGGTTGGGCACGGATGCCAACCGGTCCACCGGCGCGGCGTTTGACGCCATCAAGATGTGCCATACCGATACCCTCGCGTATTTGAGGCTTGAGCGCGATTCGGCCGTACTGCAATCCACCCTCCGCGAGCGGGCAAGCGAGACAGGCAGCAACGTGGTACGGCCGCGCGAGTCAGTGGAGGCCGCAGCGGCGCGCTGGCGTGGAATTATCCGTGCGGATCGCGGCAAGCTCCAGTACGCATTTGGGGGGAACCGCAGGCCGGAGGATGGGTTTTTGAATCTCGCTAAGGATCTCGTGATGGCGCTGCGTGATAGCGCGTGTCTGGCGTGGGGCGCTATCGATTTGGGCGCCGACGAATCCGGCGACCTGATGCACTTCGACTGCAGGGTTGCGGGCATCGGCAGCGTGGTCCGGCCCGACCGGGCGCATTCTGTTACAGCCGGCCATCCGTGCCTGGCGACCGCCGCGGCCGCGAGTTCCAGAGAGAGAGAGTACGAGAAGGATCCACCTCAGCCAAAGCTGGAGCCCTGGCAATTCCAGGCCCAAACCGTTGCGGTCACTGTCGCTGTCATCGTGTCTTCAAAGGCGCAAAAAGCCAAAGATGTCGAGTTGCTCGTGTACGCTCACGGGCATAACACGTGTGCGCCAAAGCAGAAACCGGGCGCGATGCCGCTAAGCTTCATCACGGATGAGCCATTCAAACTTGGCAAGGTCATTGAAGCCGCCGGCCGTCCCATGATTCTGGCGATTCCCTTCTTCGATTGGGAGCACCTGATTGCCAACAAGCTGAACATGGGCAGCGACAAGCCGAAAAATCAATGGCACCAAATCGGCCAGCCGGCAATTCTGAATGGCGTGATCGAGGAGATTTTGAAAGAAACCGGCAAAAAGATGGGAGGGACTTCTCCCCGGCTATCGCGCCTGATTCTAGCGGGACACTCCGGCGCGTATGGATTTTTAGATCCTATTGCGTTCGCGCACAAAGAAGCCGAAATGTCGAAGGGTGGCTTAGCCAAGCTGACTCACATCTGGGGTTTCGAGACCTCATACACTTGCCCGAGCAACTACTGGCCCGACTGGCTGGCATCCTCGAAAGCGCCGCTGGTCTCGATATTTTTCGGTGGACATTCCAAAACTATTCCCTGCGGAGAGCAGTTCCAGGAACTGTCCAAAAAGCGGCGCGGGAAACTTTTTGCGCTCCGGGTAACGGAGGGCCACTGCGAGGTCCCGAACACACGGTTTCCCAAGCTACTCGCGTCCTTACCCTGACCAACCATGCGGGAACGATCCACATTTGAGAGAGAAATCCGATCGGTGGCGTCACCCATTCCCAGCTTCCTGGCGTCCAACGTCTTCTTCCGGCTGCGTCTGCTGCGGTGTGCCGGCTGGAAAAAGATCCAGGATGGCATTCAAGAAGCCGTGGTCTCCGATCCAGCGGCCGCGCTGGTGAAGGGCCAGGCGATTACCGTCACGGTCCGCTACTACGAAGGCACAACACCGGCTGCGGCGCTGGCGTTCGCTGGAGTGCATGGAGATGAAGACGAAGGCACTATCACAGCGACCTCGCTGCGGAATAAGCTGGACTCCGAGTACGCGGCCAAGCCGCAAAAGCGTTCCATCTTTCATACGTTTCTAATCGAAAATTTGCGGGCCGCGCGCGACACGATTGATCCCGATTCGGCCAGCCGGCGCTGGGTCGACAAGATAGAGCCGAATCGGAATTTCCCGCTGGCGGGGGAAGGAATCGCGTCAGCCACCGCGCGCAAAGGGAAACTCGGGTTCGAGCTTGTGGACCCGGATGTGCGCCGCTTTCCCGACCTTTCACCCCGGAAGCCTACGGACTTCAAGGACGCAAGAGGCGGCAAGGAGGTGTCGACAACAATTCTGCCCGAGAATCGGATACTGATGAATCTGATCACCTGCATTCAGCCTTCGCGTGCTGTCAGTCTCCACTCACACGGCGTGAGCGCCAGGCGCGGAGACGGTCCGGGCGTGTTTGTGGATCCGCGCGGCGGCTTCGACACGGACCTGGATGCGCCATTCACCCATGAAGGCCGTGCCGACGACGTGCTGGCAGGCCGACTCTTGCAAGCGGCGCTCACCCAGTTGAAGAGCAGCAAACTTTCCAATGCGGATCAGACAGAGGCTCTGCTAGGAAACCAGCCGGGGTCGGGGAATTACTTCGGAGAGACTGTTCACTATTCCTACGGAGCCGCCAAGGCACGGGGAACTTCCTTCGGCATGTGGGCTTCGACTCCGATCACGGGACAAGGCGCAGAGAACAGGCGCGCGATGCAGACCATCACGCTCGAGTTGCCGAAGTGGATCGAAAAAAGAAAACGGTCTCA
>DATLBY010000077.1:0-5842 GCA_035526665.1 Bryobacteraceae bacterium
GCAACCAGACCCGCTACAATCCTTACACCGCGAGTTACGACGCAGAGAACCGTCTGACAGGGGTCACGAGCGTGGGTAACGGCTCAGCATCGTATAGCTACGATGGCGAAGGCCGCCGGATCAAGAAAGTAGCTGGTGGGCTGACAACCTGTTATGCCTATGATGCTGCTGGTCAATTGGCTGCGGAGTATCAGCAAGGCACGCCATCTGTTCCTCTGCCCGCTTCCTTCTGCTCCACTTGTTATCTGTTCGCCGATCATCTGGGAAGCACACGGGCGCTCTGGGATGCAACGGGAGTCCTCGCCCGCTTCGATTACTTGCCGTTTGGAGAGGCCATCCGCGCCGATAGAGACGGACGCGCCTCGGCCACTTGTGCCCCTGGGGTGGCGAACTGCTACGACGCTCCTTCGAGTTTGACCAGAAGTTCACCGGCAAGGAACGAGATGCCGAAACGGGCCTCGATTATTTCGGGGCGAGATACTTCTCAGCGACGCAGGGGCGGTTCACCAGCCCCGATCCGATTCATTTCCAATCATCAATGCTGGAAGATCCTCAGCGATTCAATCTGTACGCTTACGTCCGCAACAATCCCCTCCGATTTGTCGATCCAAAGGGTGAGGCGATCGAACTCCAAGGTGATGGAGAGCAGCGGCGAAAGGCGCTCGACGCACTCAAGGCTGGCGTTGGCAAGCGGGCCGCTCAGTACCTCTATGAGAACAAGATCGAGACGAAAAACGCTGATGGTACGACTACGGCGAAGCATTACGTCGGCATCTTGAGCGGAGGGCCATCGGGTAGAGGGCCCTGAGTAGCACGACGGCGGCGCTCGGCGCTATCGTCAATGACCCTCAGATTGCAACCCTGAGAGTTGTCGGTGTCGCTGAGTCGGTTCCGCAATTGAACAAGTACGGCGGCAGCTTGTACTTTTTCGGTGCAGTCGGGGCTTCATCCGCAATCGGTGATCGTCCTCCGATCTGGATCGTTGTTCAAGACCCAAGCTCAGCCCCATACCCAAAGATGCCTGGGTGGAATATGACCAGAGGAGGAGATGCACCGATGGGCATTGTCGATACAACGTTCCATGAGTTGGGACACGCTTCGTGGCTGATGGATTACAGAGCAGGGCGAAATCCAGGCGATTCCAGCAATCAGCGTGCTGTTGGTTTGGAGAACCAGATCCGCAGGATGCGCCAGCCACAATACGGAGAGAGGATCAACCACTGATGGGAAACCATTGGCGGAGATTTGGAATTGCGGTTATGATGATCCAGTTCTGGTGGATCATCGCCTGCGATCGCCCGGCGCAGGTGGATGCTCGTCAAATCGAGCCAGTGTTCGATGGTTTCCTTTACGTTGGTTCCTTCCCGGCACTCGAATACGCTCCGCCTTCGCACAGCCATGAAGCGGTAAGTCTTCCCAGGACTCTTGAAACGGGGAAGTTGTACGTGTTCCACTATGCCGATCCGTTGGACGATGCCGAGTTTGCGATAAGTGAACTTCCCCGACGCCTTCGGGCGGCGGGCGCTACGATCATCGAAGCTCCCTCGAGCAGGTCTGACCTGCCATCGGTCGATCCCGGCGATAGGGCTTGGCGAGTGGTGTTCAAGTACGGTGCGTTGAGAGGATCGATTTACAACTCACTCGACCGTGATCTCTTCCAACGTGGAGGGATCAAACAGGGCGGGAATGCGAATTCGTTTGTGTTGAAGTTCGAGAAAGCATGATCTTAGGCCTCGAGATTGACGAGTTTACCGGCAAAGAACGAGACGCCGAGACCGGGCTAGACTTCTTCCAAGCGAAGTATATGGCAGCGGCGCAGGGGAGATTCACTTCGCCCGATCCTCTGATTGGACGCCCCGATGATCCGCAGAGTTGGAACATGTATGCCTATGGGCGGAACAATCCGCTGCTCTACCCGACCCCGATGGACAGAGTTATGAGATTTGCGACACGCAAGGAAATTGCACGAAGAAGGACCTCAGCGATAGCCAGTTTGACCAAGTTCGGAAGGACAACAAGAACCAGTTTTTTTCCAGCGGGAAAATTTTCAACACGAATGACGACGGCAGCAGCACCCAAATTGGCACATACCGGAGAACGGGTGATGATCTACCAGACAGCGGCGTTAGCGTTCTCATTGGGCTTGAGCGGAGAGCCGACGCTTCGAATAAATTGATCGCTGGAGTTGCTGTTGGCTCGGCAGTAATTGGAGTCGCCGGGGGTGCAATGGCTGCTGGTGCCGGAACAGCCGTAGCGCAGTCAGCTTTGGGGCTTGGCGGGAATATCGGGGCTCGACTCCTTCCGCTTGGCATGACAACAGCCTACTTCGGACAGCAAGTGATGAGATGGGGAACCGGGCATGCTCAAGCGCTGGCACGGGCGGGAACAGTCACGCTCCAGGAGAGGCAGGCTGTCTGGAGCCGCTTGGAGAACAGGTTGAAATGATGCCAGGCCAGACCTATAAGGTCAGTACGAATCAAAAGCGGAACGTACAAACAACGATCGGAGGCATGAAGACTAGATCTTGAACCGGCAGACGATACCCACGTCATCGCAATACCACATGTAACCTTCCCAAATGGTCATGCCGTGGGGCAGCGGATCCTGATCGGCCAGTTGAATCTTTTCGACGACAGCCCCTGTTTCCGGGTCGTGCTTGTGGAAGGCGTTCAGGTTGGAATCGGTGACCCACAGAAATCGTCCCTCCCACCCGATTCCATGTGGACGGTTGCCGACGACGGGCCACTGATTCTCAACCTGCCAAGTCTCGGGGTTCACCCGGTAGACCATGCGAGAAGGCGGCACCGTGAACCAGAGCTTCCCGTCACGCCACTCCTGGCCATGCGCGCCCGTGCCATCGCGAGGCGCCATATTAGCGGGTTGAGATCCGCCTGCGACGGGCGGCACGCCCCGACCACGTCCTTCCTGTCCGGCGGCTTCCGCTGGCGCCGGCCTGGTGTGTCGCTGCGCCTGCGGAACCGGGCTGCTGCGGGCCGGAGCATCTCCAGCCAATCTGTATATGACCCCAGCTCCGGGGGTGAACCGGCGGCTGATCGCCTTGCCGGTATTAGCGTCCACCTTAATTTCCTCGCGGCTGTAGGTGGAACCGATCCACAGCGCCTGGCCATCGAAGGTGATGCCGCTCGAAGCCATGGTCTCAGTCTCCATCCCTTTGATGACCTTACCGCTGTAGTCGACCAGATGCGCCCAATTCCCCTCGCGGCCCTGGTCGATAATCCACAGACCTTCCTTCGTTGCCTGTAACCCGTTCGGCTGATATTTGGGCGTCTTGAAAATGATTTCAACTTTTCCCACTTTGCGGGTGGGAATTTTGCTCGCGTCGATCCGGGCCGCACAAGCCGGCGGCGCCTTAGCCGCGCCCGCCGCCACTACCCCCAAGAACTCTCTGCGTCTGATCATCGCTGTTCACTCTCTTTGACTCGTGCTTTCGCGGATCATGATATTTCGCGGCGGCGGATCGTGTCAAGCCGCAGTCTTGTTTTGCCACGTGAGAATGTCCTATTAGTGCCAGATAGAAATGTCCTATTGACGGGTGCAGGCTGGGAGGTTGGAACAGCAAGGAAATTTCTCAACCCACGATTTCGCGATGCCTAGCCGCGTTACGGAAGCGCGTTACCAAATTCGTGCCGTGAAGGACGAGTACGGTCGGTCGTATCGGCTATCGGACGGCAAATGGGTCGGCAAACCCAAGGGCCTGTCATGAGCATTTCGGCGAACAGAGCCTGGCGGAGCGAGTTCGGCATTATCCCGAATGGGCAGAAGACTTTCTTCGGTAGTAAGGCTGAACTTGAAGGCTCGTCAAATGCGTCCCAAGCACACATTCTCCGGCGGGCATTTGATTTATTTCTGACCCAGCAGGCGCTGGCTGGTCTGGTCGAGATGCACATCTCGCAGATCCGGCGCTACGAAAGCGTCTGGCTCTACATCAGGACCATAAGTGCGGTGGCATGATGGTCGAGTTCACCGGCAAAGAAAGAGATGCGGAGACCGGGCTGGAGCAGCGTAACAAGTCTCTTGCCGGACAGACGTCGGACGCGCTCAGCGATAGCCGTCTTTGCGGTCGCGGATGCGTGTGACAAAACAAGCTGCTCACAATCCCGGAACACGAGAAAACAAACGTCGAGTCGAGCAGGGTAAACCAACGTCAACCTTATAATGATGCGAAAGAAGGCTTGGATCTAACCCATGACACTCATGCAACCGGCGCTGCCGATCCTCGCCGACCCGACCAAAAGGTAAAAGACTATGGAAAGCCGATCGGTAAGGGCGCCAGCGGTGGTGACAAAACACAAGTACGGGTTCACCAGGATAAGAAGGGGCGAATTCACGGTCATCCAGATGGTCCAGAACAGCCATAGGGATAACTTTCACGCATAACTGACCATGGACATCTCACGAGTTGAAGAGATCAAAAAGGAGTTGGCAAAGCACGGCTCCTTCGACGCTCCTGATTTCCATTTTCGATGGGAAGCCCTAGAGAAACGTCCTTACCGGGGCTTTGTAGATGAAGCACTGACTCATTTTTATATCAAGGATGATACGGACTTAAACCAAGGCGGCTGTTTCGTCTATACGATCCTTGCTGATTCAAGACCGCAATGGATGATCCAGCTCTCTATGGTTGGCAGATATGGTGTTCTCTTCAGATTTGAAGGTAGTCGACCTTCACTATTCAAAAACGATACCCCGCTGACCCCCAGCGAGGAGCTCATATTAAAGCTTGTCGCCAAGCACGAGATTGTCCTCCTGAATAAGGAAACGTTGATGCCCCCGTGGCCTTAGCACTCGACTACACCGACCCGGAGAACGTGCGTATGTATCAAGCCTTGTTCCCGGACACTGATACGCTGCCTTGGGGGAACCAGATTATGCAGGAGAACACCAGTCAGTCAGACTGACTTGCACTTTCTCCCGCCCTCGCGTGATGCGGTTGCAGTTTTCGCCGGAATGTTGCCGCTTTGTTTCAACAGCGGCAAATGCGTGCACCAGTTTCAGAATCTTGCCGGGAAGTTTCAGCACTGCCGACTGGAATGGGCGCGAAGACGGGTAGTGGAATAAAGGGTTGTCGAACACGAAGAGCGAATTCGGAGCGAAGCGGCTTCGCTTGAGCCGCTTCCGTGTTGAACGTTTTGGCGCGCCTGTTTAACGACCGTTCAACACAGATCAGCGGTAGGCCTCGCGGCGGTTGCGGACGCGCAGGATGCGCATGGTGTCGTTGTCCTGATGGAGCGGACGCGGTAGTCGCCGACGCGGAGACGGAACTCGGGCGGGTCGATGTCGTGGAGCCGTTTGACATTGCCGGCGCCGGTTTCGGCGAAGTGTTCGACGGATTGTTTGACGCGGCGGGCGATGCCTTTGTCGAGATCGGCCATATCAGCCAAAGCCGTCCCGGTCCATTCGATCTCCACTACTCCAAGCCGAGCCTTCGCATGGCTTCGGCGTGAGGAATGCCATTGCCGCCGTTGTTCTGGAGCCAGGTCTTGGCCTCGGTGACGGCGGCTTTCTCCTCTTCCGTCTCCGGTTCGTCATCGAGTGGCGCGTGGCGTAACGCGGCGGCGACTGGATCGACGATTGTTTCTAGAAACTGCACCAGCCCGGAAAGCTGGGTTTCGGGCATGCGGTCGCTCAACTGGTGGGCGTGTTGGCGGGTGTCGCTCATCGGTTGGCTCCTCCGTTTTCAGCAAAGCGGCGCTCGGCCGTCTTGAAGGTGTTGCGCAGGACGATGCTCTCGATCACGGAACGGATCACGTTCTTCTCTTCCGGATCGAGACGGGAGGCGGCTTCGAACTGCAATTGCAGATCGTCGTCGGGGCCGCGTTCG
>DATLBY010000078.1:0-4743 GCA_035526665.1 Bryobacteraceae bacterium
GACCGCGAACCGGAAGGATTATGCGGTGTCACCTCCGAAGAACATGCTGCTCGACCAGCTGGACGCCCGCAATGTAGTGGTTCACAGCATCGGCAAGATCTTCGATGTGTTCCTCGGCCGCGGAATCCGGGAATATGACAAGACCAAGAGCAATGCCGACGGCATGGCAAAAACCGTCGCGGCGATGGCGGAGACTCCCGAAGGCCTGATTTTCGTGAATCTGGTGGACTTCGATCAACTCTTCGGTCACAGAAACGACGTGGAAGGCTATGCATCCGCCCTGGAAGCCGTCGACGCATGGCTGCCGGAGCTGGAAAGCGCCATGACTGGCGATGACCTGCTCATTCTGACGGCGGATCATGGCTGCGATCCAACGACTCGCAGCACCGACCACAGCCGCGAATATGTGCCGCTACTCGCTTTCAACAAACGCAAATCAGGAACAGATTTGGGAACCCGCGGCACTTTGTCCGATATCGGGCAGACCGTCGCGCACAATTTTGGAGGAAAACTAGCAAAAGGCGAAAGCTTTTTGAGTGCCCTGAGCACAACGTAAACCAACATGCGAATCCCCTTGATGGCCGGTAATTGGAAAATGTTCAAGAACGAGCACGACACGTCGGCGTTCTTTCACAAGCTTCTGCCCCTGGTGGCGGAATCCGCGCACTGCCAGGTGGTGGTGTGTCCCACCTTCGTGAATCTTCATGCCGCTCTGAGCGCGGTCAGAGGTTCCAGCATCGAAATCGGCGCCCAGAACCTCCATTGGGCCAAGGAGGGCGCATTCACGGGCGAGGTTTCGGGCCCGATGCTCACCTCGGTCGGCTGCAAATGGGTGATCGTCGGCCACAGCGAACGGCGGCAATACTTCGGTGAGACCGATGAGACCGTTTTGAAACGCACGGCCGCCGCTCTGGAGGCGGGCCTGAATCCTATTGTGTGCGTCGGCGAGCGCCTGGAAGAGCGAGAGGCCAATCGTACGGAGGCAGTGCTGCAGACGCAGTTCACGAACGGCATCGCTGGACTCACACCGGAGCAGTTCGCAAAGATTGTGATCGCTTATGAACCTGTGTGGGCGATCGGTACCGGGAAAACGGCGACGCCGGAAATGGCTGCCGATGCGCACCGCGTTCTGCGCGACCAAGTGCGGGCCAAGTACGGACCGGACGACGCAGCCAATATTCGCATTCTGTACGGCGGTAGCGTGAAGCCCGATAACGTGAAGGGCCTGATGGCGCAGCCGGACATTGACGGGGCACTGGTGGGCGGCGCCAGCCTGGAACCGGTCTCTTTCGCTTCGATCGTAAACTTTTAGCTCGTCTTCTTGTCCGTCCGGATCAGATCGGCCGGATTCTCGTGGACCTTTTCCTGGTAATTGCCTTTCAGGCCGGCCGCGATGGATACGCTGGAATCGCCGAACTTCTCGCGTATCCGGTCGACGGCCGTAAGGGCGTTGCGCCAGCGTGATGTCTTCGATTCCTCCAGCAGGCTGAGCTGGCCTTCACTACCGTCGAGCGAGGACGTCTGTACGCCGAGCAGCCGGATGTCCCTGCCTGTCCAGTTCCGCCGGAAAAGGGCGCGGGAGAGTTCGATGATATCGATATCGAGCTGCGTGCCGTGGTCGAGAGTCGCCGCGCGGGTGAAGGTGGAAAAGTCCGTGTAGCGCAATTTGATTTGCACAGTCCTGGCAAACAACTCATGTTCCCGCAGCCGGCGGCCTACCATTTCCGAAAGCTTCGCCAGCGTCGCCTCCAACACGGCGGCATCGGCCGTATCTTCATCGAAGGTATGCTCATGGCTGATCGATTTGGGGTCCTCGTCCTCGCCCACGTCCGAATCGAAATAGCCTCCCGCATCCAGCCCTTGCGCCTTGCCCGCCAGCGCCAGGCCCCACTTTCCCAACTGCGCCTCAAGAAAAGACGCATCGAGTTTCGCCAGATCGCCGACCTGCCTGATACCCAACGTGGCGAGGCGCTCCTCTGTCTTTTTCCCGACTCCAGGAATCTTACGGATTTCCAGGGGCGCGAGGAAGGCGGCTTCCACTCCCGGCGGAATCCAAAGCACGCCATTGGGCTTGGCCTGGTCGGAGGCAACCTTCGCCACCAGCCGCGACGTGGCGATCCCCACGGAGCAGTTGAGGCCGGTATCCTTTTTCATCCTCTCGTGCAAGAGGTGAGCGGCGCGCAGCGGCGGCCCATGCAGCCGCCCGGTGCCGGTCAGGTCCATGTAGGCCTCGTCGATCGAGGCCATTTCCACTTTCGGGGAGAAGTGGCCCAGCACTTCTAGAACCTTGCGCGAGCATTCGCGATAGCGCTTCGGATTTCCGTCGATAAATAGCGCTTGTGGGCACAGCTTGTAGGCAGTGCGCAGCGGCATGGCTGAATGGACGCCGAATTTTCGGGCGGCATAGGAGGCGGCGGAGACCACGCCGCGCTGGTCGTGACGGCCACCCACCACTACGGGCTTCCCTTTCAGCGAGGGATCGAACAGCTCCTCCACCGAAACGAAGAAGGCGTCCATGTCCACATGAAAAATGGTTCGCATCCTCTGCTCTATTGTGGCTTGAGCTCCGCCGCCAGCACACGGGGAATTCCGGCCAGGTCAGGACTGGCTTCCACATTCTGCCACTCTCGCCCGAGCATATCGCGGACCTCCGGCAGCGAGGAGTAGCCGAGCTCCAGAACCAGGAATCCGCCGGGGCGGAGTACGCGGGCGGCCTGCACAATCAGCGACGCATAGATATCATTGCCGGAATCGCCCGCAAACAGCGCGAGCGCCGGTTCATGATCCCGTACCTCCGGGGCGAGTGACGCCCGGTCGCCTTCGGCAATATATGGCGGGTTTGAGACCACCATGTCCAGTGTCCGGCCTCGGAATGGCATGAGGAGATCGGCATGAATCAAGCTGACGTTGGCGTCCAGGCGATCGGAATTCGACCGCGCGACCGCCAGCGCTCCTGCCGAGATGTCGGTGGCAAAGACCGTGCATCCAATTTCCAGTTGCAAAGTGACGGCGATGGCTCCCGAGCCGCAGCCGATGTCCACTACCCGCGATGTCCTGCCAAGCCTCCCCAGCGCAGTTTCGACCACCAGCTCGGTCTCAGGCCGCGGGATCAGCACATTCGGATCCACGTAAAAATCACGCCCGTAGAACTCCTGCTTTTTGGTGATGTATTGCGTCGGAGTGCCACACAGGCGCTGATGCAGATAACGGCCATAGTGGAGCCAGACGAGCTGAGTCAGCTCATTCTCGGAGTGGCTATATAGGTAGGGGCGTTCGCAGCGTAACGCGTGGCAGAGCAGAACCTCGGCGGTCAACCGGGGAGCGATGATGCTCCCCTCTTCAAGGAGCCTGGTCCCCTGCTGCAACGCGGTTCTTATTGTCAGGAACCCCGTCATTTTTGGCCGCTTCCCGGTTCAGTTTTTCTGTCTGGTAGTAGTTCGTCACGGCTTCGATCACATCATCCATCTTGCCCTGCATGATGAGGTCGAGCTGGTGCAGCGTCAGACCAATCCGGTGATCGGTCAGACGGTTCTCTTTGAAGTTATACGTGCGGATCTTTTCGCTGCGGTCCCCGGTGCCGATCTGGGTTTTGCGCTCGGCGCTGAGTGCCGCCTGCTGCTTTTCGATCTCAATTTCGTAGAGGCGCGACCGGAGCACTCGCAGCGCCTTGGCACGGTTCTTAATTTGCGATTTTTCGTCCTGGCAGGAGACGACCAGGCCTGTCGGCAAGTGGGTCAAGCGTACCGCCGAGTACGTGGTATTCACCGACTGTCCACCAGGGCCTGAAGAACAGAACGTATCGGTGCGGATATCTTTCGGGTCCACCTGGACTTCCACTTCGTCGGCTTCCGGCATCACGGCCACCGTTACAGTGGAAGTGTGGATGCGCCCCTGCTGCTCGGTAGAGGGCACGCGCTGCACGCGATGCACGCCGCTCTCATAGCGGAGCTTGCTGTAAACCCGGTTGCCGCTGATCAGCGCGATCACTTCGTTCAAACCGCCGACCGTGGATTCGCTGGACTGAGTGATCTCGACACGCCATTTCTGGGATTCGGCGTATCGCAGATACATGCGAAACAGATCCCCGGCGAACAGCGACGCTTCATCGCCGCCCGTGCCTTTGCGGATTTCCAGCACGACGTCTTTTTCATCGAGGGGATCCTTGGGCAGGAGCAGGACTTTGATCTCCTCCTCAATCCTGCCAAGCTCCGGTTCCAGACGCTCGATATCGTCGGCGGCCATTTGCCGGATTTCGCTATCCGACTCGGCCAGCATCAGCCGCGAGCCTTCCAGGTCCGCCTGGACTTTCTTCCATTCGCGGTATTTCGAAACAATATCCTGCAGCTCGCTTTGCTGTTGCGCGGTTTTACGGTAGGTATCGTTGTCGCTGATGATTGCCGGATCGGTCATCTGGCGCGTTAGCTCTTCAAAACGCGCCTCGATTCCATCCAGTTTCTGGATGTATTGCATGGAGAGTGTTTAAGCGATTACGAGCTCGCCGCCCTGCGCTTTCTCGAGATTCATGGCGCCTGTCAGCGCATGGATAGCAACTTCGGTTTGGGTGTCGGAGGGTGGCTGGGTGGTGATTCGCTGCAGCCATAATCCCGGCGTGGTCAGCATAGCGAAAACACTGCCCTGGTGTTTGGCCGCAAAACGGATCAATTCGTAGCTGAGGCCCGCAATCACCGGCAACAGCGCAATGCGCGCGAGGAACTTGGCGATGAAGGTGTCGAAGGGTAGCAG
>DATLBY010000079.1:0-7954 GCA_035526665.1 Bryobacteraceae bacterium
GGGCGAGGTGGCCGACGCTGTGGGCATCCAGTTCCGCCTGCTGAACACCAGCCGCGGCCCGGCGGTCTGGTCGCCGCGCGCGCAGTGCGATAAGAAGCAGTATCGCGTCCGCATGAAAGAGGTGTTGGAGCGTGAGCCTAATCTCCGGATCCTGCAGGCCGAGGTGGCTTCATTGCTGATAGACGAGCGTCCCCGGCAGGCACGGGGCGTCGTTTTGCGTGACGGCCGCAGTATTCGCGCCGGTGCGGTGGTGATCACAACCGGTACCTTTCTTAATGGCTTGGCACATGTGGGGGAAACTACATATAGCTGCGGGCGAAACGGGGAAGCGCCGTCGAATTTGCTGGGCGATCAGCTCCGCCATCTCAACCTGCAATGGACCCGTCTGAAAACGGGCACGCCGCCCCGGCTAGACGGGCGCACCATCGAATGGGAACGCTTCGAACCTCAGCCCGGCGATGCAGAGCCGACTTTCTTTTCGTTTCTAACCAAAGAGATAGCGCGGGAACAGATAAAGTGTTATATAGGATACACAACAGAGGAGACCAAGCGGATCCTCCAGGAGAGTATCGCCCGATCACCTCTGTATAGCGGTCAAATTGAAGGAGTTGGGCCCCGCTATTGCCCCTCCATTGAAGACAAGATGGTGAAGTTTCCGGATAAGCCCCGTCACCAGATCTTCCTTGAGCCGGAAGGGCTGGATACAAATGAGGTCTACGTGAACGGAATGTCCACCAGCATGCCGATCGATGTTCAGGCAGCCATGGTGGCTTCAGTTCCAGGGCTGGAGCGGGCGGAGATGATCCGGCCGGGGTATGCGATAGAATACGATGCGATTGATCCCCGGGAACTCCACCACACGCTGGAGGTGAAGGCGCTGCCGGGTTTGTTTTTGGCGGGACAGATCAACGGCACCTCTGGGTACGAGGAGGCGGCGTGCCAGGGTCTGATTGCGGGCATGAACGCGGCCTGCGCCATCCAAGGAATGGATCCGGTGATGATTGGGCGGACTGAAGGCTATACCGGAATCTTGATAGATGATCTCACCAGTAAAGGGGCGGACGAACCATACCGGATGTTTACCTCCCGGGCTGAGTTTCGACTTCACCTGCGCATCGACAACGCGGATGACCGCCTGACAGCGATTGGGCGGCGGGTGGGATTGGTCAGCGATGATCGCTGGGCGCTTTTTGAGAAAAAGCAGTTGCATAAGGGGAGAATTGAGGCGCTGCTGGCGGAGTCACGGATTGCTCCTGGACGGTTTGCGGGCATTGAGCTGGAGGCGGATGACCGGCCTACCTTGCTGCAATGGCTACGGAGGCCAGAGGGCCGCATCTGCGTTTTAAAGGCTTGGATCGGTGAGCAGCTGGGCGAGGCGCCGTCGAGCGGAGTCTTGACCACCGTTGAAACGGAGGCGAAGTACGCCGGCTATATTCACCAGCAGGCGCGGCAGATCACACGGATGAAGCAATCGGAACGGCGTGTGATTCCGGGCGAGTTTATTTATTCGGGCATTCCTGGGCTTTCGCGCGAAATTCAGGAGAAGTTGGAGCGCGTTCGCCCGGGAACGCTAGGCCAAGCGGGCCGCATCCCCGGCATTACTCCGGCGGCTGTGGCGATTCTCGACGTTTATCTTACGGTCTCCAGAAATTAGACAAAGTTGGGTTCGTTCTGAAATCTGTGGTGTTCCACGTGGAACATACCAGTCATCGCCTGTTCCACGTGGAACATCCACCCATGAGATACAATCAAGGAGCTTCAACTTAAGCTATGGGAAAAGTGATCGCTATCGCCAACCAAAAGGGTGGCGTCGGCAAAACTACGACCGCGATCAACCTTGCAGCCTCTCTTGCGGCCAACGATCTGAAGGTTCTCCTGATTGACTCCGATCCGCAGGGGAACGCCACCACAGGTCTGGGGGTTGCCAAGACTGCAGAACAATTAACCACTTACGACGTGCTGTTCAGCGATCGCCCGATCACCGATGCAATAGTCTCCACTGATTTTGAGGGCCTGGACCTGGTGCCCTCCAATAAGAACCTGGTCGCAGCCAATCTCGAAATGGTCGATATGGCCGACCGGGAAAACCGGCTCAAGTTTAAACTGGAACCGGTTCGCGGCAATTATCGCTACATCATCATCGATTGCCCGCCCGCCCTCGATTTATTGACGCTCAATGCCTTAGTAGCCTCCGATTCGGTTCTGGTACCTATTCAATGTGAATTTTTTGCGCTGGAGGGAGTTTCCCAGCTGATGGATACTGTGGACGGCATCCGCGATTCCTTTCAGCATAATTTGAAGATTGAAGGCATCCTTCTAACTATGTATGACGACCGAACTAACCTGACTAAACAAGTTGCCGATGACCTTAAGGAATTCTTTGAAGACCAGGTTTTTAAGACCACTATTCCCCGCAGCGTCCGCCTCGCGGAGGCTCCAAGCCACGGTAAGCCCATTCTTCTGTACGATGTGCGCTCCAAGGGAGCGGAAAGCTACATCAAATTGGCGAAGGAAATCCTAAGTAATGAGCAAAAATCGCGATCAACGCAGAGCATTGGGTAAAGGGCTCTCCGCCCTCCTGCCCTCGCGCCAGATCATCAAGCCGGAACCTCAACCGCACGGAGCATCCATTTCGCCGCTGCAACAACAGATTACGCAGGAAAGCGGCCTCAAAGAGATTCCCATTGATTCCATTGAGCCGAACCCTCTACAGCCGCGCTCGATATTCGAACCGGAGAAGCTGGCCGAGCTGGCACAATCGATCCGCTCCAACGGTATCATTCAACCGCTGGTTGTGCAGCGGCATGGCGACAAGTTTCAGCTAGTCGCCGGCGAGCGCCGCTGGCGGGCAGCGCGCATGGCAGGCTTGGACAAAATTCCGGTCGTGGTGCGCGACTTTGCCGATGAGCGCCTGCTGGAGATCGCGCTGGTCGAGAATATCCAGCGGCAAGACCTAAATCCGATAGAAGTGGCCCAGGCCCTGGACCGGCTCGGCCGAGAACTCAAGCTGAGCCACGAGCAGATTGGAGAACGCACGGGGAAGGACCGCGCCACGGTCTCGAACCTGATCCGGCTCCTGCGCCTGCCAACAGAGGTTCAACTATTGGTCGCTGAGAACAAGCTCGCCATGGGCCACGCCCGCGCCATCCTCGGGCTGCCGGACGAGGCGTCGATGACCCAGGTCGCTGCAAGGGCCGCATCTACCGCAATGTCCGTACGTCAGTTGGAAAAATTAATTCAACATCGCCTGGCGATGAAGTCCATCGACGCCGAGGCTACCCCGGTGGCCACCGACCCCAACGTAATGGCGGCGACGCGTGAGCTGGAGAGCGCGTTAGGGACGAAGGTCCGGATTGTCTCGGAAACGGCGAACAAAGGGAGAATAGAGATTCAATACTATTCCGTGGACGATTTGGATCGGATCTACAAGTCGATTATCGGTGAAGACTAACCTAAAACTGGTGCCGGCGGGAGGAATCGAACCTCCGACCTACGGATTATGAGACCGTCGCTCTAACCCCTGAGCTACGCCGGCGTACAGGCCAACTTTTAGGGTAGGCAGTCCGCAATATTTTGTCAAACGCCAGGGCTGCTGCCGAAAGTTTTTTCAGCTTCACGGTGATTAAGGGTTGACTAATTATTAAAACTGGTTCATCCTAGTTCTAGGAAGTGGCGAGTAGTAGTACCTCTTCCCGCCCAGTACCATCGGGCTACTGCAGTACGCACGTAGTATGGAGGAAAGATAGAAGCTAACCACACCCAGGGCGACTACCGATCATTTCGATGAGATGGAAATAAACCTGCCAGACGCTATGTAATGGATTCTAGGCGTGCGGACCCTCCGACCGCGGCAACGAATGTCCCTCCTCTTAGGATCGGCGGTCGCCCTCTCCATTTGCTTTCCGCGAAGTGCCATCATAGTGTAGTGCTCTCCTGTAGTTACACCGGTTCCCAAAGGCGGCTTGCGTGAACGTCGTTGAGTTCCGGGATGTCTCCAAGTCCTACCCCGTCTACCAAACCCCAACTGACCGGCTGAAGGAGCTCGCCAGTTTTAACCGTCTGCGCTTCCACGAGGACTTCTGGGCGCTGCGGGAGATTACGTTCTCCATCGCGCGCGGCGAGACGTTTTGCATCATTGGGGAAAACGGTTCCGGCAAAAGCACTCTACTGCAGCTGATCGCCGGAATCCTACAGGCGACCGCAGGCTCCGTGAATGTTAGCGGGCGCGTGGCGGCGCTGCTCGAACTCGGCTCCGGATTCAATCCGGAATTCAGCGGCAGGGATAACGTGTACCTGAACGCCTCCATCCTTGGCCTGTCGCGCAAACAGATCGACGAGCGATATCCAGACATTGAATCCTTTGCCGAGATCGGCTCATTCATCGATCAGCCGGTTAAGACATATTCCAGCGGTATGAGCGTGCGGCTCGCCTTTGCCGTCGCCATTCACGTGGACCCGGAGATTCTCCTGGTGGACGAGGCGCTCGCCGTGGGAGATATTTATTTCCGCCAGCGCTGTATGCGCAAGGTGCACGAGCTGCGGTCGCGCGGCGTGACTATCCTGTTCGTCTCGCACGCAATCGGAGATGTGAAGGCCATCGGCGACCGCTGTATGTGGCTGGAGCGGGGACGAATCCGCGATCTAGGCGACACGGAAAGTGTAGCTGGCAAATATCTGGCGGCGATGACAAAGAAAGATTCGGTCTACCTGGAGGCGCACACCAGCGATGTTCCCGAAATCTCGGGAGGCGTTTCGGCGCCGCCCGAGTTACTCACCAGCATTCCGAACGTGGATCACCGGCACGGCGACGGCAAAGCGCAGGTGATCGGAATCGGCATCTTCGATGAACACGGGCGCCAGTTGCGTTTGATGGAACCCGGAGCGCGCATCGTGGTCCGCATATCCGTACGGGCGGTAGAAGCAATGCCGCTGCCGAACGTCGGATTCATGCTCCGCAATCATATGGGGCTGGATTTCGCCGGAACGAACACCACCAGGGAGGGGCGTGAGCTTCCGCCAATGCAACCGGACGATACATGCACGGTCGACTTTCACATCGATCTGCCGGAACTCTATCCCTCGGCGTTTTCCTTCTCGCCCGCCATCGCAAACGGGACGCTGCACTCCTATACGATGTGTGATTGGATCGACAACGCGATTACTCTGCAGATGGGCCACGGGGAAGGGCAAGTGTACGGCTATATTCACCTGCCTTGCCGGGTCGAGGTGAACGGGCGGCTGGTGGGAGTGCCCGCCTAGTGCGACGATGAGCTCCGAATTCACGGGGGAGCGTGTCATCCCAAAACAGGTAGATCCGAATCTGTGGAATGAGCACGTGGCGCGGTACGCGTTCGCGGCGCGGCTGGCCACGGGCCGGCGGGTGCTCGATGCCGGCTGCGGAACCGGCTACGGCGCTTCGGAACTGGCGAAGACCGCGTCGTTTGCTTCAGGCCTGGATGTGGCCGCAGACGCGGTGGAATATGCGCGCACCCACTATCCGCGCCGCAATCTTGCCTGGCTTCATTCGTCCTGCACAGCGCTTCCTTTCCGGGACGGTAGCTTCGATCTGGTGGTTGCATTCGAAGTAATCGAACATCTGAAGGACTGGCAGAGCCTGATTCGGGAGGCTCGCCGGGTGCTGGCGCCGGGCGGGCAGTTTATCGTCTCCACGCCCAACAAAGCGTACTATGGCGAATCCCGCAAGTTATCCGGTCCCAACCCGTTTCACGAACACGAATTTGAGTACGAGGAGTTTCGCGGCGTGCTGGCCGAGTGGTTTCCGCACGTCGGCATTTTCCTGGAAGACCACACGGAAGGCATTCTCTTCCAGGCAGCCGGCTCAGGCGGTCCGGCCGAAGTGCGTCTGGAACAGGCTCAAGCGGCGCCCGACGAATCGAATTTTTTCATTGCCGTCTGCACGCTGACTCCACAAGCGGGACCCTCCAGTTTCGTTTACCTGCCTTCGACCGCTAATTTGCTGAAGGAGCGGGGAACTCACATCGAGCGTTTGGAAACAGAGCGGGCCATGAAGGACGAATGGCTGCAGCAGGCGCGCGCCGAGCATGCCGCGCTGGTGAATCGGCATCGCGCGCAGACCATGGAGTTGGAAGAGCGCAACCGCTGGGCCGCGTCGCTAGATGCGAAGCTGGCGGCATCAGGGGAGCGCATCGCCGCCCTGCAGGAAGAGAATGCGGCCGTTGCCGCAGGTTACGCGGCGAAGGTGGCCGAACTGGAGCGCGACCTGGTAGCAGCAACCCAATGGGCGGAGGAGACCGACCGGCGGTTAACGGGCGAAGTGCAAGCGGCGCGGGAAGAGCTGGTGCGCTGTGTCGAGCTGCTGCACGAGGCTGAGAAGACCATGGAAGAGCGCACCCGTTGGGCATTACAGCTGGATGCCGAGCGGCAACAGATCGAGGCATCTCGTTGGACACGATTGGGCCGCAAGCTCGGCCTGGGCCCGCGGAAAAGCTAGATGGCAGCTCTCGGACGGCTGCTCGCCGCGCTTCCCCTTCTGCTACTTTCCCCACTGCTGACCCTGCTGCCCTTAGTGTCGATGGCGATCGGCGATGTTCTCTGGCTACTTGCCGGCCGGCGCCGTCAGCCATGCGACAGCACACCGCGCCGCACGTCCGGCACAGTAGTGATTCCCAACTGGAACGGCCGGGATCTTCTTGAAAAGTACCTGCCGTCGGTGATCGCGGCGCTCGCCGGCAATCCGGACAATCAGATCTTAGTGGTGGACAACGGATCGACGGACGGCAGTGCAGATTTTTTGCGGGCGCGCTTTCCGGAAGTGACGCTGCTGGCACTCCCCGAGAATCTCGGCTTCGGCGGCGGATCGAATGCAGGCTTTCGGGCGGCGTCCAATGACATCGTCATTCTTCTCAATAGCGACATGCGCGTGGAGCCTGATTTCCTGGTGCCGCTACTGGAGAGCTTCACAGATGAAAAGGTGTTCGCCGTGTCGTGCCAGATTTTTTTCAGCGACCCGGAGAAGGTCCGTGAAGAGACCGGCTTGACGCAAGCGTGGTGGGAGAGCGGACGGCTGCGCGTGCGGCACCGCATCGACGAGCAGGTGACTGGTGCGTATCCCTGTTTCTATGGCGGCGGCGGCTCCTGCGCCTTCGACCGCCGTAAATTCCTGGAGCTGGGCGGCTTCGATCCTCTTCTGGCTCCCTTCTACCTGGAGGACACCGACCTTGGCTACCTGGCGTGGAAGCGTGGCTGGAAGGTGCTCTATCAACCGCGCAGCGTGGTTTATCACGAGCACCGCGGCACCATTGGAAAGAAGTTCTCAGCCGGGTACATTCAATCGATTCTGAAGAAGAATTTCCTGCTCTTCTGCTGGAAAAACATTCACGAGTGGCCGCGCCTGCTATCGCACCTCTTTTATACGCTGGCCGATGCGGTCGTCAGCGTATTGTTCGGCGATTCTCCCGAGCGCGCGAATCTTCGCGGCATGTGGCGGGCGTTTCTGCAGCTGCCCACGGCGCTTACCTCACGCTGGAGAGCCCGCTCCCTGGCTGTGGTGGATGATACCGAGGCCTTTCGCCGGCCGCTCGGCGGCTACTTCCGCGACCGTTTTTACACGCTGGAGCGAAATCCCGGCAGGTTGAATGTTCTCTTTCTCTCGCCCTATCCGATCTGTCCGCCGATTCACGGCGGAGGCGTCTTCATGTATCAGACGACCACGGAGCTGGCCGCGCTTTGCGACTTGCACCTGGTGGTTCTGCTTGATCACGCGTATGAACGGGAAGCTCATGACGAGCTGGTCAGCCGCTGTGCGTCGGCCGAATTCCTAACTCGCTTGACGGGCCGTATTCACGCCTTCGCGACTATTACGCCGCACGCCATTGTCGAGTTCAGTAACGACGACCTGGAATGGATGATCCACCGGCAGATTTTCAATCATCAAATCGACGTCCTGCAGTTGGAGTATCTCCCGATGGGCCAG
>DATLBY010000080.1:0-7138 GCA_035526665.1 Bryobacteraceae bacterium
CTTGCCACCTCGTTGTCCGAAGACCGCACCGGCCGGATGGTCAATGCCGAGGGACAGGAAGGGGAAAAGAAGGTTTGGGGCAAGCGTTCCCCCTGGGTGGATTACTTCGGCAAGGTGGAGGATAAGACGGTCGGCGTCACTATCATGGACCACCCATCGAATCCCCGGCATCCCACTTACTGGCACTCCCGCGCTTACGGCCTATTTGCCGCCAATCCCTTCGGTGTAAAAGATTTCACCGGCGATAAGACGCAAAACGGAAATATGGTGGTCGAGGTTGGGCACCCCATAACCTTTCGCTACCGTGTTGTCATTCACCCGGGTGACGCGAAAAGCGTAAAGATCGCGGACTGGTATCAGAAGTATTCTGCTTTAAAGTAATCCTCTGTTCGCCCGGTAATTCATACCAACTATCGACAAAAGTGCGCGTGGTTACATACCACGCGCACCGCAGGAATCCCGCACCTTCCGCGAAACTCTCTTTCCACAGCTAGTTAGCCGTTCGTCCATCTGGCCCGGCACGTGCTCCAATACTCCGGACATCGTGAGAAGTATGCCGCCGCGCACGCTCAATCGTTTGCGCGAGTGCACATTCCTCGGACTAATCATATGAATCCACTAAAAGAATTACTTGTTGAACAGCTCCGCGACCTTCTCCACGCGGAGGGCCAATTGATGGCGGCGCTGCCCAAAATGGCGGAAGCCGCTAACCATCCGAAGCTAAAAGAGGCTTTTTTGACGCACCTCCAACAGACGGAAAAGCATGTTGAGCGGCTAAAAACTGCTTTTCAACTGCTTGGTGCGAAGGAGCAGCCCACACCCTGTAAAGGCATGATGGGATTACTGGAAGAAGGCCAAGAGACGATTGAGAAAGGCGGGGAAAAACCGGAAAAAGCGGCTGATCTACTGTTAATTGCGGCCGCACAGAAGGTGGAACATTACGAGATTTCCGGTTACGGTACCGCTCGCAGTGTGGCCCTGCAGATTGGCGAACGCGAAGTAGCCACTCTCCTCTCGCACACTCTGGGCGATGAGGAACGCTCGGATTACTTGCTCACGGAACTCGCCAAGCCGTTAATGCAGCAGGCCAGCATGGACGAAGAAGGGCCGGAATCGAAAACGGCGCGGACCAGGAAAGCCGCGCCTAAGCGGGGTTAAAAGGAGACCTTATGTACCATCACATCAAGAAATTAATGTACACCGTGCAGGTGGGTACTCCTGACCCCAAATTCGGCAACATGTTGCTGGAACAGTTTGGAGGAGCTAACGGCGAACTCGCCGCGGCGATGCAATATTCCATCCAAGGACTGAACTGTGACGATCCCGATCGAAAAGATCTATTGATGGACATCGGTACCGAAGAGTTGAGCCATCTGGAAATTGTGGGCACGCTCGCGCGCATGCACCTGAAGCCGATGAAAAACAACCGTACGGCCGCGGAGGCAGATCCTCTGATTGCGATTGCCGGCGGTGGCGGAGTAGCACTGCAAAATTCCATGGGAGATGCATGGACGGCGGACTACTTGAAAATTACCGGGGAGCTGGACGTGGACCTTCGCAGCAATATTGCTGCGGAAGCCCGCGCCAAAATCGTCTATGAGCGGCTCATTCATTTCTGCGACGATCCCGGCACCATCGACGCGCTGCAATTCTTAATGACACGGGAAATTACCCATATGAAGGCTTTTACCGCCGCATTGGAAAGCCTCGGAAAGGACAGGTTTTCCATCGGCAGCATTCCTCCTACGGCCGGATTAGTCGACCAATACTTCGATGATTCCACCGGAACAGGTGACCGCGGCGAACCTAACGCAAGGGGACCCTGGAACGAAGGCGGCGATTGGGAGCTTGTTTCTGCGCCGGCTTTCAAGGATTTTGAGTCCCCGGAGAAAGGCACCCGCCAGCCGGCGACCGGCACTGGAAAACGTAGCTCGGAATAAAAGAAATGCCGCGGGGCTGGCTTGGCTAACCCCGCGGCGTCCAGTAAGCGGGCAGTCCTTTTTTTGTTTCGAGTAGGATCTCTAGTATCGCTTTGCGGTCCGCTACGGAAAGGTTGGCGTAAGCGGGACTGTTGTCGACGCCCGTCAGCACCTCCCAAAGCCGCCGGTAAATCTGCTCCCTGGCTATTCGGGGAATCGCATCAAAGGCTTCAGAATAGATTAGATAGCTGCACGGGTACTTGAACATACGCCGCGTTAGATCGAAATCGCGCAATGATCGGCCCTGCGCGTCGCGAGGTCCCAGCTTTGCAAATTCGGCTGCAAAGCCCGAGGTGCCCCGCACCTCCGCAGTAAGGGGGGCCTCCTCCGCAAACACTAGATACCGGACCAGTTCATCGCTGGCATTGTGGATGCGGCGGCGGGTGGAATCGCTGACTGCGTCCTCAGGCTCATGCAAGATACGGTTCATCCCGATTTGCGCATGGAGCGCCATGCGTTCTTCCCAGCCGACACGGGTGATCAGATTCGTCATCCGGGATTGGTGTTCCAGCACCATCAGAGACACGATATCGCTATGCGGGCTTAAGTAGGCGCCGGTGTCGAACTTCGCCTTCAAATCCGTGATGTTCGCGCCATGGCTGACCTCCAGCTTTCCGGTCTCCTTGTCTTCGGCCGTCACATTTCCCATATGCAACGCGGTCCCGTGGGTGCCGGAGACGTACCAACCTCCCCACCTCTCAGCAAACGGGCTGCGATGATCGGTGACGAAAGTTCCCGCCTGGAAGACGGGCATTCCCGTGGTACTTGTATGAACGGACCGCACGACAGATCCGGGCACGCCCAATGTAGCGGAAGAATGGTGACACTGCAGACACTCGTACCGGCGTACAAAGCGAACCCGCTCTGATTTTTCCTGATCCAGGGTGTAAAAAACGATGCCTTGACGGGGGTCGAGGGCGGAAAGCTCCACCACATCACCGCCTCTCACGGAACCTACTGCAACCCGGTCATTGAAATAGATCGCGCGCGGGCTGCGCGGCGAAATGCGGGGCGACTGAAAACTGGTTTTCGAAAACACCAGGACCTGAGAGGATATGGGAACATTCAAAAGGTGTAGCACGGCAGGTACATAGCCGAACTGCGGGTCGAAATCCAATTTGACCTCGCCCTTTTCCAAGCGTCTCTGCAGGGCACTAACGGGATCGTTGGCTGGTTCCGAGGCATAGCGGATAGCCTCATGATCGAGCGGCAGCAAATAGGAGCCTTCCAGCCCACCCTTCAAATACAGAGCAATGCACAGGGTAAAGATGGCAACGGCTATAAACTTCATAGGAGTACTGCGGGAGTGAGGACTCCTATGATTATAACCTGGGTATCACTAGCGTTGGGTCACCGCCGAAAGGAGGGCCGTGCGCCCTCGGTCGATGCCGGCAGCCATCGCATTGGAGTGACGCTCAAACGCCTGTTGAATCTTCGCGACGAGCGAAACGGCGGTAAACGGTTTTTCAATAAACTCGTCGCTCGCCGTCATTAGCCTGTCAGACCCATCCGCGTAGCCGGACATGAAAACGATCGGCAAATCCGGCCGGATCGTACGGGCGCGCTTGGCAAGCTCCTTGCCGCCCATCCCCGGCATTTTGAGGTCCGTCAACAACATGTCAAAGCGCTGGCTTGGCGTGCCCACCAGCGAGAGCGCCTCCTCGCCGGAGCCAGCGTCACTGACTTTATAGCCACGCTCCGAAAGTATTCTGCTCACCAGCATCCGAATTATCGGCTCATCATCAACCACAAGAATGCTGAAATCTGTCAAGTTCGCTCCGAAACCAAGAGTGACCAGCTTGCGACCTGGACTACCGTCGCAGTACAACTATCGGACAAAACCTTACTAAAATACACCTTTTTTCACAGGTTTTTTGTACGGAAATCACCTTAGACGGCCGCCTTTGGAAGCCCGATCCAGATGATGGTCCCGCTACCCGGGGCCGAAGCGAGAGCGATTGTGCCCGCTGCCTTCTTAACAATGCCGTAGACCACGGGCAGTCCGAGCCCCAATTTCCCACTCCGGCTGGTGCAAAAAGGCTCAAATATGCGGCTCAGGAGGGCATCCTCGATGCCGGAACCGGTGTCTTTCACGGCGATAAATTGCATATTTTCGTCCAAAATGTCACCAAATCGATGCACTTGGCGCAGCTTTCCAAGGTCGGGCTTGGCGTCGAAGGTCTCCACGGTGACATCGCCGGGACCCGAAAGGGCTTCCGCCGCATTGGAAACGAGGTTCACTACAATGGTTTCAAAGTCTTGGGCGCTCATCTTTACGTCGCCGGCCCGATCCGCCAGCAGAAAATGAAGCGACGTGTTTTTGCCGGCAAGTTGCTGCAACTGTGGGCGGATTCCCTGGATCGCGCGGTTCACAGGGAACACCTCCAGCTTGCCGGGGCGGCCACGGCTAAACGTAAGCAGTTGAGACGTCATTTCGGCAGCGCTATTGGCGGCATCGGAAATACAGCCGACTTCACGAGCTAACGACTCGACGGAGCCAAACTTACGGGCGACCAAGTCGGCATAACTAAGTACGATCGTCAGTAAGTTATTGAATCGGTGGGCAATTTCTCCGGACATCCGTTCCAGCGCGTCCATCGCCTGGCGCTGCGTTTCGACCTCGTTGGCCGGAGGCCGAATGCGCGCACTGCACACGGTAGTGCTCTTATCTTCATGAATCACCGACGTTTCGGTAGTCTCCACCAAAATCTGGCGGCCATCTTTAGTCAGAAGGTCGCCGGAACGGGTAATGACAAGCCGGTCCCCAGTCCGCGATGTCGCCGCTCCCGGATGGGGAGAGATGAGGTCATCAATGCTCATGCCGAGCAGTTCCGATGGCGAGAAGCCCACCAAGCCCGCAAATGAGTCATTTGCGAAGATCAATTGTCTATAAGCCTCAATGACATACATGGCGTTCGGCGCCTGTTGCAACCATATGGCGGCCAATTCATTCTTTGCTCTTTTGAAGCCTTGAAGCTCTGGCGGCGCTACAGTTGCCACAATTCGGCCGGAGGTTCCAGCCAACCTTGCCAGTTCGACTTCGAGTTTCTCGCCGGATCCGACAGGCAGGCCGATCTTCGCCACCCGATTCGGCGCCAGGAGCTGTGAACTCAAGTGTTTCGATCGCGAGACGTCCTGGGTGAGTGCCGAGAAGAGGCGGGAGTCGAGCCCGTTCTCCTCAAGAATCCTCGAGAAAGCATGGTTGTGGCTGACAAGGCGAAGGTCATTATCGAGAATGCCAACGCCGCAGGGGAGGGTGTCGAGGACATCGCTCGAGAGCCGTGATTCGTATTCGGCCAGGCGGAGGAGCTTTTGCACTTCGCCCGCGGACCACCAGGTATCGATTAACTCCATCAGCGGTAACTCGTTAGCCCCCATTGCACTATAAGGGACCGTTACCGCAAAACCAATGGAGCGGGAAGGGTACGCCGTACTAGTACAACTCTCTGAGAACCGGCATTAGACGTGTAAGGTTTATCGTTTAGAATGACTTGATATGTCCCTCCTGCCTATGGTGGTGATCGGCTTGCTTTTTCTGGCGGCGCTGCTGGGATGGCTCGCGAGGAGCCGGGTGAAGAACGCCGATATCCAGAATCGCGATGAACTGATTAAGGTCAAGGAACAGCAACTGTCGAGCGTCCAGCAGCAATTGCAGGAGTTGCGGGAAACCAAGCCCCTTCAGGTGCATCAGCACCTGATCGCGGCCTGCGATCGGCTGGCAGGTGAGACCAGCAAATTGCAGGAGGAGATTCAGCAGGCGGAGGAGAAGCGAAGGGTCAACCGTACAAGAGTTGCCTCGGAGCAGGCGGATTTGGAAGTGCGGCTTGCCAACATTGTGGACCTTACGGAACGCAGCCGCGCAGTTTACAACTACGAGTACCAGCTCCGGAAGCTGATCGATCAAATACAATCCGAATCTCATGTCTATCTCACCTGCGGGGAAGCGGCCTTACGCGCGACGGCCCAGGAACAGGACGAGATACGCACCTCCACGAACGCTGATTCGGCGTGGATCGCAGATTGCCGCAGCCGTACCTCGACCTTGCTGCAACAGATCTCCGGACTCGATGCTCACATCGAGGAAATCGGTGAAAAATGCAGGCTGCTGCAGGAGCGGGAAGCACAGCTCAGAAACGCCGCTGCGGCTTTGCTTGAATCATCTGTCACAGTGGAACGCGAGAGCAAAAGGACTTAGCTTCAGCATAGTAGGCCCCTTGTTCTGCGAGCCCGGCCCCTGTATCATCATGGGAACACCCCGACTACATGCAAAGCTGCACCCTCTCCGTCATCCTGCGTTTCGGCGCAGGCACCCTGGCACTGTTCACGATTCCCTGGGCGGAGGCGGCCAATCCCCCATTGCAGCGCGAGTTTACGCAGACGGTCCGTCCTTTTTTAACCAGCTATTGCATCGGATGCCATAGCGGGGATAAGCCTGCCGCCCAGTTTGATCTGGGGCAGTATACCGGTGTCGAATCGGTAGCTCGGGACTATCCCCGATGGAACCTAGTACTCGAAAAACTTGCCGCCAACGAGATGCCACCCAAGCAACTCAAACAGCCGCCGGCTGAAACCCGCCAACAGGTGATGCATTGGATCCAGGGAGTGCGCGCAGCGGAAGCGAAGAAACATGCGGGCGATCCGGGCCTGGTGCTGGCTCGCCGTCTGAGCAACTCGGAGTACAACTACACGATTCGGGACCTTACCGGCGTGGACATCCGGCCGACACGTGAGTTCCCCGTAGATCCGGCCAACCCGGCAGGTTTCGATAACTCCGGCGAGTCGTTGTCCATGTCGCCTGCTTTGCTTAATAAATATTTGCAGGCGGCACGCGAAGTTGGGGACCACATGGTTTTGACCCCGGACGGCTTCGACTTCGCGCCACATCCGATGCTGGTGGAGACGGATCGCGAGAAGTATACAATCAAGCGCATCGTAGACTTTTACGACCGGCAGCCGACTGATTACGCAGACTACTTTCAGGCGGCCTGGCGATTTAAGTATGGATCGGCCTCGGGCAAACCAAATGCCAAGCTGGCCGACATCGCGGCAGAGAGCAAGCTGTCTCCCAAGTACCTGCCAAAAATCTGGGAGATCCTGGAAGACGGGAGAGACGAGGCCGGCCCGGTTGCGAAGCTTCGCGCCATGTGGCACGAAATGCC
>DATLBY010000081.1:0-2841 GCA_035526665.1 Bryobacteraceae bacterium
GCAGCGCGGTCAGGGTCCCAATCCGGAAACCGGTCCGTTCTATATCGAAAACGCCGAGCCGGGCGACACTCTGGTGGTTCATCTGTTGCGCCTCGAAACCAACCGCGCCACCGGCTATTCCGCCACGCTCCTGGCCCCCTACACCGCCGATCCCGCTTTTTTACGTTTCGAGGGACTGCGCGAGCCGAAGCTGGTGACCTGGCAGATCGACAAGAAAAAAGGCGTCGCTTCCATCGAACCGGGAGAGTTCAAGGGGCCGCGTATCGAGTTGCCGCTGCGCCCCATGCTCGGCTGTGTCGGCACCGCTCCGCCCAACAAGGCCGCTATCCACACCAGTACGCCGGGTACCTTCGGCGGCAACATGGACTACAACGGCATGGGCGCCGGCCTTACCCTGATGCTGCCCGTGTTCGAACCTGGCGCGCTTTTCTTTCTGGGCGACGGCCACGCGCGCCAAGGTGATGGCGAAGTGTTGGGCAACGCGATTGAGACGTCGCTCGACGTGGAATTTTCCGTGGAGCTCATCAAAAAGAAAAAGATCAATTGGCCGCGCGCGGAAAACCAGGACTTCATCCTGGTGCTGGGCAGCTCGCGGGCTCTCAATGAAGCCTTGCAGCACGCCACCACCGAGCTTCTGCGCTGGCTGATGGAGAGTTACGGATTCGATGAACGCGGCGCCAGCCTGCTGCTGGGCCAAGCGATGGAGTACGAGATCGCTAACGTAGTGGATCCGGAGTTCACCATCGTGGCGAAGATGCGCAAGCGCTACCTCGGATCACCGCGCTGATTCCGGGCTGCTGCCGCTGCTAGCTATGCAACTGGCTCAAGATGCGTCCGCCGCTTACTGCATCCAGCACGACCCATTGCGAGGTGGCTTGCTCGTGATACAACACGTCTAAATGACGTATGTCAAACCAGAGGCCGTGCAGCCCCAGCCCACGGTCCGTCATGGCGCGGATTACGCTGGGGTAGCCCCGCAGATGCTCAATCTGCGCCAGCACGCTGCGGCGCGAAACTTCGCTGGTATCCAATCCTGAAACCTCAACGGTGGCGCCGATGGCAAGCCAGCTCTTGAGTGGTCCCTCCGGGAGCTTGTCCGTCCCCTGGCAGTGGGCATGCATCGCACCGCAGTCGCTGTGCCCGCAGACGATGATGTCGCTCACACCCAGGTTGTCCACCGCAAAATCAACGGCCGCTGCAGTCCCGGTGCCGCCCGGATGTCCGTAGGGAGGCACCAGGTTCCCCACGTTGCGCAGCACGAACAGATCGCCCGGATCGGTGGAGGCGAATACATTTACCGCCATGCGGCTATCCGAGCACGCGATGAAGAGAGCGTCCGGCTTCTGGCCCAGCGCCAGCTTGTTGAAAGTCTCGGTAAAGCCTTCACGCCGCGTCTCGCGGAACTGAATAATTCCCCGAATCAATTTTTTCATCTTGTATATATGTGTCTGGGAGGACGGCGGCGTGGAACAGCGGCGAGCCGTAGCGGCCGATCCTATACTTTAAACGACAAGGTACGACAGACCCGGCGTGGATTGCAAGTGGTACCCCCAAAAAAGATCCCCGCACCCTACGCAGTCCTCCAAGACAAGCAGGCCGCCAAGACTCTACTCTGGTTACGGAGGGCTTATGGCACGTGCCCCGAAAGGAATACCCGAAGAGTCGTCGGTCGTTATACCGAGGCTGTTTTGCCGTGACGTTGCGGCTGAAATCGCTTTCTGCAGGAACACGTTTGGCGCCGTGGACCTGGGGAGCAGGCCTGGTCCCGACGGATCCCTTGCTCATGCGCTGCTCACGATTGGCCCCGCCATGATCATGATCGAGGCCGAATGGCCGGCGCTGCCGAGCCGTGCTCCCAACTCCGACGGCAGTTCGCCGGTGGTGATTTTCGTGTATGTCGAGGATGTGGACCAAACCATGGAGCGCGCCGTCGCAGGCGGGGCGTCGATCCTGGTCCCGGTGGCCGACCAGTTCTGGGGTGACCGCACCGGCTGGCTGATGGATCCATCTGGTCACGTCTGGACCGTCGCCTCGCGCATCGAAGCGACCACGGAAGCAGAGCGGCAGGACCGTTGGTCGGCCATCCTGGCAAAGCCGGATTCCGGTGCTGCTCCGGAATCGCGTTAGCGTACGGACGGCGTACAATAGCGGAGTGCAGCAGACGGTAGCGGTTCTCGGCGGAGGCGTCGCGGGCCTCAGCGCGGCCCATGAACTGGCCGAGCGCGGGTATAAAGTCCATGTCTACGAGCGCAAACCCGTGCTTGGCGGCAAGGCCCGCAGTATTCCCGTCCCAAACTCCGGTAGGAACGGCCTGTTGCCGCTCCCAGGCGAGCACGGCTTCCGATTTTTCCCGGGTTTCTATCAGCACGTCACTGACACCATGCGCCGGACGCCCTATGGTGCGCACGGCAGCACGTTTGACAATCTCAGCGTCGCCACGCGCATTCTGCTCGCGCGCGCCGGACAGACGGAGATCACCTGGCTCGCGCGCTGTCCCACGACGCTGCAGGATCTGCGCGTCTTCCTGCTGGAGCTTCTCACTCCGTTGGGTGTTCCGCTGATTGAGTTGCACTACTTCGTCAAATGTTTGTTGATGGTGGCCACCAGCTGTCCCGAACGGCGCCTCGGCGAATACGAAAATATCCCGTGGTGGGACTTCATTGCCGCTCCCCGCATGTCCACCGCCTATCAGTCTTATCTGGGCCAGGGGCTGACGCGCTCGCTGGTCGCCATGCGCGCCGAGGAGAGCAGCACGCGCACCGTCGGCTGCACGCAGTTGCAGCTTTTGTACGGCCTGATTTCCCCCGATCGTGTCTTCGATCGTCTTCTCTCGGGCCCCAC
>DATLBY010000082.1:0-6193 GCA_035526665.1 Bryobacteraceae bacterium
GATTTCAATGCGAAACTCCAGAGCTCTTCTGCGTCTAACAGACGAGGGGCCCGTTTGGAATGGCGCTCCAGCATTCGCCCAGGATTTTAACATGAGGCCCACGTTTTTGTACGGGTATGCTGGTATTCTGTAGTTGAGAAAAATTCTTTCGAGTAAAGGAGATAGGGATATGGATGATAGCAAGGGCTTGTCGTATTTTTTCCTTGGTCTTGGCATCGGGGTCGCTGTCGGAATCGTATTCGCGCCGCAATCCGGCGAAGAGACACGCGGTCTCCTGAAATCGAAGGCGTCGGAAGGCACCGATTACATCAAGCGCCGCAGCGACGAAATCCGGGACAGCGCCGGGGAGTTAGTGGAAAAGGGTAAAACCGTTGTCAGAAGTCAGCGCGAACAGCTGACCGCCGCGGTGGATGCGGGCAAGCAGGCCTATCGCGAAGCGGTATCGGGCGCGACAGAAAATCGTCCCGGCACGCAAGCTATCTGATCGCAGGGTAGAAGCGCATAGGAAACGTTATGAGCCAGGAAACAATTCTGCTGTACGTCATGGCGGTTTTCGTCACTATTTCGGCGATTGCGTTATGCATTCAGGCAGGCATGCTGTTTGGCATATTTAAGACAACAAAGGCACTGCAGGAGCAGGCAAATTCAATCATGCCGCAGGTGAAGTCTATCCTGGCCAAAGCGGAAACGACGGTGGATCAAAGCAGCCGGCATATCGTGGAGATCACAGCCAAGGCTAACGAGATGATGGATCTCGGGAAAGCCCAACTGGTGAAGCTCGATGCCGTTGTCACGGACGCCAGCAGCCGTGCCAAACTGCAGTTGGAGCGGGCGGAAATGGTGGTAGACGACACCGTCAGCCGCGTGCATCAATCAGTCGCCGCAGTTCACAATGGCATCCTCAAACCGATCCGCGAAGTGAGCGGGGTAGCGAGCGGAGTCAAGACTGCCGTCTCCTATTTCATGCGGGGCGGACGTCCCAGTGTGGCCCAGGCAACGCAGGACGACGAAATGTTCATCTAGCAAATATTGCAAAGTCGGCGGGAGTCAGTAGATTCCTGCCGATTCCATTTACGCTGATGGTGCGCTCCTGGTCGATATACATAGCCACATACTTTGGGGAGTAGACGATGGAGCCCAGTCGCTGGACGAGAGCCTTGCCATGTTGGATGCGGCGGCCGAATCCGGTACGACCGACATTGTAGCCACGCCTCACGCCAACACGCAATATTCTTTCGATCCCAATCTTATTCAAAACCGTATTCGGGAACTGGCAATGGTGCGCCCGGCAGGACCGCGGATCCATCTCGGTTGTGATTTCCACATGATGTTCTCCAACATCGAGGACGCGCTTGTCCACCCCGTCAAATACGCAATTAACGCGAAATCATATCTGCTGGTGGAATTTTCCGATCTGGCGATTTTCAAGAGCGCCAGCGATGACCTCGGACGGCTGATTGCCGCGGGTATTCGGCCGATTGTCACGCATCCCGAGCGGAATCCGCTGCTCAGGCAGCGCCTGGAACAGCTCAGGGAGTGGGTGGTATCCGGCTGCTATTTACAGGTGACGGCCGCGTCCTATTTCGGACGATTCGGGAGCAAAGCAGAGAGGTTTGCCGAAGAGCTGACGCTGGAGGGCCTAGTGCATTTTATTGCGAGTGACGCACACGATACCCGCCATCGGCCTCCGGGCCTGCGCGACTGTTACGACTATATCCACAAACGCTATGGAGTAGAACTGGCCGATCGCCTGTTTGTCTCGAATCCCAAGGCGACGCTGTCAGGGAGTGCGCTGCCTGCCGCGGCTCCGCAGCCGGCAACCAGCAGACGATTCTGGTTCTTTCGATAGCTGCTAGAATTTGGCGCTGTACAGTCGATAAGCAGACAGAATGACGGCGAGTGAAGCGCAAGTACAGACGGCTCCGGAGGTCTGGCGGGAAGTACAGGCGTTTGCAGCCTCGGCAGCGAGCGATTGGGATGATGCCCGATTGCGACATCTGGTATCTCTCGTGGGTGCGACGGGAGACACTGTGGCGCTCATCGCGGATAGTAGTGTACTCAGCATTGACCATGCCCGAGTGCTTGCCGTCGCGGCCGTTAGGCAAGAGAGTGCGTTGCTGGGAAAGTTGATAAAAACGCTCTCCGGGTCTCCTGAATGCACTGTCAGGATGCTCGAGATTCTCAGCAGGAGCTTCGAGCTATCCAGGCTGGGGTTGGCCCTTGCGCGTCTCGCGTCTGACAAGAACCTCCTGGTGCGCTCGAAAGCCGCCCTTCTATTGACCCGCATCCACGGGACCTCGGACCGGATTCAAAAACAGATGGGTTCACTGGATCCGCGAGTGCGGGCAAACGGTCTTGAGGCCGGGTGGGGCCTGCAGGGGAAAGAGTACATACGCATCTGCGAAGAGGCGGTGCGCGGCGACGCTTATGCCCGCGTTAGGGGAAACGCGTTGGTAGGGCTGTTCCACGCCCGTCATCCCAACTGGCGGCCGCGGATGATAGAGATGGCTGGCCACCCCTTAGCGAACTTTCGCATCGCCGCGATTTGGGCTATGGGGGTCACCGGCGACAAGGGGTTCCTACCCGACCTGCATGCCCTGATGGAATCTGAAGGAGGACAAATACGCTGGCACGCCATGCGGGCCATCTCCCGCATCCGGCGGGAACTAGGCCTTAGACTGGATTCGTGAGATGTAGGGTTGTGCTCCTCGGTGTATTGTCCTTGGTGGGGCTGGCGGGCCAAGATACAGGCGCCACCCTGGCGAAAGCCATCCGGGAGGCTGGACTGGACGCACAGGAGTGTTACCGCGTCCGTGACCTGAGCTTAAGCCGGGAAGATCTGAAGCTGTACCTGACAGACGGATTTCTGATTTTCGGGAAACCCGTCAAGGGTAAGCCCGTCGCGGCCGTGTTTACCACGGAGGTGGAAGGCGGCGATGCTGAGATGCTCCTGCTGCCGCCGCATCGCAGTGAGCGCATGTCGCTGGCAAGCTTCGCCCATACCCCGAATCTAAATGAACACCTCACCGCGGCGGTGTTTCTCTTCACCGACGACACGGCTGCGGAGTTAAAGCAGCAGCTAGCCGCAAGCTCAGCCAAGCGTGCTCCCGATATGGGATTGCTGCTGGCGGCGAAATGGAATTCCGTGGTCAAGAATTTGACCCTTAGCTTTGAGATTCGCCTGGTTCAGGATCAATATCTCAACGATGAGAAAAATTTTGGCTTCTTCTACGGGGCGCTGACCGGCAAAACGGTTGGCAATTTCGATCTGATCTACGATCCGAGAGCACGCGAGCAGATCACTGTCGGGCAGATTGTCCATCGGGAGAATCGCACATACTTCGACATTTGGACCAGTTTCGCCGCCCGGTCATGGCGGAATCGAAGGCGGGAGGTGCAACCCGATCACGTAAAGCTGACCGGCGTGCAAATCGATGCCGCGCTGAACGACGATCTGCATATGACCGCCATTACCAAACTGAGATTTAGCTACCGGGGCGATCTGGAGACGGCCATTCCATTCGAAGTCTCACGCCGGGTGAAAGTGACGGAAGTTCGCTTGGACGGCGAGCCAGTGGAGGCATTCACCCGGGATTCGCTGCGGGCCAATCTGCTCCGAAGCACGGAGAATGATCTGTTTTTGGTGATTCCGTCCAAGACACTCAGCTCAGGCGTGCATGAGCTCGAGTTCCGGCATGAGGGCGACGTGATTTCGCCGGCGGGAAACGGCGTTTACTTCGTCGCGGCACGGGCGAACTGGTACCCAAATCACGGCAGTGACTTTGCCAATTACAGCCTGACGTTCCGTTATCCCAAGCGCCTGGATCTGGTTGCGACCGGCGATGTTGTCTCCGACCGGACCGAAGGCGAGGTTCGCATTACGCGAAGAGTTACCTCTTCTCCGGTGCGTTTCGCAGGATTTAACCTGGGGCAGTACGAGAAAGCATCGCAAACACGACCAGGCTACACGATTCAGGTAGTCGGCAATAAGAAGCTGGAGGCAGCCCTGGTGCCCCGTGCCGCAGACACAACACCACTCCCGCCGGGATTCCCGCAGATAGGACGGCGCGAGCCGAGGCGCCCGGCAGAGGCGATGCCGCTCCCGAGCATCATCACTCCCAACCCCGTCTCACGTCTGCAGCAACTCGCCTCCGAGGTGGGGTCGGCGGTGGAATTCATGGTGCAGCATTTTGGCCCGCTACCGGTGAAGACCCTGACCGTGTCGCCCATCCCAGGCACTTTCGGACAGGGCTTTCCCGGTCTGCTTTACCTGTCTACGTTGACTTATCTGACGCCGGAGGAAAGGCCGGCTTCGATACGCTCGGGAGCCATACAGACTTTTTTCTCGGATATTCTCTTTGCCCACGAGACCGCGCACCAATGGTGGGGGAACCTGGTGACAGCATCGGCTTATCAGGACGACTGGCTGATGGAGTCGCTGGCGAACTACTCGGCGCTGATGTTCCTGGAAAAACGGAAGGGACGGAAGGCGCTCGACAGCATACTCGAGAACTACCGGAGTCATCTGCTCTCCAAATCTTCCGATCAGACGCTGGAATCGGCGGGTCCCATCATTTGGGGAACGCGCCTGAACTCGTCCCAAACTCCGGGCGCATGGAGGGCGATCACCTACGAGAAGGGCTCCTGGATTATGCACATGCTGCGCGCCAGGATGGGCGACGAAGCGTTCAGCGCCATGCTCCGCGAGGTGGTAAACCGGTACCGATTCAGGAGTTTGACCACGGAGCAGTTTCATTTGATCGCGCAACAGTTCATGCCGGCGAAAGCCCCGGATGCACGGTTGGACACTTTTTTCGAGCAATGGGTATACGGGACCGGCATCCCAAAATTGAAGGTAAACTACACGGCAAAGGGGAAAGCGCCTTCCATTACCGTGAGCGGATCAATTGTGCAAACGGAAGTGGATGAGGACTTTTCGCTGGTGGCGCCGATCGAGGTGCAGCTGCCCGGAAAGCGCAGTTTGATCCACTGGGTGGTCACAGCCGGCGATCCCGCCTCGTTTACTCTGAAGCTCAGCCAGCTGCCGGTGAAGGTTGGCCTCGATGCCGGAAATATTCTGGCGTCGCATTAGGAGGTGTGCTTGAGCTGCCGGATCTGGAGAGAACCCAGCACATGCTGAGTGTCAGCCACGAGCTCGCGCAACGCCTAGAATCCGCGGAGGCGGCGGACGGCTCTGAGTGCGCTGAGGCCCAGGCCACGCTGCATCCGGAATCCGGCGCCGCGGTTATTTCCGTGGCCGGAGGCTATGCCATATTCCTGGGAGCCGCCTCTCCGCTGACGCACGCACTCGCGGTGGGCATGCACGGACCGGTGACTGCCGCCGAGTTAGACGAACTCGAGCATTTCTACTCTTCGCGAGGCGCTCCAGTAACCCTGGATGTCTGCCCGCATGCCGACCTCTCGCTGTTGGAGTTACTGGCTGCCCGATCCTACAGGATCTCCGAATTTACGAATGTCATGGTGATGGCGCTCCACCCAGAGGACTGCTTTCTGACGGAGGCGGACGCGGGGCGCACGCGGCCAGTCGAGGGCTCTGAGAAGGAGCTCTATACCGATGTGATGGTCCGCGGTTTCTTCGGACGGGACTACGTTACAGCGGAAGAGCGCCACCTGGGAGGCGTTCTGTTTCACATCCGGGGAGCTTTCCCGCATTTCGCTCTGGAGGATGGCCAGCCCGTTGGGGCGGGATCTGTCTCTATCCGCTGGCGGGTGGCAACTTGCTTCGCCGACAGCACGCTGGCGCCTTTTCGCGGAAAGGGAAGCCATTCGGCCCTCATCCGTGCGCGCCTGCATTTGGCTCAATCCCGCGGATGTGATCTGGCGACGGCGGGGACGGTGCCCGGCAGCGGATCGCAGCGGCATTACGAGAAGCTTGGCTTCCAAGTTGCTTATACGAAGGCTACGATGGTAAAGAAGTGACCGTTTACCGATTGGCCTTTCTCGTTCTCGCGGTGGCAGCCACAAGCTCAGCCGAGCGGTTGAATCCCTGGAGCTTCGTTGCGCCGGAATCCAGTATGGTGATCGCCATGGAGTGGCGCAAAGTTCTCGATTCGGAATACCGCGAAGCCGTGCGCCGCGAGGTGCCCCCCTCCGTATCGCCGTACCTGAACGGAATCAACTTCATCGAAGGGATTGATCGGGTGATGGTGGCGCTTCAGGGCAAATCTCCCTT
>DATLBY010000083.1:0-5623 GCA_035526665.1 Bryobacteraceae bacterium
CAGCAGGCCGGTTTACAGCTCTTCCGCGGCAAGGGGAACTGCGTGGCCTGCCACGTCGGGCCAAACTTCACCGACGAGCGCCTCCATAACACCGGAGTCGCTTGGAGAGACGGTAAATACTCCGATCCTGGCGCGGGTCAGGGCAACTTCAAAACACCGACCCTTCGCGAGATCGTGCGTACCGCTCCCTACATGCACGACGGCAGCATCGCCACGCTGGAAGACGTGGTTGCATATTACGATCGCGGCGGCAACCGGAATCCGGAGATTGACCCAGAGCTTCGGCCACTACATCTGTCTACCACCGACAAGCGAAATCTGATCGCCTTCCTACGTTGTTTGAACAGCCAGGAAGGGGCCTTCGTACATTTTCGATCCAGCCTAAAAGGCGAAGGGACTAAATCTGGATCACGTGCAAGCCTGGAATAAGTTTGAAGTGGCGGACGTTCGCAGTTCCTACTTCATACCCGAGTTCAAGAGCGCTCGCTCCGATCAGGAGGTCCGATAGCGGAATGCGGACGCCAATTGCTTGGCTTTGGCCGTCGATCTCCCCGGCACGAAGAGCAACCCGGACGGTTACCGGCTGGATGGGGACACCTATCAGGAGTTCATCGAGGAATCGCTGCCGCCGGTCACGGCGCTCGGGCGTGTTGGCTCGGCTAACACCGTGAGCGAGTTCAAGTACCGTGATAACCGAAAGCGCGATTTCATCGTCACTCGTTTCCAGCGCCAAGGATTCGAGTAATTGCCTGGCGTTTTTACCCAAACGTTCGGCGGCTACGGCCCCGTGGAGTCGAGCATCAGTCCCAGGCAGGTGGCTCCAAAGGCTCTGCATGCGAGGCAATTGCCGCCTCAACGTCCTTCGCGAAATTGCAATCGATCGTTGCCGTGGAGTCATTGGGCAGCAGAGCAATGCAGTCGGAAATTTTGCGGCGAACGGGTTCCGCCGGGCGAATGACAGCGACTGGCTGCGCATCGCGCTCAATGATGACGTCGGCTCCAGTTTGGACGCGCTGCATGACAGTCCGGACATCCTTGGCCAAATCAGCCTCGCTGATATGCAGGACTTGAGGCTCCATAGCTGCAATTATAGCCCTGGCTCCTTTCGGATGGAAACGCAACCCGACCCGAATTGCTACGGCCAACCCTCCGCGGCACCCGCGCTAATTCTCGACAAACACGTTGATGCCGCGGTCGATACTCCCGTCAATATATTGCTGCAGCCCTTGATCGTCACCCAGCAGAATACCGAGTGTGTGCGGGCCGTTCCCGACGCGTTTCGTGTCGAAGTCAATCTCAAAGCCGATGTTCGGGCATGCCGCTACTCCGCTCAATGCAGCGCACTCGGAGGGCCTAGCCGAACCATAGGGGATGTCGCCGTAGGTTGAGCCGTCGATGACCAGCCGGACTCGTGTGATCTTAGCCCCTGGCACGTAGGCATAGCCGGAGATCTTGACTGTGCCCTTCAGATGCTCGTTCTGTTTCGGTGACGCCAATACGCCGTTTGGAACACTGATGACCGGATTGGTCACATTAATTGTGATCGGACTTGGGGGAACTAGCGTAAACCCCAACGCCTCATCCTGCACCCGGACCTGAAGCTTGTGCTCTCCGTTACGTAGCGGAATCGAATTGCTCAACGTATTCAAGTTGAAAGTCCATCCAGGACAATTGGCAGGGGCGGGGGAAAGACCCCCGCAGATATCGGTGCGAGTGGCGCCTAGCGTGGCCCGTCCCGCCGTGACGCCATCCACCAGGACGTCCACCCCGGTGACTCGCAACTCATTCGCGTACGCGTATCCTTTTATGATGGTAATCCCGGAAACGACGGCCCCTTCGGCCGGAGATTCGAGCTTTGCGATCGCGGGTTTCGGCTGTGCTGCCTCCAAATCCAGCAAAATCGGCTTCTCTGGAAACCGGGTGACGACTCCGCGTGAGTTGGTCACTTGCAGTTGCATTGAATGTCTGCCTGGTTTGATTCCCAGCAAAACCGGATTCGTGTTGAAAGTGAATCCAACGCAGTTCGCCTGTTTCAATGGCGTGCAGGCATCGGGCCGCTTGACGCCGGCGGAGGCCCGCGAAATCGCTTGGTTATCCACCAGCACGTCCACCCGTGCGATGCTGACACTCGGCTCTACCTCGTAAACGTAACCCTTGCCGCGGATCACTCCGGTGATCTTGTCCTCGGCAGCAGGACTCTCCAGGACGCCCACGGAGCCGCCGAATGCGCTGAAACCCGGCTCCCACGAAATCATCGGAGCATTTTCCAGGGTCCCCTTGCTGTCGTGAAACGCGGAAAGCTCTACATAGGTCTCATGTCCGTTTGAAAGACCTACCGTAGCCGCGCCCGCGGGGCATCCGAAGAGTTGCGAACCGCTCACCAGGTTTCTGTTGCCGCTTCCATATCGAAACTGAATCTGACCGTCTCTCTGGAGTGTGACGGCGAAATTCACCGGCTCGGGATTGGTGGTTTGAAAATCTGAAACTGTTTCGGCGGCCCAGCGGAACGTAATGGAATCTCCATCGGGCCGGCTGGTGTATACATCCTCGTTGGCCTGTGCCGAGCCGTCGGTTCGCAGGTCCATCCACATGGGTGCGATGGCGTTGAGCAGCGCCAGCGAATTTACATCCGAGCAGGGAGAGAAGTCCGGCAGATCAAAGGTGAGCAAGCCATTGGAATAGACCCTGACGCTGGAGTATTTCTTCCCGAAGTAAGGGAATTCAAAAGGCAGCGCGAAAATGCTGCTCGTGATGGCGCCTTTCACGTTGAGGGCGGTCTCACGCCCAAACTTGAAATCCGGATTGGCGAGTGAGGGGTAGTATTCCGGAGTCGTTCCGATTGTTTTTTCAATCAGCTTGGCCGATCCACTTGCATTCGCGTCTACATAGTAGGCAGTGATGGAGTCTCCTGGAATCATCTCGAGCACTCCCTCGCCCTTTAAGACAGGTCCGTATTCAGTTGGAATGCCTCCTGTATAAACAATTCCTTGTTCCCTGCGCAGCGTTACATTTTCTACATCGCCGGAGCTGGATGTCACCTGGATTCGAATGGCCGGGGCGGTCAAGTCCGAATCGTGCAGCACGACCCGGACGAGCTCTCCGATTACATATTTATCCTCGTAGAAGCTGATTTGCGCAGTCGACGAGGGCATCTCGAAGGACGGCGAAATGTGGATCGAGCTGCCGTCGCCGCTCTGCGCCAGAACCCCCATGCCGCGTTTTGCGAACGCCGCCCAAAGCTGATTCTGGCTCGCGCCTTTGAAGTCCACCTGGTCGGCCAGCAGGATCGCGTCACGCATGTTCAGCATGGAAGGCGCCGGGGGCGAAAGCTTCATCCCATCCAAAACGAGCATACGGATCCGGTGCCGGCCCTCGCTTTCGCCGAACTGCTTAATCAGGTTGGCACGAGCTTCCCACAGCGCCTGCACCCATATCTCGCCATCGGCGTGCACTTCCGGCCGGAAGATCACGTGTCCCAGATTGGCGAAGGTCAATGGGTTGACATCCATGTTCGTGGAGTAGGGACGGGTACGAATTCCCAACCCAAACGTCTGATCCGGGTAGGCTGAAAAATCGTAGCTGCCGTCAATGGGCGCGCCCGCTGGAGTCAAGAACTCGAGCGCGAAAAAGTCGCTCCAGCCCTCGCCCATCATGCCGCCATGAAAGCTTTGATCCAGTAGCCGCACCAGCCGGTGGCTCACGCCGTGCGTGTACTCATGCACGATGGTTTCGGCATCATACGCGTTGTCCGTGTAGAACCCGGGAGCCTTGCCGGGCCGCGCCGTATTCAGGAAGATCGCCATCACGCCGGGATATCCATCCTGGTCGTTATCAAAAGTGCCGAAGAACGCGTTGTTCAGCTGGGGCGCCGATCTTGCCGCCGATCCGTATTGGCTGTAGGCATATACCGGATCCCCCTCCACGCCGCCCTTATTGAAGTTGCTCCGCTGAAAATTTCCGGCGGCCTCGTTGAATCCAGAGGCGTAGTAGAGGTCATGCGCTTTATTCACCCAGTAGAAGAGATTGGTGGTGGCGGCATCGGCGAAGTTGGTAGGATTCGGGGCGCCCGCGCCGGTCACAAGCGGAAAACTGAAATCGCGCGTCGGGGATACGGTGGTCTGCGGCAGGAACGGACAATTAAATCCGCTGATGCATTGAAAAGCTAGAGGGTTTGTTCCCGTTATCGTGTTGTTCCCGGCCGTCTCTATGCCGTCGACCCAGCCGTTCGGGGACGCAAGCGGGTCGCCGGCAAACGAGATAAGGTTCCGTTCCACCTGAGCCGGCGCGGTGTTAGGCCGCACGCCCGGCGTAACACTCGGCTGCGGGCTACCCTTATCGAACACCAGCCCCTTCGCGGGCGCCGCCTGATAATACGTTTTATCTTCTTTCGACAGGACGCGTTTTGAACCGCCATCCACGACGATCGAATAGTGTCCAATGGCATCGCCGGTCAGGATATGGAACTGCCACGCGGGCCGGATCGCTCCCCGTGTCCCGTACCACACGAGTTTCCCCCGGACATCGTCCCCCAACTCTCCGCGATAGAACTGAACACCGTCCTCGCCTCCCTGTATGGGAAGTGGGACGAAGCGGTCAGCCAGTTCCGGGTCGATCGAGGCCAGGGCGCTGCGGAGCGCCGCCGCCGCGGTAGCCCGCGAGGGAATCGCCACGGATGCCCCAGGCTTGGGATATAGCGTGCCGCCCGCGTTAATCACCTTGCCATCGGAATCCACATTGACTATCCACTCGCCATTCACCACATCCATACCCAGGAACTGCTGTTTGTAAACCAGGTGAGTGACGCCGTTGTGCTCGGTTCTATATTCCTTCGCAAGAGAGACACCGGCGAAGTCTTCCGGCGAAAGCCCCAGCCCTGCGGCGTCCGACCGCAAAAACTCTTCCGCGATGGCTCTGGCAGACCCGGATCGGGCCGCCGTTAACGGTTCTCCCAAGCTGAAAACGTGCCGGGGTTTTTCCTTTTGAGCAAGAAGTACCGCTGAAAAGACGAGGAAGGGCAGAACTATTCTGGCTTTCAATATGGGCCTTTGGATTCGATCGTATGTTGCCTTACGGTTTGAACCGTAACATATCATGGAGCTGGCCGAGGTTGCAAGCTCGGGGGGCCCTGCTGTTCCGATGGGAAATTGGGAATCCGGAAGACTTCCCAACAAAGCTACTCCTCTTCGTAAACCGGAACCGGCTCTAAATCCTCGGCTTCGTAAACCTGTCCGCATTGCAGACAGCGAACGTAGTCGATCCCTTCGCGGCGAGCGATCGGCTCAGTCTTTTCGTGTTGGCAAGGAGTGTCCATGGGCCCCAAATATTTCCTTATTTTAAGGAGTTCCGGAATCTTGTCAAGCCTCCGGTGGGTTAAAACGGTTCAGGTACAATGCAGAGCATGCTGCTTGGACGCGCTACGCCGGAAGCAACGCAACGGTACACGGCTCGCTGCGGCGCGGCCAAATCGAGTGGATTCTACCGCACAGCGCAGCATCTGCAGCTATCTTCCCTGGGCATTGGAAGCTATCTGGGTGCTATGGACGCTGAAAAAGATACCGGTTATACCGATGCGGTGATGGAAGCGGTTCGCAGCGGCGTCAACGTGATCGACACCTCGCTCAAC
>DATLBY010000084.1:0-4241 GCA_035526665.1 Bryobacteraceae bacterium
CGGCCACCCGGTGAATCAGGGCAAGCTTTGCCCGAAGGGGCTGGCGGAGCACTACATGATCGGCGCCGACAATCGCGCCCGGTATCCGCTGCTGCGCAAGAAAGGCCGGCTCGAGCGCGTCAGCTGGGACGAGGCTCTGTCCGTCATGGTGGAGAAGTTCAGCGGCGTGCAGGCGCGGTACGGGAAGGAATCCCTCGGAATCATCGGAACCGGGCAGCTGGTCACGGAGGAGTTTTACGCGCTGGGCAAGCTGGCGCAGATTGGATTCGGGACCAAGAATTACTGCGGCAATACCACCCTCTGCATGGCCAGCGCCGTGGCGGGATATAAGCGGACGTTCGGCAGCGACGGACCTCCCGGCGCCTACGAAGATCTGGAAAAGGCCGACGTCATTCTGCTGATCGGCGCCAACATCGCCGAGAACCATCCGATTCTCTGCCAGCACCTGGAACGCAACCGGCAGAAGATGCTGATCGTGGTGGATCCGCGGGTGACCAAGACCGCCATGATGGCCGATGTCTTTCTGCCGATCCAGCCGCGCTCGGACATCGCTCTCGTCAACGGGATGATGCACATCCTCATCCGGGCGGGTCTGGTCGATCACGATTACATTCAGCAGCACACCACGGGCTTCAGCGAACTGCAGGCATCGCTTGAGAAGTACACGCCCGAATACGTCGCCGGGATCACGGGACTCAGCCAGGAACAGATTTATCGCACGGCGCTGCTCTACGGCCGGGCGCGGGCGGCGTTCATCGGCTGGACCATGGGAGTGAACCATTCCACGCAGGGCGCCGAGACGGTAAACGCAATCAACAACCTGGCGCTCATCACGGGACAGATCGGACGTGAAGGCGCATCGCCTTTCTCGATCACCGGGCAGTGCAACGCCATGGGAACCCGGGAAACCGGCTGCACATCGAGCCTGCCGGGCTACCGCAAGTTTGAATCGAGCGAGGACCGGGAGGATCTGGCGCGGCTGTGGAACGTGGACGCGGACTTGATTCCAACGTCGCGCGGCCTGGCGTATCCGGACATTATCGAAGCCGCGGTCGGGCGAAAGATCCGTGCGCTCTGGATCATCGCCACCAATCCGGTGGTCTCCTATCCGAATTTCAACGTCCTGAAACAGGCATTGGAAAGTCTGGAATTTCTGGTGGTGCAGGATGGCTTCCACCCGACGCCGACAACCGAGTTCGCGCATCTGGTGTTACCCGCGGCCATCTGGGGCGAGAAGGAAGGCACCTACACAAATTCGGAAAGGCGCTGCAGCAAGGTAAACAAGGCGGTCGAGCCGCCGGGCGAAGCCAAGTCCGATTTCGATATTTTTTTGGCGCTTGCCCGGAAGCTGGGCTGCGATCAGCAGCTGTATCCCGGGTGGACCGGACCGCGCGACGCATTCAACGAGTGGCGCCGCGTCTCCCAGGGCCGCCTCTGCGATTACTCCGGCATGACCTATGAGCTGATTGAGCAGCACGGCGGCTTGCAGTGGCCCTTCCCCGAGGGCAGCGTGCCGGGCGTGAAGCGGCTCTATGAGAACGGCGAGTTCCAGACGGAGACCGGCAAGGCGAAGCTGTACCCGATCGAATGGCAGCCCTTTCCGGATCAACCGACCAATAAATTCCCTTTCATCTTCAATACCGGGCGGACGGTCGAACACTGGCATACCAGGACCAAGACCGGCAAGGTGGCGATTCTCGAAGGCATGTCGCCGCGGGCCTGGCTGGAGATGAATCCGGCGGATGCGAAGAAGCTGGGCCTGAAGCCGCACGACCGCGTGGATGTGGTCTCCAAGCGCAACCGGGTCAGCGGTATCGAACTGCGCATTACCGAGATCGTGGCGCCGGGGCAATTATTCATGCCGTTTCATTATGCGGAAACGAATTCCAACCTGGTGACGCAGAGCGCGTTTGATCCCATCTCACGCGAGCCGAATTACAAGCAATGCGCCGTACGGGTAGAGAAGAGCGGAGCAACACTATGAAGCAACTTGTCGTAATTGGAAACGGAATGGCCGGGGTGGCGTGCGTGGAGCAGATCCTCAAACACTCGCCCAAATTTGAGATCACCATCTTTGGCGATGAGACGCACATCAACTACAACCGCATCCTTTTATCGTCTGTGCTGGCGGGAGAGAAGCAGATCGACGACATCACGCTGAACGGCATCAGCTGGTATCAGCAGAACGGAATCGGCCTGCAACTGGGTGTGCGGATCGTCGATATCGACGCGGAGGGTAAGACCGTCACAGGCGACGACGGCAGCATCACGCCGTTCGATAAACTGCTGATCGCCACGGGTAGCTCCGCCTTTATTCCTCCCATCACGGGCATCGATAAGAAGAATGTGTACACGTTCCGCAACCTGGACGACACGCGCGGGCTGCTGGAGCGGTCCCGGCCGGGCATGAAGGCGGTAGTAATCGGAGGCGGGCTGCTAGGTCTGGAAGCCGCCCGGGGACTCCAGGTGCAAGGCTGCGACGTGTCCGTGGTTCACCTGGCGGATACGTTGATGGAAAAGCAGCTCGACACCATCGGCGGGTCGTATCTTCAAAATAAAATGGAGCGCCTGGGGGTTCGCGTGCTTTGCAATCGCGCCACCCAAGCGCTGCTTGGCAACGGCCGCGTGGAGGGGGTTGCATTCCAGGACGGCGGAACTGTGGACGCGGACCTGGTGGTAATCGCGGCAGGCATTCGACCGAATGCGGATCTGGGCCGCAAAGCCGGCCTGGAAGTGAAGCGCGGCATCGTGGTCAACGACCACATGGAGACCTCCCATCCCGACATCTTCGCGGTGGGCGAATGCGTGGAGCATCGCGGTGTGGTGTATGGACTGGTGGCGCCGCTCTACGAGCAGGGCAAAGTGCTCGCAGCCACCATTACAGGCAACAAAGGCGACCGGTACGAAGGCACGGTCCAGGCGGCGAAGCTGAAGATCATGGGCGTGGACGTCTTCTCCGCCGGCGACTTCAGCGAGTGGCCCGGTACGACGGAAGTGGTGAAGTACGAAGACCCGTCGCTCGGGATTTATAAGAAGCTGACACTCTCGGACAACAAACTTACCGGCGTGATTCTGGTTGGCGATGTCTCGGACAGTCACCGATACATGGAGTGGCTGCGAAGCGGAACGGATCTACGCGCGCTGCGCCGCTCGCTCTTGTTTCCGGAGCCCACGGTCAGCTCCGCCGATCCCGGGCTGGGTGTCGCGGCTTTGCCGGATTCAGAGACCATCTGCGGCTGCCTGGGAGTGACCAAAGGCGCGATCATCTCCGCAATCCACGACAAGGGAATTAACACCCTGGCGCAGCTGAAGGAGTGCACTCGCGCCTCAACCGGCTGCGGCAGTTGCACCAGCATGTGCCAGTCGCTGCTGAAAGCGGTGGCGCCGGAGTTTGAGGAAGAGACGAAGAAGGTTCTCTGCAAGTGCCTGCCCTTCACGCAGGAGAATCTGCGCGAGATAGCGAAATCGCAGAAGCTAAAGTCCGTTCAGGAAATTCTGGACATTTACGGCAACGGAATGGGCTGCGAAGTCTGCAAACCGGCTCTCAGCTACATGGTGGACATGCTCTGGTGCGGGGACCACGAGGAGGACCGCTCGGCGCGCTTCATCAACGACCGTGTGCACGCCAATATTCAGAAAGACGGCACGTTCAGCGTGATCCCAAGGATTCGCGGCGGCGTCACGACGCCCGCCGAATTGAGGAAGATCGCCGATGTCGCCGAGAAGTACCAGGTGCCGATGGTGAAGATCACCGGCAGCCAGCGCATCGACCTTCTCGGGATCAAGAAAGCGGACTTGCCGAAGGTTTGGGCCGATCTGGGAATGACATCGGGGCAGGCGTACACCAAGGGTGTCCGGATGGTGAAAACGTGCGTCGGCACGGAGTTCTGCCGCTTTGGCACCCAGGATTCGACGTCCGCCGGAATTGAGCTCGAAACGCGGCTGGAGAACCTGTTCACGCCCCACAAATTGAAGATGGCGACGGTGGGATGTCCGCGCAATTGTGCCGAGGCGACCGTGAAAGATATCGGCATGATCGGGCAGGAGGGAAGCTGGCAGGTAGTGGTAGGCGGCGCCGCGGGAAAGAGCGTGCGCAAAGCCGACCTGCTAATCACGGTGGAGACCACCGAGGATGCGCTCGAGGCGTGTGAGCTCTTTTTTCAATACTACCGGGAAAACGCCAATTACCTGGAACGGACTTACGACTTTGTCGAGCGTCTCGGCATCGAGAAGGTTCGCAA
>DATLBY010000085.1:0-3550 GCA_035526665.1 Bryobacteraceae bacterium
GCTGGGCGGTGGCGCAGAGCGGATCGGATATTACGGCGTTTACCGTGGGTGCCAGTGGAGATCCGCTGGATGAGAGCGCGGATGCGCGCCACACGGCCCAGTTGCTGGGTATCCGGCATGAAGTAATCGACCTTTCCGGCGAGGAGCTCCCCGCTATTGACGATATGGTATCCGCCTATGGAGAACCATTCGCTTGCTCCTCGTCTCTAGGCATGCTGCGAATATCTCGCGCAGTCAAGAATTCGGCGACGGTTCTGCTGACCGGCGATGGCGGCGACGACGTTTTTCTCGGCTATCCTGAGCACGTCCACTTCGCTGCGGCGCAGCGTTTGGCCGGCATGCTGCCCCCGGGGTCGGACAAACTTTGGGCGGGCCTGAAACATCTCTTGCCGCACCGGGGCCTGACGCGCCGGGCGGTGCATTTCCTGGACTACGCCACGGGAGGTCTGGGCGCCGTTACTCGCGCGCATCCAGGCTGGAACGTCTACCGGGATACGGGCATGATGGGGCCGGCGCTGCTGGAAACGCGGCTTCCCCAACGCGAAATCCCTCTGGCGCTGGCCTCGGCTCGCGAACTGTTGCGCGATTTTCTGAAGTATGACCGCAACAACCGCTTTACCGGAGAGTATCTGACAAAAATCGATGGAGCCACCATGTACTACGGCTTGGAGGGCCGCAGTCCGTTCCTTGACCAGGAACTTTGGAGCTTTGTTTCTTCCTTGCCATACTCCGTCCGACTGCATGGCGGAAAATCGAAGGCAATTCTCCGGGAGCTGGCCCGCCGGAAGATAGGACCTCGGGTGGCTGGCGGAAAGAAGCGTGGATTTGCTATTCCGGCCAATCGATGGCTGGTCACGCGCTGGCGGGAACAGTTCGAAAGTCTGCTTTCTTCTTCAAAACTCCACCAGGCTGGTTGGATCTCGGCCCCGGCTGTTCTGAAGCAATACCGCAAGGCGCTCGAAGCCGGAGTGGCTTCCAATCAGCTGTGGTACATCTTTGTTCTGGAAAATTGGCTGCGGCAGGAGTCCTCCCAGACGTCCGGACCGCTCAGTCCCGCCTTCTCCGGCAGCGTGGGTCGTCAGCCCTAGTCACCGGGCCGCGATTTTAGACTAGCTATCGCAGACCGTTACACTCAAAAGAGCATGAAGCAAGTTCTCCGCCGGGGCATCCGCGACATTATTGTGGGGGAAGTCCCCGATCCGATCGCCACCCCGCAACACGTTCTCATTCACCCGCTCTATTCGTTGATCAGCAGCGGCACCGAAACGGCCAGCATTCATCAGGAAGGGGTCCTCAAAGAGGTTGCTGACAATCCTTCGCATATCCGCAAAGTCTGGGAAGTCGTAAAGATGAATGGACCGCTGCGAACTGCCGCCGAGGTGCGGGCGAAGTTCAGCGAGTATGCCGTTCTGGGGTATTCCGGGGCGGGGGTAATCATCGACAAGCACCCCACCGTGACCGACCTGGAGATTGGTCAGCGCGTCGCCTATGGAGGCGAAGGCACCGGCCACGGCGAAGTCATTCTCACCGGCCGCAATCTGGTCGCCCGGGTTCCCGATACCGTCCCGTTCGAGCAGGCCTGCTTTTCCACGCTGGGCAGCATCGCCTTGAATGCCGTCCGTATCGCACAACTGGGTCTTGGTGAGACGGTAGCGGTAATCGGGTTAGGCCTGGTGGGGCAGTTGGTCGCGCAGTTGGCCCGGTTACAGGGAGCAGTGGTGATCGCCACCGATCTGCGTGCCGACCGCGTCGAATTGGCGCGCAAATTGGGAGCCCAGCACGCTATCCCCGGAGGAGAGTCACTGAAAGAGGCGGTTTCGTCCGCGACGAACGGATTGGGGGCCGACTGTGTGATCATTGCCGCGGCCGCCAAGAGCGCGGTTCCCTGCCAGGTTGGATTGCAGCTTTGCCGGGACCGCGGCCGAATGGTGGTGGTGGGGGCTGTGGAAATGGCGTTCCCCTGGAATGACATGTACCTGAAGGAAATTCAGCTCTACATGTCGCGCGCCTACGGACCCGGCAGCTACGATACCCGGTACGAGAAACAGGGGCAGGATTACCCGCTGCCCTATGTGCGCTGGACCGAGAACCGCAATATGGAGGAGTTTCTTCGCTTGGTCGGTTCAGGACAGGTTCAGGTAGCCCCCCTAGTCACCCATACGTTCGCGCTTGACGAGGCTCCCCAGGCTTATTCGACCATCATGAATCCGGAATCGTCGAGTCTGGCCGTTCTACTCCGCTACAACCAGGATCATGCGGAGGAAGCAGTTAAGATATTCCGTCCCCAGCGGAAACTCGAACTGGCTCCGGCTAAAAACGGCTTGCGTGTCGCCCTGGTGGGCTCGGGCAATCTGGCCCGCTGGGCTCACCTGCCGGCGCTGAAAAAGATCTCCGGAGCTCATCTTCATGCCGTCCATTCAGCCAGCGGAGCCCGTGGGAAGACATACGGCGAGCGCTTTGGCGCCGCCTACTGTACTACCGATTTTCAACAGATCGTCAATGATCCGGACATCGACCTGGTCCTGATTATCAGCCGCAACCAGCAGCACGCCTCGCAGGCCGTCGCGGCGCTCCGTGCCGGCAAGCATGTCTTTGTCGAAAAGCCGATGGCCCTGACCGAGGAGGAATGTGCCCAGATCTGGCAGGCCGTGCAGCAGAGCGGGAAGCAGCTTACGGTCGGCTTCAATCGCCGGTTTGCGCCGTACTATCTGGAACTAAAAAAAGCACTGAGCCGCCGGACCGGTCCCGCCGTGATCAACTGCCGCATCAACTCGCCTGGCATCTCCGGCGCCTACTGGATGGCCGACCCCTCGATCGGGGGCGCAATCCTCGGCGAGGCCTGCCACTTCGTGGATTTGATGTATTGGCTGCTCGGCTCCGAACCCATCCAGGTGTCCGCCTTCTCGCTGCCGACCGGCAAGCAGGATCCGATCGGCGAGAACAACATGGCGGCCACCTTCCGCTTTGCCGACGGTTCGGTTGGCAATCTGACGTACTGCACCGTAGGCAGCAAAACCTCCGGCGGCGAGCGCGTGGAAGTGTTCGCTCAGGGGATGGGCGCATTTACCGAGAATTTCAAGGAGTACGTCAGCAAGACCGGTACACAGCACCGCCAGAAAACCATGTGGGCCGAAAAAGGTTACAACGACCAGCTTTCGGCCTTCATCGGCTCTCTGCGCGATGGCAAAGCTCCGGCCGTGACCGTGCTCGACGGCATCCGGTCCACATTGGGATGCCTTCGCATGCTCGATTCGGCGCGGGAATCGGCCGTATTCGACCTGAATCTATCCGAATTCCTGGAACTTTCCGCCAACGCTGTGGCTCGCGATTAATGCCGGATCGGGACGTGGTTCGCGTGCTGCTCGTTGCTCCCTCGCTCGACATTTTAGGGGGGCAGGCAGTCCAGGCCATGCGGCTGTTGCGTGCCCTGCGAAAAGAGAGCTCCATCCGGATCGATTTTCAGCCGATAAGCCCCAGATTTCCGGCGCCGCTCGCCTTTCTCCGGTCAATCAAATTCGTACGCACGCTCGCCGGTATTCTCCTATACGCC
>DATLBY010000086.1:0-3583 GCA_035526665.1 Bryobacteraceae bacterium
TCCAGGCCAGAGCGATCAGCCGCGCTATTAAAAACGGAAAAGATGAAAAAGGGGAGGTCACGGGATGGAAGCACTATGAAATTCGTACTGAAGCAGGACCGGGACGTTATCAAAGGCGATGCATCTGCCCGTCGCGTTCGCGGCTACCACTTTCCAGCAATGCCTCGCGGATCAGCTCTGCTGGGGGAACTCCCTCTCTCCCTTGTCCGTCCAGATAAGTGCGGCAACCGAACCCAAATTGAGTGGAGGTTCGTGCCGACGGTTCCACATCCACGCCATCGACATGGACCGTGGGCGAGCCTAGAAATCGGATTGACCGTACCGAGTCTGCCTCAGCGACCGGGCGTTGCGTGATGTTCGCCGTGAGACGCATCTCCTCAAGCACGTGCTTGACCCGGGCGACGGTTGGCTGATGATTTGGGCATCCGTCAAGGTAGAAGACTTCAATGTTCACAGCGGAACACCCAGGCCGGCGGTACGAAGCATGGCTTCATCCGGTCCGCGCCCGGCACAACAATCCGGCAGCTTCCCATCGATGACGACGGTGGGCACGCTTCGCACACCAAGGCTCCTCGCCCGTTCCGCTACCTCCGGCAGTTTCATATCAAGCACCGTAATCTCGCAGGAAGGACAGGCGATGCTCTTCACAAGAGCAATGGTGTCCTCGCAACAGCCGCATCCGGCGCTAAATATTTCGACATTTCGCTTATGTTCCATAATCTCCTTACCTGCACTGCAAAGATCGATCCGGTGTATCCGGCGCGCAATTGCCACAGCCAACCTTGGCAATCTGGGGCAAGGCGTTCCAAGCGGCTGCAACAGTTAGAATTCACACCCCGCTGTAGGTAACAGCATTCGATTCAAAATAGAATTTACCCGTCAGCACAGCCGCGGAAGCGGCAATACCCAGGAGCAACGGGCCATAGCCCCGCCGTCTTTTCGCCCTGACACCGAGAATCGCCAGCGTCAGCGCCAGGAAGGCAATGGTGAACGGCAACAGGTATTTATCCGAAAGGAGGAACCCGAGCCCAATGGAAGACAAGATACCTGCGTACAGCGGCCAACAAGCGGGACATGCAAGCTTCGGCAAGAGCGCCACGCCAATGCCAGGAACTGTCAGTAACGTCTGTTTCCACGTTCTCGTCATGGGATCATCGCCTCGCTCAGAAATTGGAGGATGGAGCACTGGCTGACCGGGCCTCCTCCGGAACAGCGATCGGCCATTTGGATCAAAGCGTTCCGGATGACTTGCAGATGCCGAATTTTTTCGTTCACGCCGGTAATCTTGCTTTGGGCCTTTAGGTAAACGTCCGCGCAGGTCGTCTCCGGATTTACTTGCAAGTTCAGCAGTTCCCGGATCTCATTCAGAGAAAACCCCAATCCTTTCGCATTCCGGATGAACTGCAGCCGGCGCAGCGCCGAAGAGGGGTATTTGCGATAGCCGGAAGCGGACCGGGGCGGCTTCGGGAGTAAGCCCTCCCGCTCATAGAACCGGATGGTCTCGAAATTTACCTGGCCGCACCGGGCGAGTTCCCCGCGCGTAATCCCGTCCATGTCTCTAGACTAAACCCTGTAGGGTAGTACAAGGTCAAGAGCATTTTTCAGCTCAGCCAACCGGGCACCGCCCACAGATCAGTTAGAACCAGCGGAAAGCTCGCAGCGTGCCTAGCAGAGCGAGGGTCACGGCGACGATGATCCAGATGACGATAATGCCTCCATGCGGGTGCTCGGCGTAGGGCAAATGCTTCAGATTCATGCCATACAAGCCGGAGATCACAATCGCCGGGGTGGCCGCCGTGCCTAGAACGGTCAATACCTTCATCACCTGATTGGTTCGATTCGCCACCGAAGACAAATAAATATCCAGAGAGCCGCTCACCAGGTCCCGCTGCATTTCGATCATGTCGAGATTACGGGCCACATGGTCGTAGATGTCGCGCATGAACGGCCACATCTCGCGCGGAATCAGGTCCGACTCGGTCCGCTGCAGATGACCCGTGACATCGCGGACGTTGGTGAGTACACGCCGCATCTCCACCAGCGCCCGCTTCAGGTCGAAAATGCGCTGCAGCATCCGTGGATCGGGCGTGGCGAGCACTTCGTCTTCCACGGCGTCGATTTCATCGTTGATGCGATCGAGGATAGGCAAATAAGAATCCACCACCGAGTCCATCACCCGGTAAAGCACCTGATCGGGGCGCAGGTTATTGCTGCCGCCCGCCTTGGTCTTATCCAGAATCTCCCGGAGAGCCTTGCAGTGTCCTTCCTGCACCGTAATCAGGAAGTCGCGTCCCAGGAAGATGTCGAAATCGGTGATCGTCAGCGCGGCGTTCTCGGCCATCTCGATGGGCTTGATCACAATGAAAAGATAGCCGTTCTGCTCCTCGACCTTGGCGCTCTGATCCCCATGGCGGCAGTCCTCGATGTGCAGCGGATGAAGGTTGTAACGCTTGGCGAGCTCATCCAGCTCGGGGCTGTTCGGATCGGGAATGTCGTGCCAGTCCATCGTTACAGTATTAGCATGCAATCGCCGTAGGAGAAGAAACGATAGCGCTCCCGGACCGCATAGGCATAGGCGGCGAGAGTAAATTCGCGCCCGGCAAAGGCCGCCACCAGCATCAGCAGGCTCGACCGAGGCAGGTGGAAGTTAGTGACCATCGCATCGATCGCGCGGAACTGATAGGCGGGATAAATGAATATGTCGGTTTCTCCGCTTCGATCCGCCTTCAGGTAAGCACTTTCCACCGCGCGGACACTAGTCGTGCCAACCGCCACGCGCCGCTGCGCATTCCTGATGGTGTCGAGGCTACATGCGGAAATATGAAAACGTTCGGTATGGAGCCGATTTTCTTCCACAACGTCAGCTTCCAGAGGTGCGAAGGTGCCGAGCCCTACGTGGAGCGTCACGGGTGCGATGACGGCTCCCGCGGCGCTACAACGCGCCAGCACCTCAGGCGTGAAGTGCAGGCCCGCGGTGGGAGCGGCTACCGATCCGGTTTCCCGCGCGAAAACGGTCTGGTATCGCTGGTGGTCCGCCGGAGTATCGGGACGTTTGATATAGGGCGGCAGCGGGACGTGACCGATCTCCGCGAACGCCGCCTGCAGATCGCCGGCGCCGCTGAAACGAAGGATGCGTTTGCCGTGTTCGCTTCGCTCGAGCACCGCTGCTTGAAGAGTCTCGTTGAAATGAATCGTCTCGCCAACCGGGACTTTGCGGCCGGGTCTAACCAGGGCCTCCCAGGTGAATTCGTCATCGCTGACCGGCCTCAGCAGGAAGACCTCGATCGCGGCGGGTCCGGATGCCCGCCTACCGTATAGCCGCGAAGGGAAGACGCGGGAATTGTTGACGATCAGGCAATCACCCGGCTTCAAAAATTCGGGCAGCTCGCGGAAGCGCCGATCTTCCCATTGCTCCCTGTCTCGATACAGCACCAGCATACGGGAGCTGTCTCTGTCGTGAGCGGGCTCCTGCGCGATCAACTCGGCGGGCAATTGATAATCGAAATCGTCGAGGCGCATGCAAAGGTAGAATAGCAACGTACCCTCTGCCGATGCGTATTCTCGCGATTGAATCCTCGTGTGA
>DATLBY010000087.1:0-6609 GCA_035526665.1 Bryobacteraceae bacterium
ATGCTCGGCAGTACACGCGCCGGAAATAAGTGTGCCGCTTTGCCGGTGTAGCGCGAAAAGTTCGCGCTCTTCAGAAAGTTGTAGTCTTCCAATGTTTCAGAGATGGTGGGAGTCAACCGCCCTTCGGCCGTGATATCGGCGGGCCCTTCCAGATGCCGTTTGAGTCCGTATGCCAGGGACACCTCATTCGCCAGGAGCTGTAGGCTAGCCAACTGCTGGTCTGTCTGCTTGGATTCCTTTTCCAAACGATGATAGCGGGCGCGGAGAATATCCACTTCCTGGCGCAGCGTATTGTAATTCGCTACTTTCAGGCTCATCCGTAAATAGCTGGAAGCGAAGCCGAATACCGACACACAACCGATCACTGCCAGGGCGAGAACAACGTATACAAACTGGTGGGGGATATGAATTCTACGAAGGCGGCCATGTAACGAGTGTGCGAGAACAAGGATAAAATACGGTTGATTCAAAACGTAGGATCTCCGGGGTTCAAATGCAAACGAAGCTGGAATCCGTACTAGTACTGATTCCGCACAGGCCTACCAGATTAACGAAACCTAAGCTTACTTGGTATTTGGGTTGGCTGTCAAGCCTGCAATCTGCGTCAAACACTCAGAAAACGGATGAAATATTTTGAGTTAACCTACTGACTTCTATACCCTTTCCGATTTTCTGCGAATCGCGATGTCCAGCCTCTTGATCTTCTGGTTTAATGTGGAAAGCGGGATGTGAAGGTTCTCCGCCGCGTCGGTTTGGCTCCAGTTAGCAGCTTCCAGGGCCTCGATAATCTTCCGGCGCTCGTAATCGGCCACCACTTCGAACAACGATGCGTCCGCGGCCAGGCCCCCGCTGGGGTCGCGCCGGATGCGCAGTCCGCTGGCCTGCAGAATCTGATCCGGGAGCACGTCGGCATGCACCACTGTGTCGGAGGCGAGAACCACTGCGCGCTCGACCGCATTCTCCAACTCGCGTACGTTGCCCGGCCAGTTATGCTCAATCAACAGCTGCATCGCATCACCCGCGAACCGCAGGACGGCCCGGCCGCCGGAATCGAGAAATTTTTGATTCTCTTCGCAATATTTTTGAAAAAAGTGATCGGTTAGCAGAGGGATATCGCTGCGCCGGTCGCGAAGAGGCGGCAGCACAATGTTGATCACGTTGAGCCGGTAATAGAGATCTTCGCGAAAGCGCCCCTCTTCCACTGACTTACGTAGGTCCGAATTGGTGGCCGCCAGGATCCGTACATCTACCTTCACCACTTCACCCGAGCCGAGCGGCATGAACTCGCGCTCCTGAATTACGCGCAGCAATTTCGTCTGCGTCTCGGGTCCGATCGTTCCGATCTCATCGAAAAAGATGGTGCCGCCGTTGGCTACTTCGAAATACCCTTTTTGGTTCGCAAAAGCGCTGGTAAACGCTCCTTTTACGTGTCCAAACAGCGTCGATTCCAGCAGCTCCGGCGGGAGCGATCCGCTATTGACGGCGACAAAGGGCTGGTCGGCGCGCGGAGAGTTCGCGTGAATGGCCTTGGCGATAACCTCTTTTCCGGTTCCCGTTTCGCCCGTCAGAAGGATGGTGGCGCGGCTGGGCGCTACCTGCGTGACCAGGTCGAGCACCTTCAGCATGCGGTCGCTCTTCCCGACGATGTTCGGGAAGCTATAACGCTGCTTCAGAGCGCGCTTGAGCTGTGTGTTCTCGCGCTCCAGCCGCCCCTTGGCGATCATGTTGCCGATCTCGACCAGCAGCTTCTCGTTATCCCAGGGCTTCGAGAAGTAGTCGCTGGCGCCCGCCTTCAGAGCTTTCACGGCCACTTCGATGGAGCCGTAAGCCGTCAGCAGGATGATGGGCGTCTCCTGATCGCGCGTGCGCACCTCGTGCAACACCTCCATGCCGGAGCGGTCGGGCATCATCAAATCCAGCAGGACCAGATCGAAATTGGAGGCCGCGAGCTTTTTGAGGCCCTCAGTCGCGTTGACGGCGAGCTCCACCGCGTAACCCTCCATCTCCAGGAGAGTTTCGAGGCTCTCGCGAATCGCTTCCTCGTCATCTACAACGAGGATGCGTCCTTTGAATGAGGGAATGGGCAAGTCCTCGGCGGCTGGGTCAGGCATGTACGGGCTTTCCGGGTTCCCGCTGTTCAGGCGCCTTCAGCGCGCTCTGATGCAAAGGAAACTCCAGATGAAAGAGTGTACCAGCCCCTGGCTCACTTTGCACTTCAATCGATCCGCCGTGTTCCTGGACGATGCCGTAAGTGACCGAGAGTCCGAGACCTGTGCCCTTTTTTCCGACTTTCGTGGTGAAGAATGGATCGTAGATGCGCGCCAGGTGTTCGGCCGCGATGCCCTGCCCGCTGTCGGCGACATCGATTCGCACGTGATCGGCGTCGAACCAGGAGCGGATTGCAAGCTGGCCGCCGCCCTCCATGGCATCCCGCGCGTTCAAAATGAGGTTCAAAAACACCTGCTGGAGCTTACCTGGACTTCCCTGGATAGTGGGCAGGTCCTGCTCTAAACTGAGCCGGACTTGGACATGCGCGCGATCCAGCTGGTGGGATACCAGCGAGATGGTTTCGTTGATCACCCGGTTGAGGTCTACGTTGTCGAAGGCGGCCGGGGACGTGCGGGAGAAGTTCAGCAGCGAATTCACGATCTCACTGGCGCGAAACGTCTGCTTGGCGATCTTCTCCAGCAGCTTGGATTTTTGATCGTCGCCCGAAACCTGCTTGGCCAGCATCTGTGCATACGTGGAGATGACCGCCAGCGGCGTGTTGACTTCATGAGCGACACCGGCCGCCAGCAAACCAATCGAACTCAGCTTGTCCGCCTGCACCAGCCGCCGTTCCAGCTCGGAGCGGTCGGTGATATCGTCGAAGATGATCAGCCGCCCAATCTGCTTCATCTCTTTCGAAACCAGCGGAGCGATAGCCAGGTTGAGGATGGCCTCCCGGCTGTCCTCCGGGGGCTTCGAGCCATTGTTCCCGCCGCTGCCGTTGAGAAGTGCTCTCGCCACCTTCCCCTGGGGCTTTAAAACGAATTTGTATATGTTGTGAATGCCTGTTTCGCCCCGGACACCGTCGAATTTGTCGCACAGCTCATCGGGGAACAGCTCCGAAAGCCTCCGGCCCACGGCAAGCTGGCGCGGAATGCCCGTCAGGCGCTCGATCTGGGTGTTCCAGCTCTCCACACGGTCCTGCAGGTCGGCGGCCAGGATCCCGACGTTGATCGATTCTACGATGTTCTCGCTGAATTCCTTCAGCCGTTCATACTCGTCCACCTTCGATTGCAGCGAACAGTACAGCCGCGCATTTTCAATCGCGATCCCCACGTAGCCCGAAAGCGTAACCAGCAGCTCCAGGTCATCGCTCGAGAGAAAATCGCCTTTATCGGTACGGCTGACCCCCAAATACGCGATCGTTCTGCCTCTGACGGTGCACGGCAGGTAATACGTGAGGTCCAACTCCGCGATGGTGTGGCGCACCGAGGGCGAATACTCGCGCGATATTACGTCAAAGACGTGCCGGGTCCTCTCAAAAAAGAGGTAATGATCCTTTGGCTCCGGCGAGAGGAAGCTGAGGTCGAGGTCCTCGGAGCGGCCCGTGCGCTCGACCTTACCCGATGAATTGCGCAGCGTGAAGCGGCCATCCTGCTCATCATCCAGGAAAAATGCGACATGCCGGATCGATAGTGTACGCAGCAGCCGGTCGGCCACCGACTCCAGCATCTTGTCGAGGTCGGTTTCCGAACTCAGTTCACGCGCGAACTCCACCAGCGTCCGCCGGTAGTCGTAACGATCTTTGTAAAAGTAGTAGCGGTCGAGTTGCTCCTGAATCCAGTTGCGGATCGGCTGGAAGACAAAGGTAGCAACCAGGATCAACGTAATGACGGCCGTGGGACTGAGATCTTCAAACTTGCCCAGCGTCAGGAACAGGCTGTAGAACACACCCAGCACCGCCAGCGTCGCCAGTGTGTACACATAGCCCTGCTGGAAAATCACGTCCACATCCATCAGGCGGTAGCGCATGATGGCGTATGCCCAGGTAAGCGGAATCATGGGCAGGAACAGCACGGCCAACTGCATGTACGGCCCGGAGGGCCAGCCGAGCAGATAGGGTATGACGTACAGCGCGGTGAATGGCAAAATGCCCAGCACGGCTCCATTGCGGAGCCATTTCAGCTGCTGCCGGACAATCGGATCGTCCGTGCGCCGGTATTCAAAGTTCAATGCGATCGCGCCCATCAGGTACACGCAGCAGAGAAAACTCAGCAGCACGCGGTCCAGCATCCACCGCACCTCCACCGGGCTCATCTGGAGCCGTACCATACCGGTGGCGAGCGCCGCGGTGACACTCAGCAGGATCACCGCCGGCAGGTAAAGGGCCAGCAGCATACCGCGCCGCCGGATCCATTTGCGCGGCTCCGGGAAGGATAAGCAGAAGTGCAGAAAAATGGTGGGAGCGAAAAGCCCCGCGCCCACGTTGCCCCAATAAATGACCTTATCGAAATTATTCAGCTTGCCGGTGTAGTGAAAGCACGAGAGGACAAAGCTGACGAGACACAGGATTAAAAAGTGCAGGGATTTGGCCGCATTCCCCCGCCGGAAATAGACAAATAAACCGATCAGCAAATAGGCGAGCCCAACCAGGTATTGAAAGGAGATTGAGTACTCCGGCACGCGTTCGCCGACAATGACTTTCGGTTTGATCTCGACACCCTGCCGCTCGATCACGTACTCGGACGGCCGCCACGGGCCGATTCCCACCAGGATTTGCGGTACATCGAGCGAGTTGCGGATCTGCACGCCGTTAATTTTCAACAGCTTGTCGCCGCTGCGAAGACCGGCGTTATCGCCCGTGCTGCCCGGACGGATATGCAGCGCGATTACCGAAGGTCCCCCGGACGCCGGGGAGCGATCCACCCAGGTAACCCCGTCTTCCGCCAAATGAAACTTCTTATCCGACTGGAAGTTCTGCTGGAAGTTGATGAATGCCGACACAACGGCCGCAACCGTGAGGATCACGAGGAGAGCGTTAGCGAATTGGTTCTTTAATTCCTTCACAACCCTAACCGCTCGGCGGGGGCGGAAACCCGACACTTCGGCGACTCTGTTCGTAGCACGTCGTGTTCCAGCCGGGCGAGCCCCTGTTACTGTCGAGAATACATCATTTTTCAGCAACATACCATCACTGGAAAAGCGCGGGCTCTCGAATATGGGAGAAAAGCACTACGGCGAAGTGTAGACCGCTGGCAATCTTAGTTTGCCGCGGGCCCATTTCAGGGTTCAATGTCCTGCCGGAGCTACTTTGGTCGATAATGAGGTATGAAGGTTTCGAAGATCACGAAGGTGGTGAGCGCCAGTCTGGTTGGCTTTTGTGCTGTGTCCATTGCAGCGGATCGAGCGAATCTGACCCCTTTCGTCGCGCAAGCAGCCGGCTTCGCCGGAGCCTTTGTGGGATCTTTGCTGGCGCGTAGGCGGACAGGTTCCACTTCCGAAGATGCTCCTGAGAAACACCAATCCGCGGCACAGAAATAACTTCGGGCTGCGTGACCGGAAGGCAGTCCGAGTGCTGCTACTGGTCGCGCAGACAAAGACGGGCGGCTTCAATCCGCTCCTGAATCCATTCCACTGGTAACACCAGCCGCTCGGCTAGAATGTCCAGGGACGCGCCATTCTCATGTGCTGCCAATAATGCAAAACCAACTTGAGCCATAATTACCCTCCATGCCTATGATCGGCCAGATTCTTCCGAAAGCACGTGCATAGATGAGGGTAATGCAGACACTTTAGTGCGGGGAGCAGTTGACTCCACTGTTCCCCGCACCGGCTCCTCTGTTATCGAACGACCGTAAATGTGTTCGCGGACGACTGCAACAGGGACGTTTCCCCGTTCGGTGTTTCCACACGCACTATGCGCAAACCAGGATCGGCGCTGCTGGCAATGCGAACACTGACAGTCACTTGCGTCCCCGCGGCATTGACTACAACAGCGGACGCAGTGATCTTGTCGTCAGTGTTTTTGCCCTCCCCTCTGCCCCGGCCTTTCCCTTGACCGTGGATGTCGCCCGGTTTGATGAAAGTAACCGCGCTGGCGCCTGTCAGGTTAGTGCCCTGAATGGTAAGCGTAAACGTAGTGTCGATCTTTCCGGTGCCAGGCGACAGCGAGGTTATGGTCGGCAGATTGGCGGCACGGTCCCGGTCTCCCCGGTCATCCTTACCGTTCTTATCCTCCGTCTCGCCCCGCACCGCATCGATCCGTCCAACCACCTGCCGGGTCGTGAGATCGATCAGCACGATGTTCCCTGTCCCCTGGTTGGTGACGATCAACCAATTGTCCTTCGTGTCGATAGCGAGCGCCCGCACTCCTGTTTCAGCGCGAATCAACACCGGCGAGCCGGTAAACGTCGTCGCGCCAGCAACCAACTGCAGCAACGACACAGAGCCGCCGGTCTGATTTGCAATAAATACATTGTTCCCCGCGATCGCGATGTCATTGGAACCGCCCGACTGTTCTGGATTCGCTGTTACTGACGTGGTCGCGCCAGTAGTCAGGTTCAACAGGATAACCCTGCCGTCTGGTCCGGAAGCCGGCTCCGTAATCAGCGCCAGCAGGGA
>DATLBY010000088.1:0-15476 GCA_035526665.1 Bryobacteraceae bacterium
ACTTTGCGAACACGCAGTGATCCAGGGGCACTCCATCACCTTCGCCACAGTGGACCTTGCAGGTTCGGCCTCCGATATTCGGAGGGATTTGCGGAGAATTCTCAGCGGCTAAAGTTCATGGCCTCCCCCTGTATCCTCAAAGTAGATACATATGCGAAATGAATCCAAAATTTCGAAATGGGGAAATAGCCTGGCTGTCAGAATTCCGCTAGCGATAGCCAAACAGGCCAGCCTCGGCGAGGGAGATTCTGTGGCATTCACCCTCGACCGGAACGGCGGTATCGTTTTACGCCCGGCTCAGCGAAAGTACAAATTATCAGATCTCGTTGCTCGGATCAAACCCAGGAATCGTCATAGGGAAACAGACTGGGGAACGCCGCAGGGTGAGGAGTCCTGGTGAAAGGCGCCTTTGCCGGGCGTGAGCAGGCAGGACGCCGCCCCGCGTTGGTGTTGAGTCCAAAGAAGCCGCTATGCCGTAGGCTCAATGCCGTAAACTAGAAACAAAGAGTAGGAGGCTATCATGGACGCATTGGCGGAGAAGCTGGACGAGAGATTGCGCGAGTGGAAGCCGGATACGGCCGCAGAGGCGAGGCAACGCATCATTGAAGTGATAGAGTTCGCCGATCAGGATCTTCTTGATGTCGCCCGCTCACGCGCCGCCGAGCAGGCGGTGCTCGACCTCCTCGATAAACCCCCAGCCCGGTGAGATCTGGCTGGCAGACCTGGGACTTGCCGCTAAGACACGTCCTGTTGTCATTGCCTCCCGCCAGGACCCCAACCCGCCGCGATCCCTCGTCTTGTATGTTCCCTCACGACTCAGCGGAGAAACAGCCTATATGAGGTCCCCCTACCGAGGCTTCCGTTCCTTGATCGTGAATCAGTAGCCAATGTGCAAGGATTAGGCTCCCTGCCAACCGTGCGCCTGGAACGCAGGATCGGCAGGCTTTCCAATGACGTGATGATGCGACTGAAAAACGCGCTTGTTTTTGCGCTCGATCTTCAAGAGCCTTCCGGATGACCAGCGCCTGAGTATGGTGGAGTGCCTGCGCATCTATGGTGACGGACTGCTCTCGCAAGACCATCCAACACGGCCTCCATATGGGCCTCGATAGTCGGTGTCGATCTGTCGAGGTGCCCGCTCGATATACTGTTGGGCCGTGGTCGCGAATGGGTCGGCGAAGGCTGCCGACATAGTCGCAACCAGGCCGTATTGCCGCCAAGCCCGATCTTCATGCCGCAAACAATAGTTCAACTCTCGGTTTCAAAAATCGATTTCGGGAGTTCTGACTGCCGAACAATGCTGGCCAACGTGCCACGCCTGAGGGTGTCGTGCAGCGGAACCGGAACGGTGATCGTCCCGGTCTCCAGGGTTTTTTGCATGATCTGATGGCTACCCCCCGCCCACAAATCCATTTTGTTCGAAAATTCGGCAAACCTCCGAGCCCGAAAGGACTCGGAGCTTACCCAACCGGTACCTCAACCTGAGTTACGAAGACCTCACTATGAGAGCGCCGGGCGATTTCAGTAGGAGACGCCGTTTCGAGAAATAACGAGAGCGCCTCGATCAGGTTTTTTCGTGCCTCTTCAATCGATGCTCCCTCGCTCACAACATCCAATTCCGGACACAACGCTACGAAGCCATCGTCCTCGCGTTCGATAATCGCGGTGAACCGTCGTGCTGGCTGCATAAACCGAGTCTACACCCCACAGCCGGCGGCGCCACCGCCCGCCCGCCCGCCCGCGTAGGATACGATAACCCGTAGCACCCAAGAGGAGTCTTTCCATGTCGAGGTTACTGCTTCTCATTGCGCTGAGCAGCGCAATGTCCCTGCCCATGCTGGCCCAGGTTGCCTCCGCTGAGTTGAGCGGCACGGTAATCGATGCGGCGGGCGCCGCCGTTCCTAATGCCAAAGTGATCGCTACCAACGTCGCTACCAACGTTGTCCATGAGACGGTAAGCGGAGCCAGTGGCAATTACATTATTCCCCTGCTTCCGCCCGGCGAGTACCTCATCACGGTGGAGGCCACTGGTTTTCGCAAGCTGATTCAGAAAGGTCTCACCCTGCAGATCAACCAGCAGGCGCAGCTCGACCTGGCGCTGCAAGTGGGCCAGGTGTCGGAATCCGTTGAGGTGAGCGCCCAGGCGCCGCTGCTGGAGTCCGAATCGTCATCGCTGGGAACCGTCGTCAATGAAAAGCTCGTCAGCCAGTTGCCCCTGAATGGACGCAATTTCATCCAATTGGCGATTTTGAGTCCGGGCGTCACCGGGCAGCTCGCTGGCGGAAGAGAACCTGGAGAAACGCTACTTACACAAAATCGGAAACACTACCGGCAGCAGCGAGACTTTCACTGGGTTGGCGCAAGTCAAGCAGAGACTGTTCGTTCAGAACTTAATGGCAATTCCAATACCCGTTCCGACAGAGGATGAACAACGGGACAGGATTCGCGCGCGGCAGGGTGCGAGACGGCAGATGGGTGCCGCATACTATAAGTTGGATCAGTTGCACAGGAACCTAAAATGAGCGGAACCCGCCATTTCATCGCCGTTACTGAAGTCAGTTTACTTCGCGAAGATCCGCAGACAATCTTGGAGCGCTTCATTCCGTGATAACGCCCCTGAAAAACGAGTCCGGGGCTTACGATATGGGTTTCACCTTGGGATTCGAGAGAACGGAGTCTGGGTTTCCGCGATTCAGATTCGAGTTTCGCCCAGTTCCGGGCTTCTGGCTAGACAGCGAGTGGTTCATCCCTTCTACGTTCCAACCAGAAACACTCCGGCTGATAATCCGGTTGTGGGAGACGAAAGCACTGTGGGATGCTCGCATGAACGATGCAGGCGTTGATGTGCGCAGGTACTTCCAAGAGTTCAATACGCGCGTCTCGTTGGAAGAGCACATTGCCTATCGAGAGGGACACAAGCCGCTTTCGGAGTTGAGTCCTTTGGATGCGGCCTACGTGGAATGGGGCAAGTCGATGGCGCGGGTGAAGGAAGCACTTCGCGAAGCAATGGCGATCGAAGACATCTGCACACTTCGGTCCCGCGACGAATCTGGGCCAGCGCGGTACTTTGCCTACCGCAAGGGCATGATTTGGGAGTCGCCCATAAACCTGAAGCCAGACCAGTGGAAGCAGATAATTGATGAAGAGGCACAGAACCTAGGCCTAATGCTGGAAGATGTTGACTCGCTACAACAGGACAGCGCGAACCGGTCCATTCCGGTTGCAGTGCGGCGGGAAGTATGGAGAAGGGATCAGGGCCGGTGCGTCACATGTCAGTCTCAGGAGCGGCTGGAATTTGACCACATCATCCCCGTCACTCTGGGCGGAAGCAATACGGTCAGAAACATCCAACTGTTATGTGAACGGTGCAACCGGGGGAAGGCTGCCACGTTAGGGTGACTGAGACACGCACTCGTGTACAAACCGTGTACATCGGGGCTTGTTTTTGCTGGATTTCTGGGATGTGCGGGATTGTAGAATCAGCAACTTACTGATACTTCATGGTGTCGCTTCATCGTGCTTCGAATCCATGTCGGGGAGCCATTCCTTCAAACGAGAATTATCCACCGCCCCTCGCCATCGTGAAACGCGAATGTGTAGTTGGCCCACCCGGGACGCGCGAGCCGCCGATGAGAGCCATTCTGCCAAGCTACGGTCCATCCGATTCGAAACCACGCAGCCAAGAGCTGCATGGCCTTGACCGGCCGCCATCGGCTCATGAAATGGAAAAGAACTGCGTGAAGGGCCCGGAATACGCGCAGAGCTAATGCCCGCACGGCGGCGATCGCTTGGTCGCGAGTATCGCCATAGGCCATCACTCCTGGCATCGACTCGATATCGGCCCACCAGCGCGGCCGTCCTCTTCGCGTCCTACAACGATCGGGATCGATTCCACCGTGACCGTCTCCATCGTTTCTTGTGTCAATGAGAGTACGAAGCCGTTCCCTTGCGGTTACGATGAGGGCAGCTACGATGCGTAGTCGCGTCGCCCCATACTCCATATGGGACCTATATGTCATGTCATCAGCCGCCAGGAATGCTCCGCCAAATCCGCATAGGATCCCCGGGCCGGGCGATGTTCTCAAATCACTCCCCCGGCATTTGCCCTGACAGTCGAACCGGCCAGAGCCGTCCGGTCCGCAAGCAGCGGGGGGCGCGGCGCGCTAGAATCATGCGATACGAATATGGCACTTGCAGCCGGCAGCCGCCTGGGACCCTACGAGATTGTTGCTCCGATTGGAGCCGGGGGCATGGGCGAGGTCTACAAGGCTCGCGACACGCGGCTCGACCGGACAGTCGCCATAAAGACTTCGACGCGCCAGTTTGTGGAACGCTTCCAACGCGAGGCCCAGGCCATCGCGGCACTGAATCACGCAAATATCTGCACGCTGCACGATGTGGGAGCCGACTACCTGGTCATGGAGTTCCTTGACGGCAGGCAATTGAAAGGTCCGTTGCCCGTCCCGGAGGCGCTTCGCTACGCAATCCAGATCGCCGAAGCCGTGAGCCACGCCCACAAACACGGTGTGATTCATCGGGATCTGAAGCCCGGGAACATCCTCGTCACAAAATCCGGCATCAAGGTGCTCGACTTCGGCCTCGCGAAAATGAGCCGCGCCGCTGCGGCTGCAGGCGAGGCCACGATGACCCAGATAACGCAGGAAAGTATGCTCGTCGGTACGCCGCGCTACATGGCTCCCGAGCAACTCGAAGGCAAGGAAGCCGACGCGCGCAGCGACATCTTCGCTTTTGGCTTGGTCCTCTATGAGATGCTGACCGGCCGGGCGGCTTTTGACGGCAAGACGCAGGCGAGCGTCATAGCGGCTATTATGACCGCCGAGCCGCCGCCTGTCACCAGTTTCGAGCTGTCGATTCCTCCGGCGCTCGATCATCTGGTCCGCACGTGCCTGGAGAAGGATCCCGGCAACCGGCAGCAGGACATGCACGACGTCCTGCTGCAGTTGAAGTGGATCGCCGGGCATCCGTCCGGGGACGCGGTTGCCGGACGGAAGCGGGCCTATCTTCTGCCGTGGTCCGTTGCCGCAGTGATTGCTGCCGCCGCTCTCGGCGTAGGGATGTACCCTCGCGAAAAGCCCGCGCCCTTGCTCCCGGTGCGTTTCGAAATTCCACTTCGTGACCCGGGAATCTGGGGGGGCGTTATGCCTGCACTTTCCCGGGACGGTCGTTCCGTCGCCTACGCAATTTCGGCGCCGGGCTCGATGACGCTCACTATCTCCGTGCGCGATCTCGATTCGTTTCACTCCAGGCCCGTGCCCGGGACCGAGGGAGCAACGTGTCTGTTCTGGTCTCCAGACAAACGGTACCTTGCGTTTTGCGTGAACCGCCAACTGAAGAAAATCGACATCAACGGCGGTCCGGCGCAACTGGTCATGGATCGGGACGCGGCTCAAGGCGATTGGGGGGAAGACGGATCCATTCTCGTCGGCGGAAGGACCATCCGCCTTCTCTCGAATGGATCTGAGCGGCCTTTGCTGAAACCGGATGACAGCCGGAAGGAGGTCGCCCAGTTGTACCCGAGGTTTCTGCCCGGCGGAAAACGGTTCGTCTACACCTCATTGAGCGCGATACGCGGCGAGAGTGCTCTTTACCTCGGGTCGTTGGACGGTGGGACTCCCCAACCGTTGGTCAAGGCCGAATCGAATTCATATTTCGTTTCGCCTGACATTCTGGTTTTCACTCGAGGAAACGACGTCTATGCGCAAAGGCTGAATGTCCCAAGTTTCAAACCGGTAGGCGAGCCGTTTGTGGTGGGCGCGTCAGTGAGCCGCGCAATCATCGGCACCGCGGCGTCCGTGGCGGCATCCGCCAACGGCGTTCTGGTCTATCGCGAGCCGCTGTCGGCCTTGACCCAGCCCAATTGGACGGACCGCTCCGGTAGAGTCCTCGGACCGGCAGCCGACGCGCGCCCTTATGTGCAAATGGCCCTTTCACCGGATGAGCGTCGCGTCGCCTTTCAGATCTTCGGCCCTATTAGAAACGCAGCCGACATCTGGCAATTAGATCTGTCTACGCGCATCGTCTCCCGCGTTACCTCCGAAACCGGCTCGGTGGATCCGGCCTTATGGTCCGCCTCAGGCCGCGATGTACTATTCGCGGCAACAGATCGCAACGCGCTGAACCGCAAGCCGGTCGGAGGCGGTGAGACTTCGATCCTCTGGAAAGCGGACCAGTTTGTCTTTCCCGCGCAGGAACTGAAGGACGGTTCGATTATCTTTCATAACCCGTCGGGCTATTCGGTGTGGCTACTTCCTTCCGGCGCCGCCGCGGGCGCTGTGCCCCGCCTGCTCCACCAGACCGATTACGCCAAGGATTCGTTCCACGTCTCCCCGGATGAGCGCTGGATCAGCTACTCGGCCAATGAGACGGGTCGTTGGGAGGTCTATGTCGCGGCATTTCCAAGCTTCAAGGAACGCATTCAGGTATCCAACAACGGCGGTGCCCAGGGACTTTGGCGCAAGGACGGCAAAGAGCTGTTCTATCTGGCGCTGGACGGTAGCGTCCAGGCAGTCGAGATGCGGCCTGGAGCGCAGGGCATGGAGGCAGGGGCGCCGAAGATGCTTTTTCGAACGAAGATTCCCGTTCGCCCGACTTCGGATCAATTCGCGGTAACGGGAGACGGCCGCAGGTTCCTACTGCTTGAGGCCGCCGATCCCGATGTAAAGCCTTGGAAGGTGGTTCTGAACTGGCCGGCCACGCTCCCCCCGGGTCGCTAGGAAAGGCCTCCGTCTGCCAGGCGGCGATTTTCAGTCACAGGTTTCGAAAATAAAAAGTATCTTCCTATCCACTCAGCAACATACAGCCAAAATACCTGTTCCGTGGACCCCTGATTCCTTGCTTGCGAATGGTAGCGTCAAATCAGGAAGGTGCCAACATGAATCGGCCAGTCCCCAACAGCCCCATCACCGTACGGCAACAGACGGCTAACGAACGCAACGCGCAGCTCAGCACCGGCCCTCGCACCGCCGCCGGCATCGAGGCCTGCAAGCATAACCGAACCAGCCACGGACTCTCCTCCACATTGACTGTCCTTCCCTCGGAGGACCAGTCCCAGTTCGATGAGCTCCACGCAGCTCTCACCAGGGAGCACTCCCCCGCCGGGCCCACGGAGGACGCTTTGGTGGCGCAAATCAGCTCCGCCATCTGGAAACTCCGCCGCCTCGCCGCCATCGAAGAGAGCGTCTTCAACCGGATGCTTTCTCCGGAGGCCGCCGCTACCCCCATCGACCAGATCGCCGGCGAGCTCCTCAACAACAGCAAGAGCGGCTCGGTCCTCGCCCTCCTGCATCGCTACCAGTCCGGGCTCAACCGCCAGTTCCTCCAGGGCCTCAAGGAGCTTCGCATCGTGCAGGACCGGCGCCGCGCGGCCCAGGACGCTGCCGACAAGTCCAATCTCCTCCATCAGATCGCCGGAAATACAGAACGGACCCATTCTCAGAAGCGCGCTATTGATCTCTTTACCGGAGATCCCAGAATTCTTATCGACTATGTAAATGCCGAAGCCGCCGTAATCGCCGGAATCAAACCGAAAGCGCTCGGCGCTCAGCTTTAGAGGTGTTCCGTGGAAGGAACCTCGCAAAGCTGACTTGCTCCGGATCTGATAGCCTAAAATATATCGTGGTAATTCGCCAAATATCCAAGCGTTATTACGCCGGTGCTCTCCTTATCACTGCGGGTGTGCTGTTCGCCGGCACGGATCGGCCAGTCGATAAAGAAGAGTCCCTGGTGGCTTCGCGCCGGGGCTATTGGGCCTTCAAAACTCCCGTGCGGCCCGCCACGCCTGCCGTGAACAGCGACTGGGCGCGGACTCCGATTGACGCATTCATCCTGTCTGCACTGGAGGCGAAGAAGCTCGCGCCATCCCCGGCGGCCGGACGTGCGCAACTCCTTCGGCGGGTGACGCTCGACCTCACCGGGCTTCCGCCCACCCCCGAAGAAGTCGCTGCCTTTTTGCGCGACAATTCGGCCGATGCGTATGAAAAGGTAGTCGACCGGCTGCTCGCGTCCTCCCATTACGGCGAGCGATGGGCGTTGCGCTGGCTTGACGTCGTGCGATACGCGGACACCAATGGTTTCGAAACCGACGCGGTTCGTCCTCAGGCGTGGCGCTATCGCGATTACGTCACCCACGCATTTAATAATGACAAGCCTTACGACCGCTTCCTGCGCGAACAGATTGCCGGCGACGAATTGTGGTCAGGCGACCGTGAGGCGGTAATTGCCAGTGGTTTTAACCGGCTCGGCCCCGCCCATATTGTGGGCGGTGTCCAGGATCAGGAACTCAACCGGCAGGAGCAGTTGACCGAGATGGCAGGCGCCATCGGACCTGTCTACCTGGGGCTGACGGTCGGCTGTGCCCGCTGCCACAATCACAAATTCGATCCCATCCTGCAGGCCGATTATTACCGCCTGCAAGCCATCTACGCCGGTACCCAATTCAAAGAGATCGAAATCGCCACACCGGACCAGAAGCTGGCCTATGAGCAGGCTAAGAAGGCTTACGAGGCAAGCTTAAAGCCCTTGAAGGATCAGATCGCCGCCATCGAAGCGCCTTTTCGTGAGGCCTTGCGCAAGGAAAAAACCGCGCGTCTGGATCCGAAGCTTCGAGCTGCGCTGGAGATTCCTAAAGAGCAGAGAAATGCCGAGCAGAAGCTGCTCGCCAAGGATGCCGAGGATCAGGTAAAGAGCACCTGGGACGAGGTGCTTGCCGCCATGCCGCCGGCCGAGCGCGATCGGCGCGCCGTCATCCGCAAGCAGTTCGTCGCGCTGGAGCTCACTGCGCCCGATCCCTCGCCTGCCGCCTATGCGGTCGCGAACATGGAGAAGGAGGTCCCTCCCACCCACATTCTGCAAGTAGGCGACTACAAACACAAACTGGGAGTGGTCGAGCCGGGATTCCTCAAAGTGCTCGTGCACAACGATACTGCTGTGCCTGCCGCGGCTGCCGGGCGTCGCTCCTCCCTGGCCAACTGGCTCGCCGATCCGCGGCACCCGCTCACGGCGCGTGTGATGGTGAACCGCATCTGGCAGTTCCGCATGGGAACCGGCCTCGTGGCGACTCCAAACGACTTTGGGGTGCTGGGACAGCGCCCCACCAACCAGAAGCTGCTGGATTGGCTGGCGGTCGAATTCGTGGAGAAAGGCTGGAGCGTCAAGACGATGGACCGCATGATCGTGCTCTCCAGCGTGTACCGCCAAGGGACCCACGGCAACGCTGCTTCGGCGCAAATCGATCCGGATAACAAGCTCTACTGGCGCATGAACCGCCGACGCCTGGAGGGCGAGATCATTCGCGATAATGTCCTGGCAGTTGCCGGAACATTGAATCCAAAGCAGGGCGGCAAACCGGTCTTCGTGCCGATTGAGAAAGAAGTTTACGACCTGATCTTCTCGGAGGGCGAGCCGGACAATCTCTGGCCGGTGACCCCCGACCCCGCCGAACACACGCGGCGCAGCCTCTACCTGTTGAATAAACGAAGCGTGCGCCTCCCCCTGCTGGCCAACTTTGATCAGCCCGACACCATGACATCCTGTCCGGTTCGCCCCGTCAGCACCCACTCCCTGCAGAGTCTGTCGTTATTCAATAGCGATTTCATGAACCGTCAGGCGGAAGCATTTGCGGCGCGGCTGCGGCGCGAATCCGGCGGCAATGCCTCGCGCCAGGTGCGGAGGGCATTTCAACTTTCGCTGGCGCGCGACCCCAGTCCCGCCGAACTGAAGCTTGCGAAGTCTTTCTTGCTGCACGCACCTTTGAGCGATTTCTGTCTTACGCTGCTCAACCGAAATGAGTTCGTCTATGTTCCCTGAGCCATTCAGCCCCAAGCTGTCCCGCCGCAACATTTTGCGTACCGCCGCCCAGGGATTTGGCGCGGTCGCCCTGGAGCATCTGCTGCACCGCGATATGCTGGCCGCCGCCCGCGTGAATCCGCTGGCCGCCAAGCCCGCGCACCTGCCCGCGAAAGCGAAGTCCGTAATTTTTCTCTTCATGGTGGGTGCCCCCAGCCAGATCGATATCTATGATCCGAAGCCGGCGCTCAAGAAGTTTGCCGGACAAAAGCTCCCGGAAAGCTACGGGAAAGTATCCAGCCAGTTCACCCAGGGCGATACCCCGCTGCTGCCTTCACCCTGGGAGTTTAAACAGCACGGACAATCCGGATTGCCGGTTTCGTCGTTGATGCCGCACACCGCACGCTTTGTCGATGACATCTGTTTCGTGCGCAGTTTTTACACCGAGAGCGTCGTGCATGCTCCCGCCATGTACCAGGTGCACAGCGGCCGCATCCTGCCGGGCTTCCCCAGCATGGGATCCTGGGTCACCTACGGACTCGGCAGCGAATCGGAGAACCTGCCGGCTTATGTTGTGATGCCCCAACCGGAAGGTACGCCGGAAGGCGGCACCCCCTGCTGGAGCGCCGGATTTCTGCCCGCCGTCTATCAGGGCACTCTGTTGCGCAGCGGCGCCAATCCGATCCTGCACTTGAAACCTCCCGAGGGGATGACGCCGGCCCGCCAAAGAAAAGCGCTGGATCTTTTGCAGCAGTGGAACGAAATCGACACTGAGCCGGACGATTCTGAAATGGCCGCGCGGATCAGCGCCTACGAACTGGCATTCCGCATGCAAAGCCACGCGCCGGAGGCCGTGGATCTGACCAGCGAATCGGAAGCGACCAAAAAGTTGTATGGCCTCGATCAGGCGAAGACGCGCGATTTCGGTACCCGCTGTCTGCTGGCCCGCCGCATGGTGGAGCGCGGTGTTCGCTTCGTGCAGCTTTACTCGGGTGGCGGTCCGGTAAGTATCCAGTGGGATGCCCACTCTCACCTGGTGGATAACCACGAGAAGATGTGCTCGTTAACAGACCAGCCCGTGGCGGCGCTGCTCCAGGATTTGAAATCCCGCGGGCTGCTCGATTCCACGCTGGTCATCTGGGGCAGCGAGTTCGGCAGGTTGCCCATGTCACAGGGCGGCAACGGCCGGGATCACAACCCGCACGGCTACACCATGTGGTTTGCCGGCGGCGGCGTCAAAGGCGGGCAGGCCATCGGCGAGACTGATGAATTGGGCGTCCGCGCCGTGGGCGAGCGCTATCATATGCGCGACTTCCATGCCACCATGCTTCGGCTGCTCGGCTTGGAGCAGACGAAGCTCTGGTACTTGCACAACGGGAGAAACGAGAAGCTGACCGATTTCGGCGGTAAAGTAATCGAAAAAGTGATCGCTTAGTGCTTCTTCACCGGCAGCAGTTCGATCCGCCGGAAAAAGATCTCCGCTCCTTCTGACTGTATCTGGATTTTCCCGGCGGTTTGGGAAGACCTGGTTCCGTGGTTTACCACCACGCCGTTCACCAGGTTCGTCAGCGAATCCCCGTCGGCGATCACTTCAGACCGGTTCCATTCTCCCACCGGCTTCTCCACGTCATTGCGGCCGCGGAAGCCGAGCTTGTCCTGCCACTCCGGATCGCGCCCGAACCAGTCGAAGCGGCCGCTGTCCTTGGTCACGGGCTTGCCGCCTTTTTCCCAGTAGAGTTCGTTCTTGCCGCCGACGCGCGTCTCCACGGTCAGCGATGGCTTGTTGGCCCCGCCCACCAGAATGAAATCACCGCAGCCGCCCTCGATAATCTGCGCCTCGATGGATTCCATCCAGGTATTGCTGTGCGCGCCGTCCGCGCCCACACTGTGCACCAGAATGCCGCTGTCCCGCGATTTCTCCTTGCGTTCACCCAGGTTGGGGCCGCCCCACTTCCACTCCGCAACCAAGTGGTAATCGCGATAGCTGTTTTTAGTGACGATACCACCCCACTCTTCGCCCGAGATGCGAATCATGCCGTCCTTTACCGTGAAGACCTTCTTGGGATCCTCGTACTTGTTCTCCCGCAGCCAGGTATACCAGCCATCCAGATTACGGCCGTTAAACAGCGCAATCTTCTTGTGCGGCGCAATCGGCGGCGCCGCCTTTTCATCGGCGGCGAACAGGCAACACACCGCGACACATCCCAGAACCACGCTAGTGCGAATCATTTGTCTTCCTTTGCTCCATTCTTTTTTGTATACAGATCGTTCAGCAGACGAACAGCCGCATTCACCATCTTCTCGCCCGATCCGGGCGCCGCGCGTGACGACACGACTTCGTAGTTGCCCTGCGGAAACGCGCGTTCATCCGGGAAATACGTCACCGGGCCATGCGCCAATTCCACTACGATGGTTTGCGGAAACGGCGAGGCCTTCCGGATGGCCATGCCCAACTCACTAAATATCTCGCCCGGAAGTCCCACCCAGGCGATTTGATCGCCCAGTGCAATCACCTGTACCTCGGCGTCGTAAGGACGGCCATCGCGTGCCGAAGCCCCCAATACTTTGAGGGCGAAAACAGTCTCGAGAAACGTGGGTTTGCCGGCAGTGTTCAGGCGGGCAACGATCGCCTTGGCCTTGTCCACATCTCCAGGCTGCAGCGGAGCCGGAGCCAGGGGAACTGATTCGCTGCGCGCCGTCACATCCCCGGCCTGCACTGGTGTCAGGCGTGTATAGGTTTTCAGCACTTCACCCGCCAGCACCGTCCCGATTCGCGCTGCTTCCGCAAAGCCGCTCTGCTTCGTGCCGTTTTTCACATTAATGTGATTCACGTTCCCGGCGGCCCCGATGGTGAACAGCGTCAGCATGCCGGAGCCTTTGATTTTTTCCAGAGTGGAGGCGAGCGTGTACGGATAATCGGCCGAAAACTCGAGCCCTCCCGTCGTATCCAAATGGACCGCGTAGTTCACATAAGTGGCCAGCGGCGCCCCGGCCAGCGACTCGCAGTAGACCACCGAAACGGTCGGGTCCACCGGACCGGCGGGACGCACGATGTTCGGGTTGAGTTTACCGGGATTCCAGCCTACCGTACCATCCTTCATGAAGAACCGCCGGTTAAAACCGAGGGAATCTTCCTGTCCCGCGCCGCGCGAGATACGCGCGCTTTCCAGGCGGGCAACCGCCTGCTCCACACTGGATGCGATCTTCAACGGCAGGCCCTGGATATACTTTTGCGTGATCTCCTGCGTCCCGCCAAACGCGGCATCGCGCGGATCCCCAGTCGGCATTATCGGACCGGTATGGCTATGCGTACCGCTGATCATTACGCGCGCGCCCGGTATGCCGGTTCTTTCGGTGATCAGCCGCCGGGCCTCTTCGATGACGGCCGGGGCCACGCTCACCATGTCGCAGGCTACTAGCGCCGCCCGGCTGCCATTGCTCTCTATTACCAGGGCCTTTGCGTAGAGGTCGTCATGCACGCCGGTGGAGACGCGCAGCGAGTACGATCCGCCCATGGGAGTCCCCACGGGCGGAGTAACCACGACGGCGGCGCGGCCCACGCGAAAATCCGCGGCGCAGGTAAGCCAGGGAACCGCAAACAACAGAAGTGGCCAGCGCATAATCCTTTCGATAATACTACCTGCAGGCAATGTCTGATATATTTCCTGGATGATGGATCGCAGGTCAATGCTGTTAGCCATGGCCGGATGCCCGGCCGCAAGTGTCTTTGCACAGGATCGCAAGCTTCGCATCATCGCATTCGGCGCGCACCCGGACGATTGCGACATCCGCGTGGGAGGAACCGCTGCCCTGTGGGCGCAGATGGGCCATGCGGTAAAGTTTGTCGCTTGTACCAACGGGGATGCGGGTCATCCGACAATGGGCGGCGCTCCGCTGGCGCGGCGCCGGCGCGCAGAGGCCACCGAAGCAGCCCGCCGCCTCGGAATCACCTACGACATTCTGGAGATCCACGATGGCGAGTTGCTGCCTACGCTGGAAAATCGCAATCTGATAATTCAGAAGATCCGTGAGTGGAACGCGGAGCTTGTCCTTAGCTCCCGGCCCAACGATTACCACCCGGATCACCGGTATACCGGCGTGCTGGTGCAGGATGCCGCCTACATGGTGGTCGTGCCGGCAGTTCTTCCCACTATCCCGCCGGTAAAACGTAACCCTGTGTTTCTGTATTACGAAGATCGTTTTCAGAAGCCCACTCCGTTCCACCCGGACATCGTCGTGGATATCAGTTCCGTATGGGATAAAAAAGTGGACGATATGGACGCCCACGAGTCGCAGTTCTACGAGTTCCAGACAAATGTAAACGCCAGCGTGGAAGTGCCCACCGACAAGGCTGAGCGGAAGAAGTGGCTTTCCAAGCGGCGCACGCCCACGCCAACGCCCGAGGTCCGGACGGCAATGACGAAATGGTATGGGCCGCAAGCTGCTAACAAGAATCCGCTCTATTACGAGGCCTTTGAAATCTGCGAGTATGGCACGCAGCCGGATGCCGCCCGCATACGCGAACTCTTCCCGATGCTGCCGAAAGCCGCACGCTGACGGGGAGGAATCCAATGCTCAAACAGTCCGTGGCCCGCTGGTGCTACAGCAAGACGTCCATGGAGGATCTGGCTCGCGAAGGCGCCCGTATGGGCCTCAAGGGCATCGACCTGATCGGTCCCGAGGATTGGCCGGTGGCGCAAAAGTACGGGCTGGTTCCCGCCATGGTGCAGCCCGCCGGCGTCACCATACCCGATGGCTGGAACCGCAAGGAGAATCACGACCGGCTGGAAGCAATCTACCGCGAGGCCATTCCAAAGCTTGCCGCGGCCAAGGCGCCCAACGTCATCGCACTATCCGGCAACCGCAAAGGCATGTCGGATGAGGAAGGCATGATGAATACCGTCTCGGGCCTCCGCCGCATCACCCGGCTGGCCGAGGACGAAAACATAACTATCTGCCTGGAGCTGTTGAACAGCAAAGTGAATCACAAAGACTATATGTGCGATCGCACCGCCTGGGGAGTCGAGGTCTGCCGGCGCGTCGATTCCCCCCGCATGAAACTGCTGTACGACATCTACCATATGCAGATTATGGAGGGCGATGTCATTCGCACCATACGCGAAAATATTGGATACATCGCGCACTTCCACACCGGCGGTGTTCCCGGGCGTCACGAACTGGACGACACGCAGGAGCTCCGCTGGCGCGGGATCGCCACGGCTATTTCCGCCCTGGGATTCACCGGCTACTTCGCCCACGAATTCATTCCGGTCAACGATCCTATCCGGAGCCTGGAAGAGGCCGTGAAGCTCTGCTCGGTTTAGCCGACGACGCCTCTGGGCCGGAATCAGCTCCAGGTAGGTTGCTGAACCGCTACGATGGACAGAGAGAGCTTTAGGAGAATCTATGAGATCCCTCTATTTTCTGCTGTTATTTTCGCTGATCGTTCACGCCCAGGTGGAGCAAGGGTCGATCACAGGCTCGGTTACCGATCCGTCCGGCGCATCCATCGTGGGGGCGCGCGTTACGGCGAAGCACACGCAGACCCGCGTCGAGACAGGCACCTCCACTAACGGCTCAGGCTTCTACACCATCCCGTATCTTCCGGCCGGCAAGTACGAGATTATGGTGGAGGCAAATGGCTTTAAACGGGCACGAGTCGAAAACATCAA
>DATLBY010000089.1:0-27390 GCA_035526665.1 Bryobacteraceae bacterium
ACCGGGTAAGGCCGCCGATAGCCGATTGTATAAACGCGTCGCCGGCCTGGAACAACCTGCCATGCCGTTGGGCAACAAACTCAGTGACCGCGAAGTTCAGATCCTTAAGGACTGGATCGACAACGGCGCCAGATGGGAAGGTGGTCCGCTCATCGGGAGCACAAAGCCGGCGGCGCCCGCAAATCCAAAATCCTGGTGGGCGTTTCAGAGGCCGGTCCGTCCCGCGGTTCCGCAGAATCCTGATCGCCGGTGGAACGCCAATCCAATCGATGGCTTCGTCAAGGCGGAACTGGACCGGCGAGGCCTCGTTCCGGCGCCGCGCGCCGACAAACGTACGCTGATCCGGCGCGCCTACCTGGATCTTACCGGGCTTCTGCCCGCGCCCGCCGAGGTAGAAGAGTTCCTGAAAGACGAGTCCGCCGACGCTTACGCGAAGGTGCTGGACCGGCTGCTCGCATCCTCTTCTTACGGTGAACGATGGGGACGGCACTGGCTGGACCTGGTTCGCTACGCGGACAGCTGGGGGCACATTCACGATGACGATAATCCCAATGCGTGGCGCTATCGCGATTACGTGATCGACTCGTTTAATAAGGATAAGCCGTATGACCGGTTTATCATCGAGCAGCTGGCGGGGGACGAGTTGGACGAAGTCACACCGGAAACTCTGATCGCCACCAGCTATGGCCGGGTCGGCCCGCGGGTTCGCTTTCGAGAGAAACAGAATCCGCATTACCGCTACGACTATCTGGACGACCTGATCGGCACTACATCCCGCGGCTTCCTCGCGCTGACGGTAAACTGCGCCCGCTGCCATGATCATAAGTTCGATCCGATCTCGCAGAAGGACTATTACCGGATGATGGCCTCGTTCTTCCCGTTCGTCGACTACGACCATCCGCTAATGCCCGCCGATGAATATGCGGCGTACACCGCAAAAAAGGCGGCGGTGGAGCGCCAGACCAGGCCGCTGAAAGCTGCCATCAAGAAGATTGAAGAGCCATACCGGCTTGCCGCCTTCGAGAAGAAACTGAAGACGTTTCCGGAAGATATTCAGGTGGCCGTGCATACTCCGGAGGAGAAGCGTACTTCAGGCCAAAAGCTGCTGGCGGCGCAAGTACTCTCGATTGCGACGGTGGGCCGCAAGGAGATGAATCTACCGGCGGCCGAGCTCGTGGAGGTGCGCGAGCTGGACGCCAGGATCAAAGCGCTGGAAGCCACGCTGCCTCAGGCGCCGCCGATGGCTGCCGGCATACGGGACGGCGACTACCGGTTTACGCCGGATGGGCCGGGCGACGAGCCGGTTCCCGGCACCACGGCCAACCGGATCGTAGCCAATTTCAAAGGCTCCTACGTACCGGCTGCGGGGGAACAGTATCAGGCGCCGCCGCTGCGGTTTCCCGCCGGGGATGCCAATGGCAAGGAGGTGCCGCCGGGATTCCTCACGGTACTCGCGGAAGGTAATCCTGCAACGGCGCATCCGCCGAGCCGCAACCCATCCACCAGCGGCCGCCGCCGTGCGCTGGCGGAATGGATTGCCTCCAAGGACAATCCTCTGACCGCGCGCGTGATGGTCAACCGGCTGTGGCAGCACCACTTCGGAAGAGGAATTGTGGATACTCCCAGTAACTTCGGCAAGATGGGGATGCTGCCGACGCATCCGCAGCTACTGGACTGGCTGGCGACGGAATTTCTCAGCCAGGGCTGGAGCGTGAAAAAGATACAGCGTTTAATAATGTTGTCGGAGACCTACCAGATGGCTTCCACGTTTTACAACGAGAAGAACTTGGCCCAGGATGCCGGCAATGTGTACCTGTGGAGATTTCCGCTGCAGCGCCTGGAGGCCGAGACGATCCGGGACATCATCCTGGCGGCCAGCGGACAGCTCAACCGGAAGGCGGGTGGTCCGCCGTTTTTCCCCGCGCTTCCTCCGGCGGTACGGGAGGACGTAAAGAAGATGGGCCGCTGGGAGCTCACCAAGGAGGAGCCAGGCACGTGGCGCCGGAGTGTTTACTCCTATTTCAAGCGGGCTATGAAGTACCCGATGTTCGAGGTTTTGGATTCGCCCGACAGCAACATCAGTTGTGAGCGGCGCGGCACGACCACGGTGCCGACCCAGGCGCTCACGCTGATGAACGATGAATTCATTCTGATCCAGGCGCGGCTCTTCGCGCAGCGCGTCTTCGAGCTGGCTGGTGACGATCCGGCAGCGCAAATTCAGGCGGTCTACCGGATCGCTCTGTCACGGGAACCGGAGCCCGGCGAATTCCAGGGGAACGTGCGGTTCCTGGAGAAGCAGCGGGCGTACCACTCAGCCAGGCCGCCGCTGAAAGATAACGCGATGCAACCGGCGCTGACGGACCTGTGCGCCGTCGTTTTGAATTTGAATGAGTTCGTCTATATCAACTAGAGGGAAGCGATGAAACTCCAGTGCATGTCCCGGCGTGACCTGCTGTTCCGTGCGGGCGAGGGCATTAGCGGGCTCGCGCTGGCTTATCTGCTGAACCGCGATGGCCTGCTAGCCGCGGAAACCGAAAAAGGTACGGCGTCGTGCATGGGCTCCGCGGGGATTCAATCGCCATTTTTACCCAAGAAGCCGCACCTGAAGCCGCGCGCGAAAGCGGTGGTTTCGTTGTTCATGGACGGCGGCGTCAGCGCGATCGATACCTTTAATCCGAAGCCGGCGCTGGACAAATATCATGGGCAGCCGCTCCCGGTGAAGGGCGAAGTTCAGGTGCAGCAGGGTTTTCCGGGGCCCATTATGCGGAGTCCCTATAAATTCAAGCGCTACGGGCAATCGGGGATCGCGGTATCCGAGCTGTTTCCACATATGGCCGGCTGTGTGGACGATATTGCGTTGATCCAGTCGGCACAAGGCCGGTCGAACGACCACTCCATCTCGCATTTTGAATGGACCTCGGGCTCGCTGCTGACGGGGTTCCCGAGCCTCGGAGCCTGGGTGACCTACGGGCTGGGAACGGAAAATCAAAGTCTTCCGGCATTTGTGGTGGTTTACGATCATCGGGGCGGTCCGTATAACGGGCCGTCGAACTGGGGCGCCGGTTTTCTGCCTGCATCGTACCAGGGGACGGTATTCCGTTCGATGGGGGATCCGATTCTGGATCTGCGTCCGCCGTCCGGGTACGTGACTCCGGAGGAGCAGCGCGCCCGGCTGGATCAACTGGCGCTGCTGAATCACGAGCACGAGGAGAAGCACCCGGGCAGCTCCGAGCTGTCGGCCCGCATCTCCTCTTACGAGCTGGCTTACCGGATGCAGGGCTGCGCGCCGCAGGCGGTCGACTTCTCCGACGAAAGCGACGAGACCAAGCGGCTGTACGGACTGGACCATCCGGTGACTGAGCCATTCGGCAGGCAGTGCCTGATGGCGCGCCGGCTGGTGGAGCGAGGCGTCCGCTTCGTGCAGTTATTCAGCGGCGCTTACGTCAATTCGAACGTAGACACGTGGGACGCTCACGACAGCATCGTGGACAATCACGGACAGCATGCGCTGGAGGTAGACAAGCCGATTGCCGGGCTGATGGCCGACATGAAGCGGCGCGGGCTGCTGGATGAGACGCTGGTGTTGTGGCATACCGAGTTCGGGCGAATGCCGATCTCACAGCGGGGCGTGGGGCGCGATCATAATCCGGGGGCGATGAGCATCTGGATGGCGGGGGCGGGCATAAAGGGCGGGCAGGTGATTGGGGCTAGCGACGACTTTGGCTACAAGGTGACCGAGCAGCCGATCACTGTTTTCGATTTTCACGCCACCATTCTGCACCTGCTCGGCATCGATCACAAGCGGCTCACTTATTTGTTCAATGGCCGCAACATGCGCTTGACGGATGTGCACGGAGAACTCATTCCCCAGATCGTGGCGTGATGGGGCACTGGGCCGGAGCGGAATTGACAACTCCCTGACTCCGGGTATAGTCTGCCTCTGACAATGACATTGTTCAGCAGTCTGATAATCCGCGCTCCGGTAATGCTTGCCGGCATCGCGTTCGGGATGTCCGCGCAAGTGATAAAGCCGAAAAATCCGCTGGGAGCGGGACTTGCGGTAGTTGCCGCGGGACGCACTCTGTACAACAAAACCTGCACCGAGTGCCATGGGCCGGACGGCAACGAGGGAGACCGGGCGCCATCCCTGAATGCCAACCGGCGCTATTTCCGGCTCAGCGAGGCGGCCATCTTCGACGCCATCAAGAACGGCATTGCGGGTACCGCCATGCCGGCCACAGGGTTGCCGGATCTCGACGTCTGGAGGATCGTGGCCTTCATTCGCAATATCAGAAGCACCGCGTCGGACAATAACGTGCCGGGAGATGCGGATAACGGAATGAGAGTATTCACTGGCGTAGGCGGGTGCACGCGGTGTCACATGATCCGGGGACAAGGCGGAACCCTTGGTCCGGATCTTTCCAGCATCGGCGCGCAGGTCACCTTACAAAAGCTGCGGGAATCGTTGACCCAGGATGTACCGATCCCGCCGGGCTACCGGCCTGTGACGGTAACGACTCTCACGGGTAACGTGGTGCAGGGGATCGCCCGGAATGAGGACGCATTTTCCATACAGATCCTGGACGAGAAGAACAGGCTGCATCTGTTTGACAAGCAGGAGCTGCGCGGCATCGTTTATGGAAAACAATCTTTGATGCCCCGTAACTACGATAAGGTACTGACGAGCACGCAGTTTCGTGACCTGATAGCGATGTTAAGCAAGCAGGCACGGACTAAGGTCAAGATGGAGCAGCAGGGAGAGAACGAGATCGGACGATGAAAATTACTAGACTGCTCTACCTGGTTTGTTGCGGGTGGCCGCTCGGGGGGCAGGTCACGGATCACCAATTGCGGGAGGCCAACCCCGCGAACTGGCTTCACTATAACGGCAGTTACGATAGCCGCCGGCACAGCGCGCTGAAGCAGATCAACGCCAGTACGGTAGATGCCCTGGTGCCAAAGTGGGTTTTTCACGTGCCCGGCGCGACGCACCTGGAGACGGTACCGATCGTGGTGGACGGCGTGATGTACGTGACGCAGCCGAACGAGGTGTACGCACTGGACGCGCGCAGCGGGCGGCAAATCTGGGAATATCATCGGATCCCAGCGCGACAAAAAGGGCCCAACCGGGGTGTAGCAGTCTGGGGCGATAAAGTCTACTTCACAACGCCGGACGCGTACCTGATCGCGATCGATGCCGCCAGCGGCAACGTGAAATGGGAAGCGAAGCTGGCTGAAGCCAGCGACGGCTACTGGTCGCCGGCGGCGCCGATGGTGGCGAACGGCAAAGTGATCGCCGGCATCGCTCCCAGTGACCACGGCCTGAATGGGTTTCTGGATGCGTACGATGCCACAACGGGCGAACGCTTGTGGCGATTTAATCCCATTCCAAAGCCAGGCGAGCCGGGATCGGAAACATGGTCCGGCGATTCCTGGAAAACCGGCGGCGGAGATACGTGGCTGACCGGCAGCTACGATCCCGAGCTGAATCTGCTGTATTGGGGGATCGGCAACCCGGCCCCCGATTTTAATGGCGATGTGCGCAAGGGCGACAATCTTTATACGGAATGCGTGGTGGCCCTCGATCTGAATACGGGAAAAATGAAGTGGTATTTTCAGTTCACCCCCCACGACACCATGGATTGGGACGCGGTGGAGATTCCGATCCTGGTGGATGCGCCGTATCAGGGAAAGATGCGGAAGCTGATGGCTCACGCCGACCGTAATGGTTTCTACTACCTGCTGGATCGGGTCACCGGTAAGTTCCTGACGGGGACTCCCTTCGTACATCACTTGAACTGGGCCACCGGCCTGACGGCGGAAGGGCGGCCGATTCGAGTGCCGGGGATCGAACCCAGCTTGAAAGGAACGAGAGTATGTCCGGCTGCCATTGGAGCCGCGAACTGGATGTCGCCGGCTTATAACCCGGAAACCGGACTTTTTTATGTAGTCGCGCAGGAAGGCTGCGGACTGGCCAACAAATCCACCGAGACATTCCGGCCGGGCGGCTTTCAGTATCGAGCCACCGGCGATGTGAACCTGAAGGACGAATCCTGGAAAGTGTATGTCCGGGCGCTGGACCTCACCACGGGCAAGTTGCAGTGGGAATCCGAGCGGGTCGGCTCTACCAGTTTCGGTGGTGGATTGCTCTCCACGGCCGGCGGCCTGATTTTCTCCGGGGAGGTAAACGGGCAGTTCGTCGCGCTGGATGCGAAAAGCGGCAAGGCCCTTTGGCATTTCAACACGGGGCAGGCGATTACCGCGCAGCCGATCACCTATTCGATTCAGGGAAAACAGCATGTGGCCATAGCGTCGGCTTCCGATGTGATCAGTTTCGGGCTGTTCGAGCCTAAGAAGGGCAAGAAGTGAACGCCTGGAGATTTCTGGCTGCTATCGTTTTCATCAGCGTTTGCGGCCTGGCCCAGACCCGCTACAGCGTAGCGGATGAGCCTGCGGCGGGTCCGGGCTCGCCGCGCGTAGTGGTTCTGCGGGATCAGGCAGCAGGTGTGGAAGCCGCGGTCACTCCCTCGGAGGGGGGAGAACTCAGCAGCTATCGAGTTAAGTTCCAAGGCCAGTGGATCGAGCTGCTGTATCACGCGCGCGACTACTCGCCGGGGCCTGGGTTCAAAGGCAAAGCTCCGCTGCTGTGGCCGGCTGTGGGAGCGCAGTATCCGGTAGGAACCATTCCTGAAACAAGCTGCGGCGAGGGTACATATGCGGTGGCCGGCAAGAGCTATCCAATGCCGTGCCATGGCTTTGCCCGTAGTCTGCCGTGGAACGAAGTGAAACGATCGGCGGACAATAGCGGCGCGCGAGTGACTGTGCAATTGCGAGACTCCGCCCGCACGCGGCCACTGTACCCGTTTGCGTTTCAGTTAGACGCCAGCTACACGCTTTCCGGGGGGCATCTCACTATCGATTACACCGTGGCCTCGGACCGGTCGAACGCCGAGCCGATGAAGTTTTCGATCGGCAACCACATTGCATTTAATATTCCGTTTGTAAAGGGGAGCAATCCGGCGGAGATGACTTTCGAGACACCCAGTACCGTGCAATTGCTGCGGAACTCGCGGGGTGTGTTGAGTGGGGAACAAAGGCCGCGTTCGTTCGACACTCCCACGCGTCTGGGTGATTTCGATGCCCTGGTCGCGATGCCCTTGGCCGGTTATCGGAGCCAGCCGTACGTCCGGCTGGTGGATCCGCAGGGCGTCTCGCTGCGGGTCACGCAACAGGCAAGCTCGACCGTGGCAGAGCCGCTTGTCAGATTCAACATCTTTGGCGGGCCCAAAACCGGTTACTTCAGCCCCGAGCCTTGGTTTGGCATACAGAATTCCTTGAACCTTGGCCGCGGAGTGGTTCAGCTGGCCCCGGGAGAGAGCTGGAAGTGGCGCATTGAACTGCAGGCGGACGGTCCTGCACCCGCGGTTCCGCCAGGCTCATCCGGGATCGAGAAGATTGCCGGCGATTTCGGATTTGTCGAAGGTCCGGTATGGTCCAAGCAGGGGTTTTTGATATTCAGCGACATCTACAACTCCCGTATCATGAAATCCACGGGTGCCAATCATGCCGGGATTTATCGCAACTATTCGAACGCGGCAAACGGCAATTCCATGGACGTACAAGGCCGTTTGTATACGGCGGAACGCGACGGGCGGCGCGTCGTGCGAATGGAGCGGGACGGCAGCCTTAGCGTGATTGCGGCGGAATGGAAGGGGAAGCGTCTCAACTCGCCGAATGACGTGACCGTCAGGCGGGATGGCCAGGTTTACTTTTCCGACCCGGCTTCCAAAGCGGTACTGGAGCCGCAGGAGCTTGGCTTCAATGGCGTGTATCATGTGACGCCGTCCGGCAAGCTTTCCCTGATCACCGAAAAGCTGGCGCGGCCCAATGGGGTGGCGCTGACGCCGGACGGACGCACTCTCTATGTCGCGGATTCCGAGGCGAAGAAGATATTCGCATACGATCTGGACGGCGACGGCAATGCGTCCAGGGAACGCGTTTTCATTTCGGGCATAGATGGCTCGCCTGACGGCCTTCGGGTCGCGGCCAATGGCAACTTGTATATCGCATGCCGTGGTATCTGCGTCTATACGCCCGCGGGAAAATTTATACGGACGATTGAGTTTCCGGAATCCCCGGCCAACTGCGCCTTCGGGGACGCGGACCTGCGCACCCTCTATGTGACAGCGCGGACTTCTATCTACCGCATTCGCATTCCGGATACAGGGTCGCTGCAGTACTAAGAACGGAGGCGTATCGATGCACCTATACAAGACCATTGGCGTAGCAGCTTTCTGGCTCATCGGGTTCGAGGCCGCGGCGGCGCAGAAGGTGGCTGTGATAGCGGGCAGCGACCTGACCGCTCCGGCGCGGCATGGCGTGAGTGTCCTCGAAAAGGCACTCCGGGCTAAAGGATTCACCGTTGCCGGCGGTGCGGAAGGCGCGGACTATCTGATTTTTGCGGGCGGCGACTCCGCCGTGACGGCAGCGCGAAGCATCCAAGGTGCTGGGGCCATCCTACCGAGAACTCCGGAGTCGCTAAGGATTTTGCGCGGCCGCATCCGGAATAAACCGGCGGTCGTCCTGGCCGGGGGAGATGCCCGCGGATTGATGTATGCGGCTATCGAGGCCGCTGAGAAGATTACGGCGAGCTCCGGCTCAGATCCTTTCCAGTATGTGCGGGAGACGTCCGAGTCCCCCTTTCTGGTAGAGCGTGGCATTTCGACATACTCCATGCAACGCGCCTATTTCGAGGAACGCCTCTATGATGAACGGTATTGGACGCGCTATTTCGACATGCTGGCGGCGAGCCGGATCAACAGTTTTGTGGTGATCTTCGGCTACGAAAACGGCGGCTTCATGGCTCCGCTCTATCCTTTTTTCTTCAATACACCTGGTTTTCCAGATGTGGAGATGGTGGGGATCACATCTGGACAGCAGGCGAAGAACACCTCGGCATTTAAGGCAATGATCCGCATCGCGCATGAACGGGGCGTCGATGTCACGGCCGGCATCTGGGACCACATCTACCGCGGCGGCGTGCAGGGGGGCGGCATTCCCGGCGCATCGGAGAACGCGGGGAAGCGGGTGACAGGCCTGGTTTGGGGTGTCCATGCGGCGAACCTGGCTGCCTATACCAAGGCATCGCTGCACCGCTTTTTAGATGTCTTCCCGGAAATTGACGCGATCCAGTTCCGCATGCACGATGAATCGGGCTTGAAGCATGAGGAGATGCAGTCGTTCTGGCACGATGTATTCTCCTCCATCAAGCAGCAGCACCCCAATTTGCGGCTCAACCTCCGCGCCAAGGAGCTGCCGGATGCAGTGATCAACGATGCCATGGCTCTGGGGTTGAAGGCCAACATCTCAACCAAGTACTGGATGGAGCAGATGGGAATGCCATTTCATCCAACTCACATCAACATCCAGAACCAGCACGATCGCCGCCACGGCTACGCCGATCTACTGCGCTATCCGCAGCGTTACCGGGTTCACTGGCAGCTTTGGAACGGTGGTACCAGCCGGCTGCTGTTGTGGGGAGATCCTGAATACGTGCGGCGCTTCGCTTTAAGCGCCAAGCTTTATGACGGCAACAGCTTCGAGGTGAACGAGATGCTCGCCACCAAAATGCTGGGCGAGCCGCAGGATGAGAAACCGCTGGAGATTTTGAATCCCAAGTATCGCTATTACGACTATGAATTTGAGCGCTACTGGCATTTCTATCGCGTCTGGGGGCGGTTAACCTACAATCCGAAAGCCGAGCCCGATGTGTGGACACGCGAATTTGAGAGCCGCTTCGGTGCAGAGGCGGGGCCCCACTTAATGAAAGGGCTGCACCTTGCCAGCAACGTGCTGCCCCGGATTGTGGCGGCCAGCTACCGTTATCAAAACTTCCCCACCACCCGGGGATGGGCAGAGATGAGCCGGCAGGGAAGCCTGATGCAATATGCGGACGAAGATGGCAGCGACATCCAGCAGTTCATGAATGTCCGCGATGAGGCTAAGAGTATTCTTTCGGGCACTGACACCGCTATGCGCCGGCCGGAAGAGACAAGCCGGTGGTTTGCGACAACAGCAGACGCGATTCTGGATCAGGCGGCCCAGGCTGAGAAAAAGATCGGGAGCCGCGCGAACAACGAGTACCGGTCCACTGTGACCGACTTGAAAATTCTTGCAGGCTTGTCCCGATTTCATTCCTGGCGGCTTCTGGCGGGTATCGCCTACAACTTATACAAACAGGCCGGCAATTTGGGCGACTTTGACTCGGCGGTCACTGCGGAGCGGCACGCCCTGGAATCCTGGAAACAGATCGTCAGCTCAGCGGGTGATTTGTATATTGAAAAATTGGCCTTTGGCGTCCACGCGGTGGGTTTCAGCCGCCATTGGAAGGAAGAATATGCATTGCTGGCCCGCGATTTTGAACAGCTGTTGGCCGAACGATCCAAAGCCAACGGCAAGGAGGGACCGCGCCATGCACTGTCCTCCACGGTGTCGCGGCCGCCGGATGTCCAACTGCCGGCTGCCGGAGTGGCTGAGCCGGGACGTGACCTGATCGTTCCGGCGCGTGTGGATGCTCCGGAAGGAGTGAAATGGGTCCGTCTGCGATATCGCCACGTGACTCAGTTCGAGGATTATCAAACGGCAGAAATGGCTCTGGATTCCACAAGCGGTGTGTATGTGGGCCGGATTCCGGCTTCGTTCATCGACCCGAAGTGGGATCTGATGTATTTTGTTGAGGCGGTCGACAAAAAAGGAGCCGGCCGAATGTATCCCGATCTTGAAGTGGAAGCGCCCTACGTGGTGGTGGCGGTCAGGCGCTAAGCCCGGCTCCCCGGCTCGCGGCCGGGCAGCGAGCGATGATCAAAACAGCAGCTTTAATCCGAATTCCAGTACCCGTCCCGGGCCGGCTCCGGTGACCGCGCCATAGTTTTGTGCCGGGTTGCCCGCCGCATCGAAGCGAACCGACGTGCTGATGCCCGTGAACGAGGCGTGATTCAGAACATTGAAGCTTTCCGCGCGGAACTGCACATTTGCTTTTTCCGCGAAGCGGAAGTTCTTCAGCACGGAGACATCCCATTGGCTGAAACCCGGCCCGATCAGGATGTTCCGGCCGCTGTTGCCAAAAACGCCCTGGATCATTTTCTCGGCGGGCAGAAAAGCCTCGGTATTAAACCAGCGGGAAAGTGTTCTCTCGCCCGCCGCCAGGTTCGGATTGCTGGCCACCGTAGTGCGCGAGGAGGCCGCTCCTATGCGCGCCACATCCACGGGCACGGTTACACTGTTCGGTGCTCCACTCTGAGCGAGCGTGACGCCGGCAATCTCCCAGCCTCCGAGTGCGGTACGAAGGAAGCTGTTTTCGCTGCGACGGAAGAAGGGCAGTTCATAGATGTAATTCACATTCACCAAATGTTTGCGATGCACGGCGGATAGACCGTAGTCCGGCCGCGCGTTGTAGGCGTCCTGCGGCGTGCCCGAGGTGGAATCGAGCGCCCGGGACCATGTGTAATTGGCGGTGAAAGAGAGTCCGTTTTGCAGACGCCGGCTGGCACTGACCTGCAGGCTGTTGTAATTGGAGTTGTCGCCCTGGTCGCGCACATTGATATTGGCGTAGCCCGGATAGGGGCGCAGAGCATTTACATTTATATTGCTGTTGGGCGGGTTGAGCCGAGTGCCCACGGGCAACTGATTGATGTTGATCGTCCTGGCGAGATGGCGGGCGTAGTTGCCTACGTAACTGACATCGAGAATGATTCCGGACGGCAGTTCCTGCTGCACTCCGATGTTATAGGTGGTGACGCTGGCGGCCGGGATGCGAGTGGGAAGAACGCTCAAGTTTGCCGGAAAGCTCCTGGTGGTGCCACCGCTGGGGTTGTCGATGTTGCCGTCGAAGATGTTTGCGTCCACGTTGAACGGCGGATTACCGCTGGGAGCAATGAGTGCATTGGTGGGAAGCCGGTCGTAGAAAATGCCATAGCCGCCGCGCACCGATGTCTTCCCTTGACCAAACGGGTCATAGGCGAAGCCGAAGCGCGGGCCGATGTCACGGTGGTTGGTAGCGAAGCCGCCGCGCGGGAGCCCGATGAACAGGCGTTTCAACGACGCGTCACTGGCCGCAGGCACGCGGCCGATAGCTTTGCCGGGGAAAGCCGAGCCAAACAGTGCAATGCCGTTATACGGATCGCCGGTTCCCGGCACAAGGGAACCATCGCTGGGGTTGACTCTGGGGGCCGCGGCCGCGCTGTAGCGGTCCGGCAGGAACGTGGACGTATTGCCGAGTTGATTGTAAAACGGCGGGATGTAGTTGTATCGAACTCCGAACTCCAGCGTAAGCCGGCGGTTTACTTTCCAACTGTCCTGCGCGTAAAGATCGATCTGGTTGAAGCGTCCCCAATAGTCGAAGTCCGCAACGCTTTCGGTATAGGTTTGAAAATTGCCGAGCAGCACGTCCGCGATCACGTTGCGCGTGGTGTTGCGCGCCGAGGTGTTGAACGTGACTGATCCCTGGTCGTTAAACCGGATATTCTCGTCGGTCCTGCTCCTGGTGATCTGGGTACCGAACTTCCATGAGTGGGGCCCGGCAATCTTGCTGAAATCGTCGCGCCACTGAAAGATGCTGTTGTTTTTCTTTATACGGTCGCCCGCGTTATAACCGGCAAAGGTGGCGATGTTCAGGTCGGGGACTACGCCAAAACGGTTCGCGGGGAAAATCTCCGGAGAGTCGAACCCCAATCGGGACCGCTGCAGCAGTTGATTCTGAGGATAACCGACGATAATGTCGTGACTCAAGCTGAAGCTGAAGAAATTCAGCATCGTTGGCGAGAACAGATGGGAGACGCTCGCCAGCGTTACATACGCTGGACGCGGACGTCCACCGGGGACGATACCTAGGGCACTCCCCTGAAACGCATCGATGATATCCCACTCGTCATGAACCCAGCGATAGCTGATTTGAGTTTTTGGCGACAACAGGTAATCGAAGCGCAGCAGGAGTTCGCGGGGGTCAGTCCGATTGACGCCCGTGGCGCTGTAGTTGCCCCCAGGCCCGCCGAAATTCGGCAGCGGCAGCGGGGATAACAGCTTGGGGCCGTTGCGTGAAAATCGGGAGGCGGGTACGACACGATCCTGGAACGGTTGTCCGGAGAGCGGATCTATGGGAGCCGGCAGGCTGGAGTTGCGGAAATCGCCGGCCCGCTCCTGCGCCGTAGGCACCTGGTTGAGGCGCGTCGCTCCGACGTGGCTATACTTCCATTCCTGACTGGCGAAGAAGAACATCCTGCTCTTGTCGACGTTCCACTTCTTCGGGATGAACACGGGGCCGCCCAGCGTGTATCCGAAGTCGTTGAAGCGAAGAGGATCGACAGAACGCGAGAAGAACGACCGGGCATCAAACCGGTCGTTCCGGACAAATTCAAACAGCGTACCGTGGAAATTGCGAGTACCGCTCTTGGTGACGACGTTTACCAGCGCACCCGCTCGTCCGCCGAACTCCGCGCTGTAGCTGGCTGTCTGAATCTTGACTTCAGAGATGGCATCGGCGCTCGGGTTGACCGCGGCATTGGAGTTGCCGCCGTTGTCCATGTTCTCCGCGCCATCGATGCTGAATAGAATGGAGTCGGTCCGGATTCCGTTTATTCTCTGGCCGGTAGTGGACAACGCCAGGGTGAACGGGTCCAGCGTAGTGGCCACGGCGCCGGGTATTAACCGCAGCAACTGCGAGTAATTCCTGCCGTTCAACGCAATCTGGTTCAACTGTTGCTCCGATATGACTTTGGTGACGTCCCCCGATGATGTTTGCACCTGCTCGGCGGCGGCGGATACAGATACCGACTCGGAGAGGCTGCCAACTTCGAGAACGAAATCGACGCTTCTGCGCGACGCTGCATCCAGCACCAGATTCGTCTGCTCCGAACTGCGGAACCCTTCTTTCGCAGTCGCCAGGCTGTAGGTGCCCGCCGGAAGACTTGCGAATACATAAAGGCCGGTGTTCTGCGTGATGACAGCTTGTTTCTGGCCCGTCTGGGTGTTAATAGCTGTCACGGTGCATCCGGGAACAGCTGCGCCGGTATTGTCGGTGACGCTTCCCGATATATACCCGACGTTAGACTGGCAAATGGCTAAAGCGGCCCACATCCCGAGAACCGCGAACAATCGGAAAACAACCATGCCATTCCTCCGCACGAAAATCAGCCTATCCGATGAGCGGCTCGGGAGAAGTATATAACTAAAAAGACGCGCGGGCGGATAGACCGCTGTAAAATGCCGTCAATTCCGCGTCATGCTTCAACGTCCTGATAGTGAACAAGTGGTGCATTTTATCGCCGTGGCCAATGTCGAGTCAGGGATTAGAAATGGACTTTATGGTGTGTTTTTGCTGTGTCTTTTTAGCTTGACCGTTCGTTCTATTTTCCAATACACTCGAATACAGTCTGTACAATTCGCTCGTCGGGGGTGGCTGTGAGAAGACACGCGCTGCAGAATCTGATGGACAGGATTGCTCTCCACATCAAGCCTCGTCTCTTGGCAATCGGCTTCCTTTTATCTCTATTTGCGGGCACACTCGCGGGAGCAGACCCCACAGGCAGCATAGGAGGGCGGGTTCTCGATCCCACCGGCGCCGTCGTAGTGAACGCCAAAGTAGTTGCAACTTTGGTTGCCACTGGTCTGGCTCGTGAGGCGACCACCGCTGGTGACGGTGGCTATATCTTCCCTCTGCTGCCGCCGGGGATCTACCTGCTCGTCGTCGAGGCAAGCGGTTTCAGCCGCTTCGAGCAGCGCGGGATTGAGGTCCGGGCCAACGTCAGCTCAACGGTCCCAATTGTGGTTCAGCTGGGCTCAGCGGCGACGTCGGTTACCGTGGATGCTAACGCCGAACTGGTGGACACGCGCAGCGGTACGCTGCGTCAAACCGTGGACGAGCAGAGAATTCGGGATCTTCCGCTGCAGGGGCGGAATGCGGCGACTCTAGTGCTGCTGGCGCCCGGCACGGTCGACTTGCAGACTGCCAACGCCCGCGGAAAAGGCGACGCCGCCCAAAGCAGCTCGTATCCCGGCATTCAGTCGATCTCAGTAAACGGGGCGCGCGGCGATGGAGTCGATTATCAACTCGACGGCGGCAGCAACCTCGATCACTACACCAACGTAAACAACCCATTTCCCAATCCCGATGCCTTGCAGGAGTTCAGTGTCCAGACAAATAACTATAGTGCCGAATACGGACGCAGTTATGGCGCGGTGGTCAACGTGGTCACCAAGTCAGGCACCAACCAGATGCACGGCAGCGTTTTCGAGTACATTCGCAACGGCGCCATGAACGCTCGCAATTTCTTTGCTCCGGTTGGAGATAAGTTGAAGCGCAATCAGTTCGGCGGGACGTTTGGCGGCCGCATTATCAAAGACAAGCTCTTCTTCTTCGGCACGTATCAGGGAATGCAACTAGCCAATGTGGCCGGCGGCCTCAGCGCGTTTGTGCCGACGGCTGCCCAGCGGGGCGGAGATTTCTCATCCATCGCGCAACAACTCGTGGATCCGGTGACCAGGCAACCATTTCCGAGGAATCAAATTCCGGCCAGCCGCCTCAATCCCGTCGCTCTGAAACTGTTGCCGTTCATTCCCCTACCCACAGGCGCCAACGGGTTTCTGGTATTCGATCGCCCCAGCCATGAGCATGAGAATCAGTTGATGGGACGCGTCGATTACAACCTGCGGGCACACCGCCTTTACGGCCGGTACTTCTACTCCCGCTACCCCGTCGAGGCAGTTACGCAGGACCTGATCCGCGCTTTCCGGGGTACGCTTTTCTTTAACCAGGCAGCCTCGGTGAGCGACACGTACACCATCAGCCCGAACCTGTTTAACAGCGCTATCTTGTCGTTCAGCCAGACCGACGGAACCGTGAGCAGCAGCGCCCCGTTCGGCATGGCGGATATCGGTAGCGCCGCCGCGCAGTCCAACCCGCCAGGTATATTTGTGACGGTTACGGGGTATTTCGGCATCAGCACCGGCGAGCCCGGGAAATTCAAGCGGAAGAACTTTCACTTCAGCGACAGTGCCCACTGGGTTCGAGGGACGCACGAGATCGCCTTCGGCGCCGACATCATGGATAACTGGACCGATCTGGAAAACACTTTTCTGCAAAACCCGCGCTACCAGTTCCAGGGCACAACATTCAGCGGGAATCCGCTGGCGGATTTTCTGCTTGGATCCGTGCAGCGCCTGAATACCGGGGGCGGGCAGTACGTGGCGCGCCGGGGTCTCCTGAAGGCATTTTTCCTGCAGGATAATCTTCGTGCTACCAGGCGGTTGAATCTTACAGTAGGTCTCCGCTGGGAGCCTTTTACGCCGGAGGGAGATGCGCTCGGCCGCACGGAGTGTTATATCCCAGGACAGCGGTCGCAACGCTTTCCCAACGCGCCCGCTGGTTATCTCTTCGCGGGAGATAGCGGCTGTCCCGACGGCGGCAGCAAATCGCAGTGGAAACAGTTTGCGCCCCGCTTTGGCTTCGCCTATGACTTCGGGGGTAAAGGCCGAACCACCCTGCGAGGCGGGTGGGGCGTGTTTTATCAACCGCCCTTCGTGGAATCCCGTATCGCCATGTCCAATACAGCGCCTTTCAGCCCGCAGTATTTTCTGTTTGGGGTATCGATGGACAATCCATGGGCGGGGCAAACCAATCCGTTCCCCGCACAGTTCGCTCCCAGGATTCCTGGAAAGGATGCCACTTTCCAGTTGCCTATTATCGGGATTTCATTCTCCCCCGACTGGCATCCTTCCCGCGTGATGAATTGGAACCTCACCCTGGAGCGCCAATTTGCCCGCAACTTTCTGGCAAGGGTGGGGTACATCGGCACTAAGGGAACTTACTTACCCTATAACGTCGATCTAAACCACGCAGTGTATTCCCCTGGGGCTACGGTAGCAGATACCCAGCAGCGCCGGCCTAACCCTGACTTCCAGACTCTGATCCGCGACATTTCCGGCGGAAACTCCATCTACAATGCACTCCAGCTTTCGCTTGAAAAACGATTTTCGCAGGGATTTTCGGTCGGCGCGCATTATACTTTTTCGCGCAGTATCGACTACAACTCGGCCACCACCGCGCTGATTAATGTCAATCTCATTAACCCGGATAACGCCAAAGCCTACCGGGGAGTTTCAGACTTCAATATTCCGCACCACTTGGTAGTGAACTACGTATGGCAGCTGCCTTCCCCAAGAGGAAGCGTGTGGATGCGCCAGTTCCTGGGTGGGTGGCAGACGAACGCCATCTGGAACTGGCAGAGCGGGTTCCCGTTGACCTTTTCCTCGGGCGAGGATCGCTCCCGCACCGGCATCGGTAACGACAGCGCGGATGTTGTCTCAAAGCCGGGGTACATTTCGGGCTCGCGTGGCCAGCGTATCGCGCAATGGTTCACGACCAATTCGTTTGCTCCGGCGGCCCTGGGCACCTTCGGCAACGCCGGGCGCAATATACTGATGGGTCCGGGATCCTTCAACGTCAACTTCTCGGCGTTAAAAAACATTCGCATCACCGATCGTTGGCGCATGCAGTATCGTGCTGAGTTCTTCAACCTCTTCAACTATGCCCAGTTGGGGAACCCCGGGACAACGCTCGGCTCGCCCAGCTTTGGAAGGATCACCAGCGCAGGTGATCCGCGCATTTTGCAGATGGCCCTGAAGCTTTATTTTTGAGTGCTTTTGTAATGCCGTTAGCTAAGGAAAACAACATATGCGCCGGACATTGGTAGTCGTCGTATTCAGCGCGCTGGCGGTGTTGGCCATGCTGAGTGCGCAGCGCGCCCCGGAGAGCCTGGTTCATGAACTCGGCCAGGGGGTTTTCTACTGGCAGGGAGACGAGATCCTGCGCGTACAAACCAATGTCGGGTGGGCCATATTCAAAGATTATGTCTTTGTTATGGACGCCAACTTCCCCTGGGGCGCCCGGGAAATATTGCCGGCGATCGGCAAGACCAGCGAGAGACCGATTCGCTTCGTGTTCAACACGCATTATCACGCTGACCATTCCTACGGAAACGTAATCTTCCAGCGTATTGGCGCCGCAATTGTTAGCTCCATGGCGTCTTCCGAGGAATCTCGCGCAAAGGGATGGCGTGATATTCAAAACCAAGCTAAAGAGCGAGCCACGGAGCCTCAGGTGCATCCTTCGGTCCTGTTCCCGGACAAAATGGTGTTGGACGATGGCGAGCAGCGCGTGGAATTAACCAAGGTCGGCCCCGCGCATACCAGGGGGGACTCGGTTGCGTACCTCCCGAAGTCCAAAGTTCTCTTTGTGGGTGACCTTGCGGTGAATTGGGTTTACGGCAACAACCTTTCCGATCCCGATGCTGACTACCATAACTGGATAAGCGTGCTGGACCGCCTAAGCGCTTGGGACGTGAAAGTCGTTGTCCCAGGGCATGGCGTTCCCGGGACTATGGAAATAATCCGCGGACAGCGTGATTATCTGCGCGACATGCTTCAAGCGGTCGAGTCGGGCATCAAGGCCGGCAAGACAGCCGACCAGTTGGCACAGGAAATTAATTTAACCAGATATCAACCTTTCGGAGCCGATCCGAAAAGAACCGCCGGTCAGGTCCGGTCCATGTACCGGAAACTCGCGGCGGGCTTGGCCCGCTAATCTCCGACGTTCCGCAATTGACGCGCCTGGGACAGGTTCGTTAACATGCGAGGTACCATCGGAGGTCCCATGGATCCAAAAGAAGTCTTAGCATTCGCCAAGAAAAACGATGTCCGCCAACTCGACCTGCGGTTTACCGACATCCCAGGGCTGCAGCAGCACATCTCCTATCCCATCAGCATGCTGGATGAGAGCTCCTTCGATGACGGGTTTGGCATCGATGGCTCCAGTATCCGGGGCTGGGCAGCCATCAACGAGAGCGACATGCTTCTCATTCCGGATCCTACCACCGCGGTCATCGATCCGTTTTCCGAGATCCAGACCCTCATTATGACGTGCGATGTCATCGATCCCATCACGCGCCAGTTCTACGATCGGGATCCCAGGCGTATCGCTAAGAAGGCGGAACTGCATTTAAAGAACACGGGCATCGCCGATACCGCATTCTTTGGAGCTGAGGCGGAGTTCTTTATCTTTGACAACGTCCGCTTCGACCAGAACCAGCACTCCGGCTTCTACTTCATCGATGCGGAAGAGGGCCGCTGGAACTCAGGCCGGGAAAAGGACAATCTGGGCTACCGCCCCCGTTACAAGGAAGGGTACTTTCCGGTTCCCCCCACCGATCACTATCAGGATCTGCGCGGCGAAATGGTGCAGACGATGATCAAGTGCGGACTGAACATCGAGTGTCATCACCACGAAGTCGCCACCGGCGGCCAGTGCGAAATTGACCAGCGTTTCGACACCATGGTCAAGTCGGCCGACAACATGATGCTGTACAAATACATCATCCGGAACGTGGCCTATCAGTACGGCAAGAGCGTCACCTTTATGCCCAAGCCTCTATTTGGTGACAACGGCAGCGGCATGCACACCCACCAGAGTCTTTGGAAGGACGGCAAGCCGCTTTTTGCGGGCGATCTCTACGCCGGCTTGAGCCAGATGGCTCTTTGGTATATCGGGGGGCTTTTGAAGCACGCGCGGGCTCTGTCCGCCATCATTGCGCCGACCACCAACAGCTACAAGCGCCTGGTGCCGGGCTATGAGGCGCCGGTCAACCTGGCCTATTCACGGCGCAATCGCTCGGCTGCGGTTCGGATCCCCATGTACTCTGCAAATCCAAAGGCCAAGCGCGTGGAGTTTCGCCCGCCGGATCCAGCGGCCAATCCATACCTGGCCTTCGCCGCCATGATGATGGCCGGGCTGGATGGTGTGCAGAATAAAATTGAGCCCGGTGAGCCCCTGGATAAGGATATCTACGATCTGTCTCCCGAAGAGATGAAGAAGGTGCCGTCCATGCCTGCATCTCTGGAGGAGGCGCTGACGGCCCTGGAAGACGACCACCAGTTCCTGTTGAAGGGCGATGTGTTCTCGGAAGAGCTGATCGAGACTTTTATCAATTACAAGCGCAAAGCCGAAGCCGATGCGGTACGCCTACGCCCGCATCCTTACGAATTCGCCTTGTACTACGACATATAAAGAAGCAGTTTATCCGGAGCAGCTCCGCCGCTAGATCTGGTTCTGGGCTGCTCCGCCGATTAGGAATACCGGTACGGCGGGCTGATCCGCCATGATGCGCGCGGTCTCGGCCTGCGACAATACGTCCTGCCCATTGGCCCCGACCCGGGCCGGCGTGAGTCCAATCTTGCTTTCAAGATCCGCCCGGATCTGGTTCAGCGCTTCACTGCTGCCAACCAGGATCATCATTCCGGAGGAGCCGTCGGTGTGCTGGGAAAGACCGTTCGCTCTGTGGCGGAACGTGGGCACGTACGACCCGGCGCGGTATACAATCCGAATCTCCGAATTGACCCCGTCGGTTTTATAGAATCGGTCCACCGCGGCCCGCAGTCTTCTTGCTTCAACCCGCACAATCGAATCCAGACGCGGATCGAAATCCGCGGGTTTTCCGAAGACCTGAACTCCGATACTGTACTCTTTCAGACTTTCTCCATTGCCGTCGAGAGCAGCCTCCACGGTGAACCTCAGAAACTTTGCCAGGCGCGGCGACCGGCGAAACGGCAATGCAGCCCCCATCTTCTGCAGTTCCGTCTGAATGACTGAAAAAGGGATGCCGCTGGTCGTCGCCGCATCTGTGTGGTTGAGAATCTGTGGAGAAATCATCATTACGCTCCCTTGCTTAGGGAGATGGCGTATAGCCAGCATTAGCCTAAGGTCTTCAAGTACCTGATCGTACTGTTTTTCACCGTTTGTTAAAACTGGGAGATTTCCCAGTGTCTCTGAAGATACGCTTAGGATTGCGAAATTGGATCTGCCAAACTGTTTTCAGCGGCGCCCATCCGGTTGATTCCATCGAAGGCCGCCGTCTTATAGCACTCAGCCAGGGTTGGATAGTTGAAGACGGTGTTGACGAAATAGTCGATTTTTCCGCCAAATGCGACCACTGCCTGCCCGATGTGAACCAGTTCGCTGGCTCCTTCGCCGATAATGTGTACACCCAGCAACTCCTGGGTATCCGACCGGAAAATCAGCTTCAGCAGTCCCACGGAATCCCCGATGATTTGGCCGCGCGCAATCTCACGATAGCGAGCTTTGCCAACCTCATACGGAACACCGTCGTGCGTCAATTCCTCTTCCGTTTTTCCCACCGTGGAAATTTCCGGGATCGTGTAGATTCCATAGGGGAACAAGTGGGGCAGGGACTTCGCTTCCACGTGGAACGCGTGGCACGCGGCCAGGCGGCCCTGCTCCATGGAAGTGGAGGCGAGGCTCGGAAACCCGATCACATCCCCCACCGCATAAATATGGGGTACTTCGGTCTGGTAGTGCTCGTTCACTTTCAGGCGGCCCCGGTCATCGGCGGGCAAACCGGCGGCCGTAATATTCAATTTGCTGGTATTTCCGGTGCGCCCGATGCTGTAGAGAGCCTTTTCCGTCAACACCTGTTTGCCGCTGGCCAAGTGAATTTTCACACGATCGCCATGCTCATCGTGAATCGGCTCAATGCTGCTGACCTCTTCCGTCAGCCGTAGTGTGACGCGGTTCTCGCGTAACTGGTACGTCAAGGAATCAACGATCTCCGCGTCAATAAATGGAAGCAGCCGCGGGCGCTTGTCGATCAGTGTGACACGAACTCCCAGCGCCGCAAACATGCTGGCATACTCGCAGCCAACCACGCCCGCGCCCACTACCGCCATGGTCTTAGGCAGCCGGTCAAGCCGGAGAATATCGTCACTCGTAATCACGCGCCGGCCATCGAACGGAATATGCTCGTCCATGGTCGCTTCCGTGCCGGTGGCAATCACAATGAACGCACCGGTTACCAGCCGCTGTCCGCGGCCATCTATATAATCGAGCTTCAGAGTGTGGGAATCGTTGAATGACGCCGAGGCTGCAATGATCTCGATCCCATTACGCGTTAACTGGTGCCGGGTAATCTCGACTTCATGACTGATCACCTTGTCGGTGCGGAGGAGAAGGTCCTCGATCGTAATATTCTGCTTGGCCGAGTAGGAAGCGCCATAAAAGCAGCGTTCGCGAAAACCGGACAGATCGAGGACGGCTTCCCGGAAGGTTTTGCTGGGAATTGTGCCGGTGTTGACGCTGACGCCTCCCAGCACGGTTTTTCGCTCGATAACGGCAACCCGCTTCTCGAGTTTAGCTGCCTGAATGGCCGCTCGTTGTCCCGCTGGGCCGGATCCAATGACGATCAGGTCATAGTCAAAAGCAGCCATGAAGGACTAGGTCTATCGGTCTACCAGGTGTAAGCCTTTATGAATGGCGTAGAGTGCCAATTCCAGGCGGTCCGAAACGCCCAGCTTATCGAAGATGTTGTGCAGGTGATTCTTGACCGTCTGTTCACTAATGAACATTTTTTCGGCCATTTCTTTATTCTTATAGCCTTGCGCCACGAGACCGACAATTTCCCGTTCCCGCTGGCTCAACGGAGAACGCTCACGGCCTTTGGTCGCGCCGCCCAGAAGGTCGCCGGGGGCTGCAAATTGGCGCATAACTGCCGCCGTAGTGTGCGAATCCAGCCAGATTTCACCCGCATTCACCTTGCGGATGCTCTTTACAATCAACTCGGGAGCCGTCTGCTTCAGAACGATTCCGGAGCAGCCAAGCTTCATAGCCTGCACAAATTCACCCTTGTCGTCGGAAGCAGTGAGCACAATGACTTTCGTTTTCTTATGCGTCTGCTGGAGCGCCTGCAGCGCCGACAGGCCGTCCAGATTCGGCATCCGCAGGTCCAGAATAACGATGTCCGGATCCGTATCCTGCACCACTTGCAGGACTTCACGGCCGTCGGAAGCCTCCCCGACCACATCAATATCGTCTTCCAAACTGAGGAGTTTGCGTAGACCATCACGGACAATGGGATGATCGTCTGCCAAGACAATGCGAATCCGCGCCGGCTTCGGCTCCACCAGGGGCTCCATCGGCAGTTCGCTCTCTGACATAATTCCCAAGCCGTTATTCATCTTGCACTCGATTCTAAAGCCTACGTAGTACTATTGCAAGCCTATGATTTCCTAAGGAATCGTTCCAATTTTACTTAGTTTGTTCTAGGGGGAGAGCAGCAAGCCACCGGTCTGCGGCATGAAGACCCTCTCCGGCTGGCTGACCTGTAGTACCGGCGAGCCAGAAAAGACCCCATCCCCAAACCATGGAGACTCTGATGAAGTGGTGAACTTATATGGTAACACAGGTCGGCCGGCACCTACTATGGCGATTGCTGATCTGGCTCTTGGCGCCAAGTAGAGATTTCGTCCGCTCCCAGCGCACTAGCATCTGTTGACCCTTGTCGATCAAAGCATTGGGTGGCTTATTCTACCGCTCGCAGTCTGGTTTCTCGTAAGCGGCGTCGATGACTTTGTTGTGGACTTTACCCGTTGGTTGTTATGGGGTTACGGAAAAATAAGAAAGCAATACACGAATAATTTGCCAAGCGATGACCGGCTTGCCGATCTACCTGAGAAAAAGATCGCCATCGTTGTCCCCCTATGGCGGGAGTACACTGTCATCCGGCACATGGTCGAGCATAATAACGCCGCCATCCGCTACTCCAACTATCATTTCTTCATCGGAGGCTACCCGAACGATGACGCTACTCTGGATGCCGTGCGTGAACTGGAAGACAGGTTTCCCAATGTCCATCTCGCCCTGTGTCCCCACGATGGTCCCACTTCAAAAGCCGACTGCCTCAATTGGATTTACCAGAGAATTCTGCTGTACGAGCAGGGGCACGCCGAGCCCTTCGACGTACTGGTCACGCACGATGCCGAGGACCTGATTCACCCCCAATCGCTGCTCTGGATCAATTTTTATGCCGGCACGCACGACATGATCCAGATTCCAGTGCTGCCGCTGTCGACCCCGTTCCTCGAATGGACCCACGGTGTGTACCGTGACGAATTCTGCGAATACCAGTCCCGGGATATGCCTGTGCGGCAGTTCATGGGCGCCTTCGTACCCTCCTGCGGCGTCGGCACCGGGTTCACGCGGGGGGCCCTCGACCGTCTGGCGGTGAGCGAGAGCAACCGTATCTTCGAACCGGCATGTCTCACGGAAGACTACGAAAATGGCTTTCGCCTGCGGCTGCAGGGCGCGCGACAGATGTTCGTGCCGGTCACATTGCGGGACGGGTCCTTCCTGGCGACACGTGAGCTGTTTCCCCACAGCTTCTACTCCGCCGTCCGGCAACGGACCCGCTGGGTGACCGGCATCGCGCTGCAGGGTTGGGAGCGCCACGGGTGGAGCGGCGGACTCGCCATCAGGTACTGGCTGTGGCGCGACCGCAAGGGGCTAGTCGGCAACCCTCTGAGCCTTTTAGGGAATGCAATTTTCCTTTATGGCGCCGGCACGTGGCTCGCCAGCAGGGTCGCCCACTCACCATGGGGGCTGGGAGGGGTGTCGCCCGCCGGTATGCCCGCCTGGTTGCTTCCGCTAAACGGCGTGTTCGGTGGCTTGCGCCTGCTCATCCGGTTCTTTTGCGTTGGCAGGATCTGCGGCTGGAGCTTTGCCGCGGGTGTGCCGCTGCGAACCGTTCTGGCCAACCTGATCAACTCGGCCGCCAGCCTGGCGGCGCTGCATCAGTATTTCCGCGCGCGGCTGCGGCACGAGCCCCTCCGCTGGCTCAAGACGGAGCATGCCTATCCCTCCCTCAGCGCGCTGAAGCCCCACAAGCCGAAGTTGGGGCAGGTGCTGGTTGGCTCCTGTTATATCTCCGAGGGCGACCTCCACAATGCGCTGGACACGCAGCCTTCTGGTACCCGCCTGGGCGAGCATCTGATAGCACTCGGGTGCCTCAGCGAGGATGATCTCTATGAGGGATTGAGTCTCCAGCAAAGTCTTCCTCTGGCGAACCTGGTCGCCAGCGACGTGGAGCGCGAAGTGGCGCGTTCCTTTCCTTCCCGCCTGCTCAAGGATTGGCGCGTTCTTCCCTTCAAAGTGCAGGCCGGCAGTCTCTACGTTGCGGGTCCGGAACTCCCCACCGACGAATTGCAGCGTGCCTTGCGCCCGTTTTCCACGCTGGAGATCCGTTTTCATCTGATCACGCCGTCCGGTTTCGAGTAGATCGCCGCCGAGTTATTGTAGCTGCGGAGTAACGTGTTTGTGCCGTATACTGCTTCAGAGTGTTTGGCAATAACAAAGTCTGCCCGAAATGCGGGGTGGCCGACATCCGGCCTTCTTACCATCAAAATTTCCTGGAGCGGCTTTTGAAATTCCTGCTTCTCCTGCCGTACCGCTGCCGTATCTGCCGGCATCGCTTCCTCCGGTCCCCTTTTTAAGCAAAACAATCCAAAGTTACGGCGGTTCTCGTATAGTATTACGATTATGAGAATCGTAGCAATCCTGCTGCTGCTTTCGGTTGCGGGTCTGGCAGGAGACGACGATAGATCTCAGGACGACCCCCTAAAAATACCTGTGGTCCACACCACGGTTGTGATTACCGGCACGGCAATTGAACCGGCCATTGACCAGCGCAACCGGGAGGTCTTCAGCGAGACACTATTTTCCAGAGATGATCAGGTTTTCCATGCCTTGGCGGCCGGAATCAATGCCGGACAGCATGAGGGCGGTGGTAAATCCGTCGAAATCCGCCGCTTCGGATTCAACCTCGATCATGGCGGCGTCAACGGCGGTCTGAAAGTCCTGGTGGATGACGTCCAGCAGAATCAAACGACACAGGGCCACGGGCAAGGGTATCTCGGGTCGCTGAAATCGCTTAGTCCCGAACTCGTGCAGGAGGTCAACATCATCAACGGACCTTTCAGCGCCGAATATGGCGACTTCAGCGGCCTCGGTGTGGTGCACATTCGCCTCAGAGAGTCGTTTCCGGACAAGCTGACCGCGCGCCTCCAGGGCGGATCCTACAACAGTTCGCGGGCTTTCCTGTCGTACAGTCCATTGATCCGGAACGCCGATGCCTTTGTCTCCTATGAAGGCGCCAATACCGACGGCCCTTTTCAGAATCCGCTGGGCTACCGGCGGGACAACATATCGGCCAACTATACGCGTCATCTGAATGCCTCCAACAGCCTCGGATTTAAATTTAATGGCGGACTAAACCGATTCCAATCCTCCGGCCAGCTCCCGCTGGATCGCGTGCAGGCGGGCCTGCTCGACCCCTTCGGGTTCGTCGATCCTACCGATGGCGGCCGGGTTCGGGCAGGCACAACAGCCCTCTATTTCCGTCACGACGGCAAAGCCGGGGATGTATTCAAACTGGACGGCTTTGTGGGGCGATCTCTTTTCGATCTCTACTCGAATTTCACCTTTTTTCTGAACGATCCGGTGGGCGGGGACGCTATCCAGCAGCACGATTCGCGCCTTCAGGAGGGGGTGAACGCGCAGTACACCCGCCCCCACCGTTTGGCGGGCTTGCAGGGTCTCCTCACAGGAGGCGGCAACTTCCACGACAATCAGATTAATGTCGGCCTCTACCCAAGAATCGGCCGCGAGCCTCTGGGAGTCACCACCAGGGCCAATGCTCATGTCACGAACGCGGCTGGTTATCTGCAGGAAAACTTCAGTCTGCTGCACGGCAAGGTACGGATGGGAGCAGGCGTGCGCTACGACGAATTCCGTTTCGATGTGGCGGATCGCGTCGAGCCTTCCTTGAGTGGAGTGGCGCCGGCGGGACGCTGGCAGCCGAAGCTCAGCCTCGCCTACACGCCTTCGCAAACATTACCTTTGACGCTCTACGCCAACTATGGACGGGGAATATCCACGGCGGACGCGCGCGCGGTGGTGCGGCATCCCGGGAACGTGCGGGTAGCGACAACGGACTTTTTCCAGTTGGGAACGTCGCACAAGATCGCCCGCTTTTCCCTGACCAACGATGTATTCCTGATTGACAGGTCGCATGAGCAGGTTTACATTCCGGACGATGGCACATTCGAGTTCAAGGGGCCGAGCCGCGCTTATGGCTTTGAGAGTAAAGCGTCCATCCAGCTCACCCGCGTGCTTTCGATGAACGGAGGGATTACCAAGGTGGCAAACGCCTTCTACCGCGGGACTGCCCCGCGAATCTACGTAGATAGCGCTCCGCATTTCACCGCCGATGCCGGTATCACCCTTTCCGGATGGCGCGGCTGGACCGGCTCACTTCGAATGCGCGCGATCAACCACTACCGGCTTGACGGCGAGGATGCAGCGATCGTAGCCTCAGGACATACCGTATGGGACTTTGGGATGTCACGGCGCATCCGGCGGGGCGTGGAAATGAATTTCACGCTCGACAACATGTTGAGCCGCCGCTATTACGAGACGCAGAACTATTTCGAATCCCGGCT
>DATLBY010000090.1:0-3578 GCA_035526665.1 Bryobacteraceae bacterium
GTGGGTACGGTGGCGACGCTGCCGCAGATGATCGAGGCGCACCACCTGACGCCGCCCGCGACCATCATCATCGGAGATGTGGTGAGCCTGCGGGACAAGCTCACCTGGTTTGAAAAGCTGCCGCTGTTCGGCAAGAAGATCGTAGTGACGCGGGCGCGCTCGCAGGCAGGCGAACTGTCGGCGCTGCTGCGCGGGATGGGCGCCGAGGTAGTGGAGCTGCCGGTGATTTCGCTGGAGCCGCTGGAGGATTACGCGGCGCTGGATGCGGCGATTGGGCGCGTGGAGGAATACGACTGGCTGATCTTCACCAGCGCCAATGCTGTGGAGTATTTCAATGCCCGGCTGGATGTATCGAGCAGGGACTGGCGGCGAGTGCGCGGGAAGCTTTGCGCCATTGGTCCGGCGACGGGGGCGGCACTCCGGGAGATGCACCTGAAAGTAGACCTGGCGCCCGCCAGAGCGTTAGCGGAGGGCATCGCGGAGGCGTTTGGGAATTTCGATATGAAAGGCAAGCGCGTGCTGCTACCGCGGGCCGCGGCGGCGCGCGAAGTGGTCCCCGAGGCGTTGACGCGTTTGGGCGCCACGGTGGACGTGGTGGACGCCTATCGGAACGTAATTCCCAGGGAGGCGGAGACACGCGCGCGCGAGGTTTTTTCCAGCTCTCATCAGCCCGACTGGATCGTGTTCACCAGTTCGTCCACGGTAAAGAATCTGATTGCCGTGGCGGGGCGAGACGCTCTGGCCGGAGCGCGGATCGCGTCCATAGGCGGCGTGACTACACAGACGGCTGAGATGCAGGGCTTACGCGTGGCTGCGCAGGCAGACGAAGCGACCATGCAATCGCTGGTGAATGCGATTTGCGCCGCTACCAGGGTTTCAGCGTCTTGAAATCGAAGAACACGGCTTTGTCCTGGGCGTCGATCACATCCTGCACGGAACCGCTGCCGCCGCCGGGCAATCGCGCCAGGTGAACATGGCGGCCGGTGCTGTCGCCTGAAAGATCGACATCGCCAATCTGGTCACCTGTGCTGACGGCATCGCCCGCGGACACGGAAGGCGCGACGTGGGCATAAATTGTCAGGATCTGGTCGGAGCCGCGAACGATGACGCAGTTGGCGTGATCGTCGCCCTGGGTCATGCTGTCTTCCGTGTCCGTGACTGTGCCGCCGGCGACGGCGAATACCTGGCCGTCGTCGTCGTTGCGGGGGGTGATGTCTTTCGCTTTGTGTTTGGCGGTGAAACCGGTCGTGATTCGGCCACCGTTTTTAAATGGGACGTGCGGATAGACGTGCATGATGGACTCTCTCCTAGAGAAAGAATCAGTTTTATCACGAAAGCGCTATTGGGTTATGGGTTCGAACACTTCGTAAGCCTCATCTATGAGAAGTGCCACATTAACATCTCCTCCGAACGCGCCGGAAAAGCTGGTCGTTGATACAGAGGTTTGCGCAACCTTCCACGGAGAGGATTCCGTGAAGCGTTCCGGTCTTCAGCCGATTGTGGAGCGGCAGCCATTCGACCTTCCTTCACAGAATCATTTGGGCTGGTGCTACTACTTCGCCGGCGACTACCAGCGGGCGATTGAGCAGCACCGTAAAGTGCTCGAGCTGGACCCGATGCACGGGCAGACGCGCCTGCTGCTGGGGAGGGCCCTGGTGCAAAGAGAATTGTTTGGGGAGGCTCTAGAGCAACTCCGCAAGAATGAGATGTCTCCCGCTAGGACTAGCGGCTCAGGGCTGCGGACCTGCTGCGATCCCGGGAGGAGGCGCTGGCCTATCTGGAGAAGGCGGCCGGGGAACGCTCCAGCCGTGTGGTAGAGATGAAATATGAGCCGACCTTCGCGGGTATCCGGGGCGAGCCGCGTTTTCGTGCGCTATTGCAGCGCATTGGGCTGTAGCAAATTTCAGTTTGTTCTTTGCCCAACTCCGAGTAACGCTCCGAGATCGCTCGGGAGCATAATACAGACGTGAGACGGAGCGGTGTGTTGTGCTTCAGCGCGGCTCTGGTGTTGTGCGCGCAGGATCCGTATCAGGCGCCCAGGGAACGGATGGTGCGCGAACAGATGCTGGCGCGGGGCATCCGCAATGCCGCTGTGCTGGACGTCATGCGCCGAACGCCCAGGCACTTGTTTATGCCGCCGGATGTTTGGACGCTCGCCTATGCGGACCACCCGGTTCCCATCGGGTACGGACAAACGATATCGCAGCCCTACATCGTCGCTTTCATGACGGAATTGCTGGATGTGCGCAAGGATCAGCGGGTACTCGAGATCGGGACAGGTTCGGGCTATCAGGCCGCGATCCTTGCAGCGCTGGCACACGAGATATACTCGGTGGAAATCGTCGCGCCACTGGCGGTGTCCGCGGCGGAAAGATTGAAGCGGCTCGGCTACCACAACGTCTTTGTGCGGCAGGGCGATGGCTATCAGGGCTGGCCCGAAAAGGCTCCCTTCGACCGGATCCTTCTGACAGCGGCCCCTCCCGATCTGCCTCAGGCTGTGGTGGATCAGCTGAAGGCCGGCGGCAAGCTGCTGGCGCCGGTAGGCCGCAGCAGCGCCGATCAGGAGATCCGGCTGATTGAGAAACACACAGACGGCAGGATCTCAACCCGGTCGGTGCTACCGGTGAGCTTTGTGCCCATGGTCAAGCGGCCGGCGCAATGACCGGGCGGGGGCAGGCCGGCGGTGAGACAATAGCGGGCATGAATTTACGAATTGCTGTTTGCTGTTGGGCCGTGTCGCTGGCGGCGGCAGAGGCTCCGTCGCCAGCTCTTCTGATTCTCAACAAGACGGACGCGACGCTGGCGGTAGTGGATCCCGGCGGCAGAAAGGTAACCGGGAGCGTGCGCGTAGGCCAAGGCCCGCATGAGGTGGTGGCCTCGGCGGACGGCAAGCTCGCCTTTGTTTCCAACTATGGCGCGGGAGATTCGATATCCGTCATTGACCTTACGGCCATGAAGGAGCTGCGGCGCGTGGAGATCGCTCCGCTGGCGCGGCCGCACGGGCTCTTTTTCGCGGGCGGGAAACTGTACTTCACGGCCGAAGCGAACCGCATGGTGGGCCGCTACGATCCTGCCTCGAACAAGATTGACTGGATGATGGGCACCGGCCAAAACAACACGCACATGGTGGTGGTGACCAAGGACGGCAGCAAAGTGTTCACCGCCAATATCGGCTCGGACAGCATCGCGGTATTCGAGCGGGGCCAGAACGCACAGAGCTGGGACGAAACAGTGATTCCAGTCGGCAAGGGGCCGGAGGGTATGGATCTTTCGCCGGATGGCAGCCAGCTGTGGACCGCGACCTCGCGCGACGGCGGCGTTTCCATTATCGACATTGCGCAGAAGAAGGTGGTCGCTGTTCTGGATGTGCAGACGAAGCGATCGAACCGCTTAAAGTTCACGCCGGACGGCAGGCGCGTGCTGATTTCCGATATGGAGAACGGCGAGCTGGTGGTGCTCGATACGGCTACCCGCAAGCCGGTGAAGCGGATGAAGGTGGGCCGCATGTTCGAAGGGATTCTGGTGGAGCCGGATGGTTCGCGCGCCTACCTGGCGGTCAATGGCGAAAATGCCGTCGC
>DATLBY010000091.1:0-20892 GCA_035526665.1 Bryobacteraceae bacterium
CAAGAGGGGGGCCGGACCACTCCGTCTGTTGTTGGATTCACTAAGAATAGCGAGCGGCTTGTCGGTCAGGTTGCCAAGCGCCAAGCCGTTACCAACCCCGAGAATACCATTTACTCCATCAAGCGGTTTATGGGGCGCCGCTATGACGAAGTGAACGAAGAAATGAAGCTGGTTCCATACAAAGTGGTGGCCGGTGATCATCAGGACGCGCGTGTGGATGCCAGCGGAAAGAAATATTCGCCGCCGGAGGTTTCCGCCATGATCCTGGGAAAGCTCAAGGAGGCCGCCGAAGCCTATTTGGGCGAGAAGGTGAGCAAAGCGGTCATCACCGTGCCGGCATACTTCAATGACGCGCAGCGGCAAGCGACGAAAGACGCCGGCCAGGTAGCTGGTCTGGAAGTGATGCGCATCATCAACGAGCCGACGGCCGCGGCGCTCGCCTACGGACTGGACAAGAAAAAAGACGAGACAATCGCGGTTTTCGATTTCGGCGGCGGCACCTTCGATATTTCGATCCTGGAAGTCGGAGACGGCGTAGTGGAAGTCAAGTCGACCAATGGCGACACGCATTTGGGCGGCGACAACATCGATCACAAATTGATTGATTGGATCATTACGGAATTCAAGCGGGAAAACGGCATCGATCTTTCCAAGGACCAGATGGCTCTCCAGCGGCTGAAAGAGGCGGCGGAGAAGGCCAAAGTGGAGTTGTCTACCCTGCTGGAAACCGAGATCAATTTGCCCTTCGTCTCCGCCGATGCCACCGGGCCTAAGCACCTGGTGATGAAGATCACGCGCGCGAAGTTCCAGGACATGATTGCGGATATTCTGGAGCGCCTGATTGGCCCTTGCAAACAGGCCATGGGCGATGCGAACGTCACCCCGCAACAGATCGACGAAGTCGTGATGGTCGGCGGATCCACACGTATTCCCAAAGTCCAGGAAATGGTGCGTAATCTGTTTGGCAAAGAGCCCAACAAGAGCGTGAATCCGGATGAGGTGGTCGCGATTGGAGCCGCCGTGCAGGGTGGCGTACTCGGCGGCGAAGTGAAGGACGTTCTGCTGCTGGACGTCACACCCCTATCCCTCGGAATCGAGACGCTGGGCGGTGTTTTCACCAAACTGATTGAACGCAACACCACGATTCCGACGCGCAAAAGCGAGACCTTCTCCACGGCGGCCGATAGCCAATCCTCGGTGGAAATCAAGGTTTATCAGGGCGAGCGGGCGATGGCGCAGCACAACCGTCTGCTGGGCGTCTTCCAACTTGGCAATATTCCCCCGGCGCCGCGCGGCGTGCCACAAATCGAAGTCACTTTCGACCTGGATGCAAACGGCATCCTGAACGTGACCGCGAAGGACAAGGCCACAAATAACGAACAAAAGATCACCATCACGTCATCGTCCGGTCTCAGCAAGGAAGAGATCGAGAAAATGGCGAAGGATGCAGAGGCTAACGCCGCCGACGATCGCCGGAAAACCGAGGAGATCGAGGCGCGCAACCGCGCTGATGCGATGGTCCACAACATGGAGAAAATGTTGAAGGAGCATCGCGAGAAGATCAGCGAATCAGATGCGAAAGCCGTGGAAGAGGCCTTGGAGGAGACGCGCAAAGCGATCGCTTCCGGTTCGACGGAAAGCATCAATGCTTCCATGGATAAACTCACGACTGCCAGCCATAAATTGGCAGAGGCGATGTACAAGACGTCCGGTCCGCAAGCGGCTCCGCAGCAGGGTAGCGCCGCCGGGGATGGAGCCAAGCCGGAGGACAAAAAGAAGGATGATGTGGTCGACGCTGAATTCGTCGATGTAGAAGACAAGAAGTAATCATCCAGGTTGCGGGGCGAGTCCGGTAGATTCGCCCCTTTTTGAGACCATGGCGACTAAACAGGATCACTACGAAACGCTCGGCGTGGCGCGCGAAGCCAGCGAGGACGAGATACGGAAGGCGTATCGCAAACTGGCTCGCAAGTATCACCCCGACCTGAACCCTGGGGACAAGGCGGCCGAGGAGCGTTTCAAGAATGTCCAGGAAGCCTATGACATTTTGAACGATTCCAAAAAGCGCCAGATGTACGATCAATTCGGCTTTTATTCGGAAAACGGTATGCCGGCCGGCCAGGGAGGTCCGGGCCAAGGGTACGGGCCGGGGCCGAATATGGGATTTGGAGGATTCGACTTCTCTGATTTCGCCACCGGGCCGGGTGCGCGCGAAAGCCAGTCGGGCGGGTTCCGGGATCTGTTCAGCCAGTTCTTTGGGGGCCGCGAAGGGCAGGAGCAACAGACAGCACCGCCGGAGAAGGGCAGCGACCTGGAATACGGTCTGAATATCGACTTCTGGCAGTCGATTCGCGGCGCACAGGTGAAGCTCACGTTGAACCGCCAGGACGTCTGTGATACCTGTCACGGCAGCGGATCGGCGGGCGGCAATACTCCCGCGTGTCCCGCGTGCAACGGGACAGGGACAGTGAATCAGATGGCAGGCGCGATGCGCTTTAACTTGACCTGCCCGCGCTGTGGGGGCAAGGGAAAACTGCGCAACGTTTGTCCTACCTGTTTCGGCGATGGACGAGTGACAAAAGCGGATACGGTTGAGGTTCGGATACCAGCCGGCACCCAGGCGGGCTCCAGGTTGCGTGTCGGCGGCAAAGGAAATGCCGGAACTCAGGGGGCGCCGGCGGGCGATCTTTTTATCACCATCCGGGTAGAGCCGCACCCGATTTTTCAACGCGACGGCGACAACATCAACATCAAGGTGCCGGTGACCGTAGCCGAGGCCGGACTTGGCGCCAAAATCGAAGTACCGACGGTGGACGGCCGCGCACTGCTGAAGATCCCGCAGGGGACGCAAAATGGCCAGAAATTTCGGCTGCGTGAAAAGGGAGTCTTCAACTCACGGAAGAATACCCGAGGCGACCAAATCGTTGAGGTTTCCCTGCAGGCTCCCAAAGTGCAGGATGAGCGCACGAAAGAGCTGCTGCGGGAACTGGCCCAACTGCAGCCCGAAGACCCTCGTCAGTCTCTATGGGATAAGGTGTAGATCATGGCAAAGGCGCGATCGAAAGCGGCGTATATGATCTCGGCTGTCGCCGAGCAGTATCAGATCCATCCCCAGACGCTTCGGCTGTACGAGCGGGAAGGACTTCTGGCGCCCTCCCGGAGCGACGGGAATACGCGGCTCTACACCGATGAAGATCTCGAGCGCCTGGAGGTGATTCTGAAGCTCACGCGGGAACTCGGCGTGAACCTGGCAGGCGTTGAAATTATTCTCAACATGCGGGAGAAGATGGAGGCGATGCAGAGGCAGATTGCCGAGTTCGTAACTACCTTGAACGTGGAATTGGCCTCCCACACCAAACCGGCTACCCAGCCACAGCGCAATTCGCTGATTCCCGTAATTCAAATGCCGCCCTTTTCCGCCGGCAGCGCTCCCAACCCGCCGGGCCGCCGGCGCAAAAGTTAGCGCGTCGTCTCAAGGTAAGCACCTGTGCTGGCGTCAACGTAGACGGAGTGGTCACTGGTAGTGACAGAATCGCCCCATACAACTCGCCAGGCCAAGTCGGGGAACTGCTTGCTATGGGCCAGTAGAAACGTGATTGGCTTATCGGGAAATTGCTTTACGTACGCGGCGCTTTTTTTGAGCGCAGTTTCATACGCGGCATCCGAGTCTATTTTAAATGCCTGGATGTTCCACGGAATGGATTGCCCTCTGGGCCCGAGGTAGCTCTCCTCCAAGCCCGCGAACACGCCTTTGTGCAGGTTGCCTTCACCCTCCACTACCGAGTACGTAAATGCTTTTACCTTTTGCTTCGCCGGTGAAACGAAGCTAACCTGCCAAGCTCCGCTCTTCCCTGGCTCATCCTTCACCTGGGTCAGGCGCAGGCTCATCATCTCGAGACCCTGCACATCGGGAGACCAAAGCCGCGCCGAGCCGTACATTTGGTAGAAAGCGTAACGGCCCGTCACGGGAACGGCAGGCTTCTCAGGTTCCTTTAGCTTGGGCTTGGGAGCGTCGGCGCAGCCCGAGAAGGTGGCGACCGCACCCACGGACAGCAGTACAGCACGGCGTGAGATCATCCTTCCATTATGGGATAATGCAGGCGGAAGTCTGGAGTTCCCGCATTATGAGTATCACGTTCGTCCGTCGAAGCCTAACCCTGGCGGTCGCTTCCGCTATTTATCTCCAAACCATCTTGGCGCAGCAACCGGGCACGAATACCGGACCAACCGCACCCGGTGGTACTCCGGGCAGTGTAGGCACCGCGCCGGGAGGCACCCCTCCCGGGGGAAACGTACCCGGCATACCGAGTCGCATTCCAAATACCCGTCCTACAATGGATCCCAACCAGCAGCAGTTTCCCGAGATGCAGCGCCCCATCTTCTTATCGGGCAAAGTGGTGATGGAAGATGGCACTCCGCCGCCCGACCCGGTCACTATCGAGAGGGTCTGCAACGGAACGCCGCGTCCCGAGGGCTATACCGATAGCAAGGGACGCTTCAGCTTCCAGCTAGGGCAAAACAATTCCATGTTCCAGGATGCGAGTGTCGCCTCCACGCCTGACCCAGCCTTTGGCGGCCCCTCCGGCAGTCCTCAACGAAGCGGCGGCTTTGGGCAACAACGAGGCATCACAGAGCGCGAATTGATGGGTTGTGAGTTGCGCGCCTCACTTCCTGGTTTCCGTTCCGAGCCGGTTAGTTTGGCTGGCCGGCGGGTTATGGACAACCCGGAGGTGGGCACCATAATCCTGCACCGCCTCGCGAAGGTGGATGGATTTACCTTCAGCGGGACCACGGCCTTTGCCCCGAAAGATGCGCAGAAGGCCTTCAACAAAGGGAAGGATCTGCTCAAAAAGAAGAAGCTGTCCGAAGCTGAGACCGAATTTCAGAAAGCAGTCAATCTCTATCCCAAGTATGCAGTCGGGTGGTATGAGCTTGGACTCGTGTACCAGCAACAGAAAAAGATCGATGAGGCGCGGCAAGCCTACGACGCCTCATTGAAGGCCGATTCCAAATTTGTGACGCCATACGCGCAGCTCGCCAGGATCGAACTATCGCAGAGCAACTGGCAAGGCGTGGCCGATTATACCGGCAAGGTGATCAAGCTCAACCCCTACTTTTCTCCCGAAATGTATTTCTATAGCGCCGTGGCCAATTTGAATCTGAAGAACCTCGACCAGGCGGAGGAGCATGCAAAAGAGGCCCTGAAGATGGATAGCCAGCATAGAAATCCAAAAGCGAACCATGTCTTAGGGGTAATCCTAGCCCAAAAACAGGATTATCCGGGAGCGGCTGAGAATTTGAATCTCTATCTGAAGTTCGCCCCGAACGCTTCGGATGCCGATATTGTCAAAAAGCAGCTGGCAGAGCTGCAAGGCCTCGCGACCGGCGGGAAAAACGCGCAACCGGGCGAAAAAACGCCTTAAACGCGACGCGTAGTCCTATCTCCAGCAAGCAAAAAATGGCGAAACGAGAACCTGCGTTCGCTGGTCACTCCATAGAGGTCCTTGACATGGAAAAGGAACAGCAACAAATGAACTTACCGACCCCGGACGAGTGGAAAGCGCTGGCGTCGGCGGAATTTCCGTCCATCACGATTTTTATTCCACTGCGCAGAAAAGAGCAGCGGCGGCGTGAGGAAGGGGTCCGCTTACGAACGGCGCTGCAAGCCGTCGAATCGAAATTGAGAGCCCGCCAACTGGAGCCTTCGGTGATAGGGGAGTTGATTGAACCCATTTCCGAGATGGTGGATGATGACGAGACCTGGACCAGGGACGGTGGCACGTTGGTAATTATGAGGTCGCGCAGTGTGTTGCGATCGTTCTCTGTTCCACAGGAGTTGCCGGAAGGCGCCAGCGTCGCGGACCATTTTTGTGTTTTGCCGATCCTGAGCGCGCTGGAGCAACGCAAAGCCTTCTACTTGCTCGCGCTAAGTCAGAATCACGTGCGACTTCTTTACTGTACCGATGAGCATTCCGAAGAGATTCCGCTTCCCGCGGGCATGCCGAAGAGTTTGGAAGACTGGCTTAGCACATCGGGTCCCACAGGTTCCAATTCCCATCGTCCAGAAGGTGGCGGAACATTCAATTCCACTACAGATCGAGATAAAGCGAACGAGCACCTGCTGAACTTTTTCCGCGTGGTCAACAAAGGCATTTTTGATCTGCTGAAGAATGAGTCGGTCCCTCTGGTGCTCGCCGGAGTGGAAAAGGAGCTGGCACTTTATCGCTCTGTCAACACCTATGCACAAACGGTCGCGGAAGGCGTCCATGGCGCGCCCGACGGGTTGAAGGGTGGCGAGATGCACCGGAGGGCGCTCGAAATCGCCCAGCCAGCGTTCGCTGCGGACTTAGCAAAAGCCTTGGCCGATTTTGAGCGGCTGGGCGGCACCAACCGCACCGCGACCGACCTAGCCGCAATTGAGAAGGCGGCCCGCGAAGGCAGGGTTGCCCACCTGCTGGTGGCAGAGCGCGAGAGTGAAACGAGTGACGACCAGGCAAATGCCGCGGCACTGCTAACCCTGGCCAACCGTGGCATCGTCACCGTCGCAGGACCTGATAAAGTGCCATCCGAGTCCGGCTTGGCGGCGATTCTCCGATACTGAGTCGCTTGTGAGTGGTGGGCGGTTAGGGACTCGAACCCCAGACCCCTTCGGTGTAAACGAAGTGCTCTAACCAACTGAGCTAACCGCCCGCAAGTGAATGCGACACGGAAAAGGTGCGCAACAAATTCAGGGTAGCACAGCAAGTCGGGATGTAGAGGTTTTGCGCCGGGCTCAGTTTACGTTCTCTGGGCATTTGGCCTAAACTGTAGTGATCCAGGGCTTTTCACAGCTCGGGCAATTTACCCAGCCGCGGAGTCAAATCGTTACCATGAAACGCGCATTAATCGCCGGTGTGACCGGTCAGGACGGATCGTACCTGGCTGAGCAGCTTCTCGCAAAAGGATATGAGGTTCACGGTATTAAACGCCGCTCCAGCAGCTTCAATACGGGCCGCGTAGATGATATCTATTCGGATTTTCACGAAAGAGGTACTCGATTTTTTCTGCATTTCGCCGACCTGTCCGATTCCAGCAGTATCTTTAAACTCCTCTATGAAATTCAGCCTGACGAGGTCTACAATCTGGCGGCCCAGAGTCATGTGCGGGTAAGCTTCGACATTCCTGAATATACGACCGACATTACTGGAACGGGTGCACTTCGCCTCCTGGAAGGAATCCGGCAGACGGGCATCAAAACCAGGTATTATCAAGCCTCCTCGAGCGAAATGTTCGGCTCGGCGCCGGCGCCGCAAAGCGAGAACACAGTATTCCATCCAAGAAGCCCATACGCGTGCGCCAAGTTGTTCGCGCACTCCATCACTGTGAATTATCGAGAGAGCTACGATATGTTTGCCTGTAGCGGGATTTTGTTTAACCATGAGTCGCCGCGCAGAGGAGAAACCTTTGTGACCCGAAAAATCGCACGTGCCGTCGCGCAGATCAAATTAGGGATGCAAGAGAAACTGTATCTGGGGAATCTGGATGCCAAGCGCGACTGGGGCTACGCTCCGGAATACACAGAGGCCATGTGGATGATGCTGCAACAGGAGCGTCCCGACGATTATGTCATTGGCACCGGCGACACACGCACCGTAAAAGATTTCGTCGAAGCCGCGTTCGGATATGCAAATCTCGATTGGGAAAAGCACGTCGAGATCGATCCCAGGTACTTCCGGCCGGCCGAAGTGGAGGAGTTGCAGGCCGATGTTTCCAAGGCTCGCAGACAGCTTGGGTGGCATCACAAAGTGGAATTCACCGAGTTGGTCCGAATTATGGTGCAGGCCGAGCTGGATGAACTCCAGCAGCCCGCGCCCGGCAAGTCAAAGCCGGCGGTCGGGAAAGGGCTGTAGAGCACCATGCTGGATCTCTCAGCCAAGCGCGTCTGTGTTACCGGGGGAGGCGGGTTTCTGGGATCGTTCGTCGTGGAGGAATTGCGCCGCCGCGGCTGTCGTGAAATTTTTGTTCCCCGGAGAAAAGACTACGACCTGACCCGCGAAAGCGGGATAGAACGCATGTTTGCCGATGCCAAACCTGAGGTCCTTTTTCACTTGGCGGCAGTGGTCGGCGGCATCGGAGCGAACCGCGATAACCCGGGGCTGTTCTTTTATGAGAACGCCATCATGGGGATCCAGCTCATCGAATACGCCCGGCGTCATGCCGTTGAAAAGACGATCGTGGCTGGAACTATCTGCGCGTATCCGAAGTTTACTCCGGTACCCTTCAAAGAAGAAGCCTTGTGGGATGGTTATCCCGAAGAGACCAATGCACCTTACGGCATAGCCAAAAAGTCGCTGCTGGTGCAATGTCAGGCCTACCGCCAACAGTACGGGATGAACGCGATTTTCCTCTTGCCCGTAAATCTCTATGGTCCCCGAGACAACTTCGACCTCCATTCCTCGCACGTAATTCCGGCATTGATCCGCAAATGCGTGGAAGCGAAGGAGAGTGGCGCAAACGAACTCATTTGTTGGGGAGACGGGTCGCCAACCCGCGAATTCATCTACGTGTCCGACGCGGCTGAGGGCCTGGTAAGCGCAGGCATCCACTACGATGATCCAGAACCGGTGAACATCGGCAGCGGGCTGGAGATTTCGATCAAGGATTTGACGCACCTGATCGCCGAGATTTGCGAATTTCAGGGCAGGATTGTTTGGGATACGACCAAGCCAAACGGGCAGCCGCGCCGGCGGCTGGATGTCACCCGGGCCCAGGGCCGCTTTGGTTTTAGGGCCACGACAGAACTACCTGAGGGGCTGCGGAAGACCCTAGAGTGGTACCTGGCATCACAGGGCCATGCCAGTGCGTCCGGACGATGAATCAAAGAAACAAGCCCGGGCAAACACCGCTGTTAGAGATGCCTGACTCCGGCGATGATTCCGGTGCGGCCGATTCGCGTCCGCGAAGACCGTACCGCCGAATCTATCAGCTGAGTACAGGGCTGGGCGCCGGCAATATTGGTGACGATTTGATGGCGCGCGCATTCTGGAGCGATTTCCCAAAGGATCTCGAACTGGATGTGGCTGTCTTCCCTACGCATGTTCTACAGCGGGAGCGTTATCCGGAGTGCTACCGGTATTTTGTTGTCGATGGTAAAAAATCGGATAGCGAGGCGGCTGGGAATGCGCCCGGCCTTCTGGTTGGCGCAACCATTGTGACCGAGACGGAAGGCCTATCATGGCCTCTCCAGTTTATTGGCGATCGAATCAACTATTTCCACCAACGCCAGCTCCCCGTGGATGCTGTGGGCGTCGGTGTCGACTACTTGCATTCCAAGCGCGCGCGGCAGCTCTTTACCAGCGCGTTTTCTGATGTCCGGTCATGGACTGTACGTTCTCATCACTGCCGCGATGCCCTGTTGGATCTAAATGTGCCGGCGGACAAAATTCTTCTGGGCGCAGACTGGTCTTGGTTATATAAACCCAATCGGGATCTTCGAAACTGGGGGGCCGAGTTGTGGGCCTCCCTCGGCGTGGATCCTGACAAGCCTCTGTTGGCGGCCAATGTAGTGAACCTGGTATGGCGCTCGCACACGGGGCCGAAGGAACAACTGGCGCGGGCGCTGGATACTCTTCAGCAAGACCACGGTTTCCAGATCGCGTTCTTTTGTAATGAATGCCGGGAAGGCGAGATGTTCGACCACAGCGCCGCGCTCGCTGTCCAGGCGCTGATGAAGCAGCCGGCCACCATCGTGCCGAACTTTTACTGGTCGCCGGATGAAGTCCTGGGACTGCTATCGCATGTAGATATCGCGATCTCGCAGCGATATCACTTCACCATTCTGCCTGTGCTTGCCGGAACCGTACCGGTGAGCATCATGCGAGGCCGGAAAATGCGCGGTTTGGCCGAAGACCTAGGGCTTGAGGCCTCATGTACGATCGGCAATGTGGATGCTGACCGGATTCTACACAGCGTGTTGGATGTTTGCCGGAACCGGAAGGCTTACCTGTCGAAGCTGGCAATGGCGCGCGCCCACTTGACGGCCCGGGCCGTAAACAATCTGGCATTTTTTCGACTCTTGAACCAGCCTCGGTAGTGCCACTCCGGTAAACTGGTAGTTTCTATTACTTTTATCGAGGTCACACCATCACCGAGCGTTTCACAATCCTGATTCTGCAGATGGGGGGACTGGGGGATCTAGTGCTGCTCTCCCAGTTGATTCACTCTCTTCGCGCGACTTATCATCAATCGCGCATCGTGCTGGCCTGTAGGCAGCCATTCGTGTCCCTGCCGGCGCTGTTCCCTTCCCCACCCGACGAGACGATTGGACTGACGTTTAATCCATACGGCTGGGTGGTACCGACCGAACAGCTGTATGCCGAGCTCGGACCGGCTATCGGGCAGCTTAAGGAAGTGCGGGCAAGCGTCTTCATTGCAGCTGAATATCAGCCGACGTGGTTCAGCTGGTTTGTCAGCGCATTACTCCGCCCGGAGCGGGCGATTTACGCCAGCCACACCAAGCGGCCCCGGAACCTTCTTCCTATCGTCTTGGATCACTACCATCTACCGCCTCAGGAGTTCGAGGGGCCGGTCACACCGAAGGACATACACGAGAATCAACGCTATCAGTCGATCACTACTTATCTTCGGGGACAAATAATCACCGAGCCTAAATGGACCCTGCCACCGGGCGTCCGCGAAGCCGCATTCGGAAAGCTAGCAACGTTGGGTCTTGCCAGCGGCGATTATTTGGTGTGTTTTCCCCTGGGCGCCGCGGGAATCAAGGTGAAGCGCTGGCCTCGCGAGAATTTTTGTAACGCGCTGAACACCATCCGGCGGCATCATAAACTTCCCGTACTGTTGACGGGCGAGCTTTCCGAGGCAGAGGAACTCAGCGGCTTTGCGGGGTTGCTGTCCACCACGCAGGGTGCAATTGCAACCTATGTAGGCGGAGCCGCTGAAATCCCCATGCTGGCCGGATTGATCGCCGGGGCGCGGGCTTATTTAGGCAACGACACCGGGCCCATGCATCTCGCCGGCGCTTACGGCGTTGCCGGAGTCGCGATCTATGGCGGGGGGCACTGGCCCTCCTACGCGCCGTGGGGCGACGGCTCAGTCGGCATGGTGCATCCGCTCCCTTGCTTCGGCTGTAATTGGGACTGTCTGTTCGACCATGGCATTTGCGTGGAGAGCATTCCCCCGGCGGCGGTATCCGATGCTCTCCGGGAAGTCTTGTTAACTCCCGGAAAACCGGCTCGCGTGCAATCGCTGGATTTAGTACCAGCCAGTTCTCTGGCTTTAATTCAGGATGCAAACAAGGTATATCGGGTAGCCGAGCTTGACCGCGGCGAGCGTCTCCGCTCGATGGTCGAATTGCAGCGCTCTATCGAGGCGCGAGACCTGCGTATCGAAGACTTGGAAAAGACAGCAGCCGAACGCCTGGAAGCGCTTCAGATTCAGGAAGAGGCTCTGGAACAGTTGCGGAAGGAGGCGCAACGTCGCGTCGACGGTATGGTGGAACTGACCGAACTCCTGGAATTACGCGAACTGCGAATAGAGGAACAGGAGCAGATATCGGCGGATCGTCTGCTGGAGTTGCGCCGTGCCGGTAAGCTGATGGATCAGTTGCGGCAGCAACTGCGGGTCCGGATAAAGAACAGTTCCGCCTATCGCGCCAAGCAGGAAGAACTGCAAACCATGGAAAAAATGGCCGAGGAGCGCCTTGCCGCGCTGCTCGCGACCGATCAGGCTCTAGCCGACCTTCGCGTTCAGGCGGATCGCAGGGAAGCCGGCATGCGGGAACTGACGGCCATTGTGCATGCGCGCGACAAGAGAATTGCCGAACTCGAACGCACAGCCCAAGAGCGGCTCGTTGCCCTGGAAGCGTTAGACCAGGCGTACAGAGAGCTGCAGGCCGAAGCGGAAAGACGAGCAGCGGGACTACTTGAGTTGACCCGCGTCATTGAGGAGCGAAAGGCTCGAATCGCCGGACTCGAACAGAGGGGAGCCACGAATGAGGCAGCAGGGCGGGAGGACATCCAACGAGATGACTGGAAATCTCTGGAGGCATTGTTGGCGGCCGAAGGCGCTATGGAAGCACTTAGTGCAGCCTTGCAACGTGCCTCGGCCGCCGGTGAGCCTCTCGAGGCGCACTTACGCGCCATGATCGCCGGGGTTGCCGCCCAGATAGCGGAACTCGAAAGCCGGCTCGAACAAGAGAGCGCCAATACCGCCGTGCTGCGAGAGAAGGCCCGCGTCTACGAATCGCGGGTAGGCGAGCTCGTGGCGGAGAGGAAGCTGCTGAAATCTCAAATCGCTGTCCTGCAATCGGAAGGACTCTATCACTATATTCGCCGCCGCAATCGCGACGTCCACGTGGATCCAGTGAGCCCGCGCTAGCATGAAGATCGCAATTAACCTTCGGACATACGTAAAGGGAAAGATCGGGGGACTGGAGAATTACGTTCACAACGTAGTCCAGGGAATTGCCGCAAGCCAGCACCGCCGGCGGGATGCCCTGACGATATTCACCCATAAAACTGAAGTAGACAACGTGCGGCAGCTTAGTCCCGACGCGCGGATCGTGCCGGTCGTGCATGATACCGCGCTGGGGGTAATTGAAGCGGAGCTTGAGCGGGGTGGTTACGACCTCCTGTTCTGTCCGCTGCTGGTGCTGGATCCGCTGAAGCCGAAGATTCCCAGCGCAGTCATGATCCCGGATCTGCAGCATGAATTTTTTCCCGACTTTTTCGACGCGAATACGCTCCAATGGCGCCGGCAGAACTACCGTCCTTCCACTATCTACGCCAGCCGGATTTTCACGCTCTCTGAACATTCCAAGCAGACCATCGTGGATAAGTTCAGGGTAAGTCCGGAGAAGATTGAAGTTATTTATCTGGACGTGGAAAACGAATTCAAGGACCGGGTGAAAGGTCAGGCCTCTGAAACATTCCTCAAACTGGGGCTGCCGCCGGAATATTTATTTTTTCCCGCAAACTTCTGGCCTCACAAAAACCACTCAAATCTGCTAAGAGCTCTACAAACATTGATCCTCAGGCACCCCCATTTAGGGCTGGCCCTTACCGGGGCGTCGTCGGGCCAGCAGCAGATTCGCGCTCAGGTACAGGAGTTGGGGCTAGAGAAAAATGTAGTTTTTGCCGGCTATCTGGACCGCACAACGTTGGTCGAAGTGTATCAGCACGCAAAGATTGTGACCTTCGTTTCCAGATTCGAGGGCTTCGGGATTCCGATTCTAGAGGCGTATCACACCGGCGTTCCGGTTATCACCGGACGTGCCGGCAGTTGCGAGGAGATAGCTGGTGACGCCGCCCTGCATGTCGATGAACTCGATCCAGACAGCATTGCTGAAGGCGTCGAACAGGTTTTAACGGACGAGCCTCTGCGCACCGCCATGATCCAGGCCGGATACGCCAGAGCTCGCCAGTTCTCCTGGAAGCGGGCTGTGGACTTGACCTTGAAATCGTTTGACCGGATTACTGACGCGTCCTACGTGCCCCCGGTGAGAGTCGAGGTGCAGGAATATCCGACGGTGAGCATCGTCACGCCATCGTATAACATGGGGCGCTTCATCAAAGAGACGATCGACAGCGTCCTCATTCAGGATTATCCATACATCGACTATGTCGTAATGGACGCAGGCTCCGCGGATGACACCGTACCGATCCTAAAGTCGTACGGCAACAAATTCCGCTGGGAATCGAAGCCGGATAAAGGCCAGGCTGACGCGGTAAACAAGGGATTCCAAGCATCGAAGGGCCAGATCTTCACTTTTTTGAACGCTGACGATACTTATCTGCCGGGCGCCGTGAGCACAGCCGTCCAGTATATGATTTCAAACCCATCGATGGGTGTCGTTTACGGCGAAGCAAATCATATTCAAGAGGATGGCGCCATGATTTCGCGGTATCCCACGCTGCCCTACGATGCGCAAACGCTAAACCGGACCTGCTTCATCTGCCAGCCAGCATCCTTCATGTGGAGCGACGTTTTTCAAACTGCAGGCTGCATGAATCCATCGCTGCATTTCGCTCTGGATTACGACCTCTGGATGCGTATTGCAAAACTCTATCCGATGCTCAGGATCGACGCGGTGCTGGCCAACTCGCGGATGTACAGAGAGAATAAAACGTTGGGCAAGCGGCGCGAGGTTTACATGGAAATCATGAGTGCGGCCAAGGCGCACTATGGCTATATCCCCTACGATTGGGTTTTTGGATATTCCTGTTACCTGGTGGATCGAAAAGATCAGTTTTTTGATCAGTCGCATCCTTCGCTGATGAAGATTGCGCTGACTCTGCTGCTGGGGACGTACTACAACAAGGGCAAAGCGCCTCGCTACTGGCGGGAATGGGCGATGCACGTCGGCCTATCCGGCCAATACTTAGGACGCTACGAGGATGGATGGATTTCGCGCAAATACATCACAGAGCAGAGGATTGGGGACCGCTGTGAGGAGATTCATATCACGGGAAGGCATTATGCGCCCTTCACGGAAGGGCTCAACCTGACTCTCCGGCTCGATGGCAAATCATTACATCGGGAGCAGGTTCAGAATAAAGGACCTTTTGCCCTGCGCGTCCATTGTCCTCCGGAGTTTCGCGGCCGCTGGGGGAAACTGGAGATCGAAGCCAACCGGACATTCCGGCCCGTAGCAAGCGGCGATTACAGAAAACTGTCCTGCATTATCGATTCACTTAACTTTGTCGGGGACAAGGAAAGCTCTTGAGGCAGCCGTTAGTAACGGTAGTTACTCCCTCCTACAACCAGGGTCATTTCATTCGTGCCACGATCGAAAGCGTTCTATCGCAGGATTATCCGCACATCGAGTACATCATCATGGATGGCGGATCCACGGATGAAACCGCCGCCGTTACCGCCGAGTACGCCGGCCGCCTGACGTTTATTTCCGAGAAGGACCGCGGCCAATCCCACGCGATCAACAAGGGATTTCGAATGGCAAATGGGCAGATTGTATCCTGGCTGAACTCCGACGATACGATCCTTCCCGGCGCCATTTCTCATGCGGTTGCGGCGTTTCAGCGGAATCCCTCTCTTGGAGCAGTTTATGGCGAGGGATACCTGATCGACTATGCGGGCGACGTGAAATCGCGGTTTCCGGCGACGGAGCCCTTCAATCTCTGGAAGCTCGTGTACCTTTCCGACTATATTCTTCAGCAGACGGTGTACTTCCGGCGGGCCATCTTTGCCGATATCGGCTGGATTGACGAGTCTCTGAACTGGGGAATGGACTGGGATATTCTGATCCGGATCGCACAGCGTTACCCGATGCAATATATTCCGGAATACATGGGTTGTTTGCGGGAGTATGGCGACGCCAAAACGTTTTCCGGAGGCGGGCGGCGGTTCAGCGAACTCGCCGCAATCATGCGCCGCCACGGTAATCTGCGGTATCCGCCTGGCTTCTTTACCTACGGATTGGATACGTATTCGAAAATCGCTTGCGACCTGATTCAGAACCTCACACCAGCCTTCCTCCAGCAGCCGTCGCAGCGCCTGCAAAATCTTGTTATCTACCTGGCGCACCGATGGATTGCCGCAATCCTTAGAGACTCACAAGGGCTTTATGCAGACGGCTGGGCGGGCCCAACTCTACGTTATATGCTTCCGGCGGGTAGCGGAGCCATACGTATTTCCGGCACATTGCCGGAAATTAGCGGCGATTTGCGGGACCAGCGTCTCAGTGTGGCCGTGGAGGGAAAGTTGCTGCGCAGTGAATCGCCCGGTTTTGGCGCGTTTCAGATCGACGTCCCCTACGCTGCCGCGGAAAGGCCGCTTCACATTCAGATCAATGCATCCAAGTTTGTTGTTCCGAGCAAAAAGAAACTCGGGGCGGATCCACGAAAGATCAGCTACAGGATCGATCGCATCTCGTGGGCATAATGCTTGCTTCTCCGGCGCAATGCGAAATACGCGGAAATTCAGAATTCTCGATCTCCGTGTACAGGCTTGCTGTGCACCCGGCCGACATCCAGAACCGCACAGTGATCATGTTTTACCCGCCGGACTCTAAGAAAGTCGGGCGGTTTAGTTTGCACGTCGATGGCTGTTTCACGCCAAGCCCCGGCCTGGCCTGGGAGCAACTTCAATAGCAACCAGTTTAAAACCTTGGGCGGTTACCCCGAAGGCCGGGAAGCCGACGAAATCCGGAAAACACGAAAGTTCAATAGCCTGGAATCAGACGGAATGCGGTTTCCACCATTCTCCACATGGAACCGGAAGACAGAGCCCTTGCGAACTCCGGGTGGAAGAAACAGTATCAGCTTTTGCCGTTTGGACACTTCATAAACGTGGACCGGATGGCCGTTTGCATCGACAACCCGCAGCACCATAGGCACCTTTGCAATTCCTGGCCCCGGCTCCACTTCAATAGCTAATCCATTGGGGAATGCCTTTGGGTCCGTAATCTGAATGCCGGCATCGTTGTTGACCCAACGAAACCGCTCTCCTTTGTACTCCTCGATAGCGTAGAAATTGTTAGCAATGCCGACGCCATCGTGGAAGAGAATATCCGCCTGAAAACCCGGGGCGGCCGTCTCGCCCCGAACTGCCGCGGAGAAAATTCTATAGTCGAGAGTCCGAGGGTCGGACCCAGCCGATTTAGGAGGATCGAGCGCATACAGGCTCAGCGTATGGACTCGTTGGTCGGGGCTTAGATGATCTGGTATTTTGACGGGAACTAAATGACGACCGGCGAGCGTGACGGCACTAAGCACCGAGCCGGTTTGATCCCGAATCTCCAGGCGCAGCGGGTGTCCGGCCTGGGAAGGCCCCGGTTCGATATCCAGCACAATCGTCTTACCCGTCACGGCAGATCCGGCAAAGATCTCCGCTCCCGACCTGGCCCAGTGAAATTTGGAAGTACGCTCAGCTTCCAGCGGATACCATCCGTTGCCGCGAATCACAGGTGCGGCGGGGAACACAACGTCCGCCTGCTCTACTCCGGCGCTTCCGGCGCATGCAACTGAAGTAAATCCGATGCAGCGCAGAATCGCGCTGACCTGCCGGTCCTCATTCGCCAACTGCTGGGCGTTGCCGAACTCCAACTCGACTGACCGGCGGCGATTTCCCGGAGGCGGGGTGAGGCGAAGTTCGAATTCACCGACGCCAAGGCTCTTACGCGCAATTTCCTTCCCATCGAGGCGGACACGGATCTCGTCCCGAAACGTGGCTGAAATAATCTGCGGAATGGCTCCCTGAATCACAAGCGGGTTTAAGCCGCCGGGATCCGAGAGGGTCACGAATGCTTTCCTGCTGATCCACCCGTCCTCGTAGATCCCCGAGTATTCCAGATCGCGCTGGGCCAAGTGCTCCGGAATTTTACTGATGTACTCGGGCGGTCGCATTGCCTGATATTCTTCCTCCGAGATGGCAGAGATCTCGCGGGCCAACGCCACGCATCTTCTCCAATCCAAGGGCACTTGGGTATTGAACAGGCGCATCACGCCGGTGCGCCGTTCCTCTATGGGTCTCCCGTCACGGCCCATATCTAAAGCAAAGTATGGAAGACCGTGGATCCACTGGGGAGCCACGGGAGCCGAAACGAGCCGAGCTGAGCCGTTACCCATGAGGTTGAATGGTGTACGGCGGTCTCCAATGACAGAAACCGGGGGAAGCATCCGAAGTTCGCCCGTGCTGTTCATTGTGGTTATTCCAACTACAAAACGGACCTTATCAGAGGGATGGATGATCCTGAGGAGAAGATCACGCCCCGTCGACGAAAAGCTCCCGTTCGGATACCAAGCATCCTTCTCGGCAGGGAATAGCGCGGTAAGTAAACGGTTTTTTCCGAAATACGTCTGGCCACGCTGCGACTCCACCAGGAAAAGGTGATTCTTCACATCGGGCCAAGACCGCACAATGATTGGTGGCGCCGCCGGGGCAGCCGATCTTTTATTTAAGATCGTTTGACTGGGCGGAGTTCCCAGAAGCTGGAGATCTTGCGGTTGCTGCTCCGCTCGCGTGGCGCGAAGGTCCTCCTGGAACTGGTTGAACGCCCTGCCAGGATTTATCTCTTTAAGATCAAAGGTTCTAGTTGCGGTCGTGGCTCTCCGCTCGTCTTCCCGAAGCATGTGAGCCATGAAGTCTTTCGATGGCGTCAGCAGTTGGTGCCCTTTCGTATAGACACCCACTATCTTTGCAAAGGAGATGCTGCTGGTATCCGTTATGAGAAGTGGCGCCAGATGCGAGTTGCGTAATCTGATAAGTTCAGCCACTAATCCGTCGGCGGAAGCGCGCCGCAGATCGTTGTATCCGACGTCGAGGCCCCGGGTCATTTCGACATAATACGTATGCCCAGGAAGACCCGCCAGCGCGAGAATCAGCAGCGGAACATACTTAATCAGTTTCTCCTTGTACATTTAAATATTTGTATGCTCGGGCAATACCTCGCCATTCCAGCGAAGCCATGCGCAAACAATGGTTGACAGGACAAACGGTTGAGCGAACATTGCTATTTTGAAGAGTCCATAGTCGGCTTGATGTCTCGCAAGATTCAACGCGCCAATCAACATTGCAAGGGCGACAGCCGCAGCAGGTTGGCCCCTCCATGTCTGCAGGATGACTGCAATTACTGACAGCACTAACAAAATTCCGCCAGCGACGATTGCGACGGTGAGCATCGGTTCGTCGATCAGTTTGAAGGCGGGGAAAAAACCCCACAACTGGGCAAGCCCGCTGGGCAGCAGAAAGAACGGAAATAAGATGAAATTTCCCGTCCCCGTGAAGTTGCCTGAGGCCGCCCTCATTTGTTGCAGGAGAAACGAATAGGCATTTTGCAGGTAGTTATTTAGAAAGACGCTAGTGAAGAGACCGATGACGGTGAAGTGGGCGAACGCAGGCGTAATGGCTTGCCGGCGCCGGAGTAGGCGAAGGCCGAAATAGATACCACAGGACAAGATAAAAAACGGAAGCACTTCGGGGTAAACGATCAAAGTAGCTGCAAACTGGAGAGCGGGCAACAAAGAAATCTGTACGCGCTTTAGCAAATTCCCCGTTGGAGGCGGCTTTAGAAACAAGGTAGCGCATGACGTGAGCATCATCAGTCCGAAAACTTGCCCTATAAGTTGCAAAAGGGTGCCGAGGCTATTCATGGCGGAGAGTCCCACCAGAAGGCAAACGGCCATAGCCGCAGTACGAAATTTGCGCGACCGCATCACCAGCGCGCCCGTAGCGCTGACGAGAGCGAGATTCAAGGCCAGAATCACCGGCATGAACACCTGATGTCCGGTTAGCCTGCTCCAACTGATCACGAACGCGAGCAGCAAGTCTGATCCGGACCGAATTCCCTCGGCGACGTGTACCTCCCAGTAATATGCGCTCAGATCGCGATTGGTAAGAAGGTCGCGCAATGGCAAGGCTTCGAAGTAAGAGTTTTCCACAAACCGGTGTCCAGCGAGAACATAGTTTGCCATATCATCATTACAGTAGGCGAGCCAGTTGAAGCCAAATTCGAACATGGGCCCACCGGTTAGCAGCGCCGTCAGCAAGAAGATGCCTGCAAACGGAAGATAAGGGCGCCATGGAATGGGAACTCTTAACCGTCGGTGTGCCAAGCCGGCCGCCACCAGTAAGCTTAGGAAGAGCGCTGGGCCGAAGCGCGACACCGGCAGGCCTGCACGATTCAGCCAAAAGACGAGAACCACGATCAATCCAACTCCGACCGAAGGAGCCAGCAGCAGATTCTGCAACAAATTGCGCCGGGACCAGAGCAAAGAGAGCAGGGTATAACCAATAAATGTCCAAGTAGAAAAAAGAAACAGGAGGAGCGCGAATGGCAGCACTTATATCCCCAAGATCAAACTATATGAGCGTGGTTCAGGCGTATTAAAAAAAAGACCATCATGAACATCTCAGAGAACGAAACCCGATGCCCGCGCATCGTCATAAAACATCTGGACCGTATCCAGCGAATAATCGTGCAGGTCTTTGCCGACTACCCTAAGCTTCTTCAGGATGTCAGTGGTCGCGGTAATAATGTGGCATCCGACAGCATCGGCCTGCATGACGTTGAGTAGTTCCCTCGGACTTGCCCAGATCAGTTCGAGTTGCGGTTCCACCGACAGCATCTCCACGGCCGCCGCCATCAACGGCACAGGATCCCTACCCGTGTCGGCAATACGCCCGGCGAAGACAGACACGTATGCAGGAGCCCCGCCGGCCAAAGCGCGAACCGCATCTCGAACCTGACAAAGCGTCATCAAAGCAGTGACGTTCAACTTGATTCCCGCACGGGTCAATCGGCAGATCAGCTCCAGCGTTGGTTCCCGCCGTGTATTGGTGATCGGAATCTTGACGAACACGTTCTCACCCCAACTCGCAATCAGGCGCGCCTGCCGTTCCATTTCACCAAAGTCATCCGCGAATACTTCCAGCGAGATCGGGCGGTCGGGAATAGCTTTTAGAATGTCGCGCCCAAATTCTTCATAATCCTTGATACCGGCCTTTCGCATGAGCGTGGGATTGGTTGTGAAGCCTTGAATTACCGGGTCGGCGTACATGGCCAGCATGGCTACTTTTTCAGCGCCATCAGCGAAAATCTTAACATTGAGATTAGCAACTGACTTCAAGGAATTACTCGCTTCGTTCTAAGCTCTCGATCCACTCAGCAGCCTCGGACAAAGATGCCACGCGCGCAGATGGTTCATGCCGGGGATGCCGCTCCTGATAGCCGTAATCCAGCCAAACCGTACGAACCCCGGCCGCAACACCGGCGTCCACGTCACGCCATCGGTCCCCAATCAGGAAACTGTTTTCCAATGTTATCTCATGGCGGGCGGCGGCTTGCAGAATCAGGCCAGGGAGAGGCTTTCTGCATGCGCATCCGTCGCCGTCATCGTGATAACAGCAAAAGAAATCGTCGAGGGGCAGTTTGGCCGC